>NZ_JASCOZ010000024.1 GCF_029960115.1 Stenotrophomonas sp. PS02289
CGTTTCCAATTCGCGCCCCCCGACCTGACTCCCGTGCCGCCGCCCCCCCCGCCCACCCCGGGCGCGGCCGCGCCGGTACCGGTGACCCTGAAGGAAGCGCGCATGGGTCTGGCCGGCACGCTGAAGCAGTGGGCCGCGGTGGGTGAGGCCTCGGTCGAGCGCGAGCAGCAGAGCGCCGACCTGCAGTTCGACATCCGCGGCAGCGACCAGGCGGCACAGATCAAGCAGCTGCAGGCCAAGACCCCGGGCGGCACGCTGGACGCTACCGGCCAGGTGGCCTGGGCTCCGCAGCTGGACTGGGACGTGGCCGCAAAGCTGGCCGGGTTCGACCCGGGCTATTTCGTGCCGGGCTGGGACGGACGCCTGTCCGGTTCGCTGGCCTCCAAGGGCCGGCAGGTGCCGCCGCCGCCGGGCAGCGCGCCCGGCACCGCAGCGACCTATGAAGCGACTGTGGACGTGCCCGGGATCAAGGGCACCCTGCGCAGTCGTTCGGTGGACGCACAGGGCCGCTTTGCCATTCGCGGCGCGCAGGGCGAGGGTGACGTGCGCCTGGCCGTCGGCAACAGCCGCCTGACCGCCAAGGGCAGCGTCGGCGACCGCCTGGACGTGCAGGCACAGCTGGACCCGGTGCAGCTGGATGACCTGCTGCCCGGCAACAGCGGCACGTTGCGCGGCTCGGTGCAGGTGCGCGGACCGCGCACCGCGCCGGACATCACCGCCGATCTGGTCGGCAACGGCCTGCGTTACGGCGATTACAGTGCCGAGTCGGTCAGCCTCAAGGGCCGACTGCCGTGGCAGGGCGACAGCGGTACGCTGGCGCTGCAGGGCACGGCGGTGCAGGTGGGGATGCTGCTCGATACGCTGAGCGTGAATGCGAGCGGCAGCGTGTCCAACCTGCGGCTGGACGCGCAGGCGCGCAACGAACTGGGCGCGGTGGCGCTGCAGGGTGGGGTACGTCAGCAGGGCAGTGCGTGGCGCGGCGATGTTTCGCAGTTGAACATCGCGCCGGTCAAGGGCGACGCCTGGAACCTGCGCGGCCCGGCGACGTTCGCAGTGCAGGGCAGCACCTTCACTCTGAGCGACACCTGCCTGGGTGCGGCGACCGGCGGCGCGCTGTGCGCCAGTGCGAACTGGCCGCGCGACGGGCTGGTGGTGCGCGGTGATGCCTTGCCGCTGGCGCTGGTGCAGCCGTGGCTGCCGCCACAGTCGGGCCGACGCATCCATCTGCGCGGCGAAGTGACCATGGATGGGCGGATCCGGCCGCGTGGCAATGCGTGGGAAGGCAGCGTTCGGATTGCCTCGCTGGAAGGCGGCATCCGCCTGGGCGACAACGCGCGTGGCGAACTGGTGCGCTATGACCAGTTCTCGGCGAGCGTGGAGATGACGCCGGCGCAGATCGTGGGCAAGCTGGGCGTGGGTTTCCAGGGCAACGGCTTCGTTGACGCGAAGTTCCAGACCGGTTGGGAGCCGAGCGCGCCGCTCAATGGCGAGCTGTACCTCAACATGTCGCGGTTGTACTGGCTGGAGCTGTTCTCGCCGGACATCGTGCGGCCGACGGGCCTGATTGAAGGCCACGTGAGCCTGCGCGGCACGCGCGGGCAGCCGTCGCTGGGCGGCGATGCGAAGCTGAGCAACTTCAAGGGCGAGTTCCCGGCGCTGGGTCTGACCTTCGACCAGGGCTCGGGCAGCTTCGTCGCGCAGCCGGACGGGTCGGCGAAGATCCAGGCGCAGGCGAACTCGGGCAAGGGCACGTTGTATGTGGACGGCGGGTTGTCGTGGTTCGGCGACGCGCAGCCGCTGCAGCTGCACATCCACGGCGAGAACGTACTGCTGTCGAACACGCCGGAACTGCGGATCGTGGCCAACCCGGACCTGGACTTCACGCTGGCCAAGGAAGCGATGCAGCTGCGCGGTCAGGTGCACGTGCCGGAGGCGGACATCGACCTGGAGCGCCTGGACCGTGGCACGTCGGTCTCCGAGGACGTGGTGATCCTGGACCCGGCAGACCCGGAAGAAACCCCGACCTCGCCGCTGGACATGGACCTGACGGTGAGCCTGGGCGACAAGGTGAACATGGCCGGCTTCGGCTTGAAGGGCGGTCTGGGCGGCAAGATGCAGGTATGGGCGCGACCGGGTCGTGAGATGACGGCCAACGGTGCGCTGGAAGTGCGCGGGCGTTACAAGGCGTACGGCCAGGATCTGACGATCACGCGTGGCAACCTCAACTGGAACTACAACGCGGTGAGCGACCCGCGCATCAACATCCGCGCGGAGCGTCGGATTGGCGATGTGACGGCGGGCATCGACGTCACGGGACGGGCGCAGTCGCCGCGCGTGGACGTGTGGTCGGAGCCGGCGATGTCGCAGTCGGAAGCGCTGGCCTACCTGGTACTGGGCCGCAGCCTGACCAACGCGAGCAGCGACCAGACGCAGCAGGTGACGGCGGCCTCGGCTGCGTTGTCGGCGGGCAGTGGCCTGCTGGCGTCGCAGCTGGGCGCGAAGCTGGGCCTGGACGACGCGGGCGTAAGCCAGTCGCGCGCGCTGGGCGGATCGGTGATCGGCTTCGGCAAGTACATCTCGCCGAAGTTGTACATCGGCTACGGCGTGTCGATGGTGGGCAGCGGTTCGGTACTGACACTGAAGTACCTGCTGCGCCGCGGCTTCGACCTCGAACTCGAATCGAGCACGGTAGAAAACCGAGGCTCCCTCAACTGGCGGCGCGAGAAATAACCTCGCGCCTGGCACCGCATCGATGGCTATGCGATTGCAATGATCCGTAGAGCCGGGCTCTGCCCGGCTGCTGTTGGTTCCTGGCGAACAGCCGGTGGTCATCGGTTCTCTGTGTTGGCGGCTCGGGATGGGCGTTCCGGGGGACGCCGTGAATCCATCCATGGAGGCTCGGTCGCCGCATCCATGCGGCTCACGCCCCCTCCAGCCCACCCCAATCCGCCACGACAAATGGTCGGTGGCCAACGGAAATCAAAACCCAACGGCGTCGCTGGCGCTGGACCTGCTTCTGGCTTTGGCTCTGGCTTGGTAGCGTCGGTCGACAGACGACGGCCCTGAAACACCCCACATCCGGTAACGCATGACCCCGGATCGAAACGCGCTTCCCGCGCGAAACCATGCCAATCGCGCCACCGCAAAAATTCTGCTCCTCGACATGCGGCCACCCATCCAACGACGGCTGCGACACCCATCAAAATCCCGAATGGCCCTGTGTCACAACGCCCAATCGCGTTCCGCGATCCGATCACGTCATGCCGCGAAACGGAATCACGCGCACCGCCAACATCACGCAAAAATTCCTACATCCGCTATGGTGGCGTCTGTTGCATGGTTAGCCCAAGAGTCTGAAAGCTCTCGCATATCGAAGTAACAAAGACCGTGCCGGGAGGGTGGCGCAATACAACACCTTCGCGGAAATACGTCACGCCGTTTGGATATGCACGGCTTTCAGCCTCCCGGCTTCCCCGCCATCCCGGCGGGGAAGAATCTCCAATCGAGGCTCTCCATGCAGAAGAAAGACAAAACCCGCATCACCTACCACTGGCACACCCCGCGCAGCGTCCAGGTCCACACGCTGCGTCACGAAGGCATCGAACCCCAGCCCGGCGATCCGCTGATCCCCTGCGTAAAGCTGCGCGGCATGTGGATGGCGCGCGCAGGCATTGAACCAGGCACACGCTTGAAGGTGGAAGCCGGCCCCGGCTTCGTCATGCTCTCAACGCACGAACCCAAGATTGCGGTGACGTACCGACGTGAGGGACAAGCGCCCACAAGCAGCATGACGACGGCTGCCCGATGAACTTACGCCAGTGAATCCCTGCGTGGACGCATGCGGGGATTCACGACTGGGGAGCGCGGGTATTGCCCGCAAAGTTCATCCGCAGCTGCACCTTGGGTGCGGCGCTGCGATGCTCCAGAATCTCCAACACCTCGTAATCGGCTTTCAACCCGTCTTTGGTGATGCGCTGGGTGCGACGGATGCGCGCCTTGATGATGTCGTCCTTGGCGAACTTCACCTGGTTGAGATGAACCCGGCTGAGGAAGTCCTCATCCTGCACAACGGCATAGTAGGTAACGCCGCCGCCTTCGGTGAAGCGCCACTTGTTGCCATCCTGGAACGCGAGGGTCAGTACCTGCAAGGTATCGACGTACTCGTCGCTCTGCAGCGTTTCGTCTTCCGGGCTGGGTGCTTTGAAGTACACCGCCTCAGCGCGCTCGATGGACAGCAGCACACGCTGGACCTGGTGATCCACCACGGCGACGCAGTCGATGCCTTCGTTGCGCAGTGGATCGGTGATGACGGCCTCAAGTGCTCTACGCACCCGGTAATCCTGCAGCAGCACAAGGACGGGCTCTTCAATGTCCAGGTGCTCCCCCTCGACGTGCAGGCGTGATTTGCCCTCGCCAAGGGATTCGATGCGATCTACACCGCGACCGCGGAGCCAGCGAATGACCTGCACCATGCCGACGCCCGCGGATGTACCGATACCCAGCAGGCCAACGAGATTCAGAACGCCCGAGACTGAACCGCCATTGGCGAAATCCATTGCCTTCTGCCACAGCGACTGCGCCAGTTCCAGATCGATACCGAACGAGCCCGACTTGAACGACGCGTGGACATTCAGCGTGACCTTGGCTTGGCTGCCATTGATCAGTTCATTGGCGCGCTCGACCAGTTCACCCATGGCGAGCAGGGCAGGAGCGAGGGCACGCACCTCCATCTGGTGCTGCACCAGGGCGGGGCCGTCATAGACAAGGTGAAAGCGAGCGTGTTGAGTCATGTCCGTCACGTCAGTAGCGTTCCATCGCGGCGTGCGCAATTGCACGATGATCCGTCGGAGCGGAGTCTAACGACGCGAGCGACATCGCCCCAAGGGCGAACGTCGCGATCACCCCGTACGCGATGCGCGCCGCTGAGCACCTCAGGTGGTGTCGATCGACGAACGACGGCCCTGAATTACCTGCATCCCCGTGGGCGGCAAGCGCTAACCATTGGACCAGCGCAATCGCCGGCCTTGATACAGCAGATCCAACGTCCAGTAGAGCAGGGCCCAGGCCAGGGCCGGTGCCACCAATGCACAGGCGGCCAACATCCAGAACAGCCTGAAACCATTGATATCAAGAGGCTTGTCGCGACGGTGCCAGAAGCGGACCTGTGCTAGTCGCAACAGCTTCCAGGACAACGGCCAGCCAACCAGCATGAAAGCCGCCCCATGCCCGGTCAGCCAGGGCCACGCCAAGGCGCAGAGGGCAAGCACCAGCGGAATAAACAGTATCCGTAACCATGGATGCCGTGTTGGCACACTCTCGTCGGCACCTTGATACCGGTACAGACAGAGCTGGGTGAAGTTCACCAGCGTGATCACCGGTGGTCCCAGAAGGGCTGCCAGATACCCAACGGTCACCGTTTGCAGATCAGATCGGGTGGGGGTCTCGCCGCTCCACGCCAGCCACAGCAGGATGGTCCAGCCGATGCCGAGTGCAGTACTGAACGACAGTGACCGCAGCAATCGCGACTGCAGGCGGAATCGATGCGTGACATCGCTTTCGACCGCCATCCAGAAGTGCATCTGGACAGGATCAATGCCTTTGGGCGGCGGTAGGCCGGGCTGGCAGCCCAGCACCTCCATGATGCGGAGAATGTAGTAGGTACGCGTGGAGCGGAAGGAGGCCAGCAGATTGCGCAGATGCGATCGCGGCCGCTGCAGCTGGTCCAGCATGTCGGCAATCTCGGCCACCCCTGGGCGACCCTGGGGATTGCTGGTGAGAAGCAACGACAGAGTGAACTGCTGGGATGGCCGTTGCAGCCAGATGGCATTGGCACGCTGAGCCAACCAGTTCAGCTCATGTACGTCAACGCCTTCGGCCACCTCGTTCCATCCGAACAGTGCATACAGTTCGTACAGATTGGAGTCGCGCATGGCGACTTCGTCACGACGAAGCGCGTCGAGCAGCGCCCTGGATATCGAATCACGCGTGACCAGTGACCAGTCCTTGCTCTGCTGTTGCAGCCAACGGGGAAAATGCGCGTCCTGCGGCTGGTCGCCTTCCTGCAACACCCTGCTCAAGGCCACGAACGGTTCCGGCTGCGGGGGCAAAGGACCTCCATCCGCAGTGTGAACCTGATCTGCCGCGTCGGAGGCGGGCTGCTGCACTGAAGAGGGCGGGGTATCAGCTGCATGCATACGTGATGCGACGCCTGCAGGTGCTCCGAGCGGGAACGCCGTTGATGCCGCTTCGGGTGCTCCTGCACGGCACGCCGCCAGTGCGTCCTGATACGCGTCATGCAGCTGTTGGAAGCCCGCCGGATCTTCATCAGGGCGTGTCTGCCGAAGACGCTGCGCATAGGCGCGTTTGATCGTGCGTTCGTCTGCGTCGGGCTCCAGCCCCAACCACTCCAGTCCCCAACTCACCCGCGCTTCCTCGCATGCCCCGGCGCATTCGCCAGCGGAACCTGGTTTACTGCGTCAACCACCCAGAGCAACAGGGCAATCGCCACCGCGACCTCGCCCACCATCAGTGCGGCCGCGCCCAGCTTCACCACAGGAATGGCGACGAAGATCATCCATGGGCTGAAGCTCACCGCGAACTGGCCGCGTACCCATAGTCGAATGCCAGCCAGTGCCATGGTGCCCCACGCCAGCACACTTCCGAGCATGCGCGCATCCGCCATGTGAATGATCAACAGCGCACCAATCGCAAGTACCGGAATGAACAACAGCCTGGCGATCCAGCTGCGTGGCCTTGGATGCTCCGCGCCCACCTGCCACTGGATGAAGGCGATGACGGGCAGCAGCAGGGATCCAAACAGCAGGATCGCCGCGCTGCCGAACAGGGCAACCTCGTTGATGCTGGCGACTCCGCCGCTCCGCCGTCGCGTCGGATCATCCACCAGGCCTATCGCCCCGAGCAGGGCCAGCCAGCCGAGCGCGCACAGCAGGCTGCGCAGGAGTGCCAGCTGAAGCTTGGGCGCATTGATCTGGTTGCGATGCGCGACGGCCAGCCAGAACCCAACCTGGGCAGGTTGCATCGGCGACGGGGTCTGGGCGGCGTCCCGCACGTCCAGCATCTCCAGGGTGCGTCGCATCGCATCCACGCGCCCGGGCGGTAGTGCGTCAAACAGGCATCGCAGTCGTGATCGTGGCTGGGTAAGGCGTTCGACGCGCGCTCGGGCCTCAGTCGGTGTCACGGCGGGCCCTTCGTGGCTGAGCAGAGTGGTCAGGTCAGTCGGGTCCTTCGCCTGCAGCAGCCAGCGCCGATGCAGACGCCAGCGGCATGCGCTGGCGACGTCGGGGTCCACTCCGCCATCCAGCACGTTCCAGGAAAAGAACGCGCTGAGCTGGTTGAAGTTGCGGGCGTGGATCGCCGCGTCTGTGTGCAGTAGCTGGTGCAGCACCTCGGCACCGATCTGCGGCTTGTCGCGCAGCGACCACAACTCAGGCTGCTGCTGCAGCCAGTGTTCGAGTTCGGCCGGTGCTGCGTCCGAGGCCGCCGCGACCACGCGCTGTGCGAACGCGGAGGCGTCCACTGCAGGATCGATCACCTCGGTCTGGCGAATGGCTGGCCGCACCGGATCGTGCGGGACCACTGCTTCGGCGGTGACCGTCTCCACGGCTTCGATGGCGTCGTCGCTCGACGACGCATGCTCCGCACGCGCCTGCACCCATGCCAACGCGGCCTGGTAGGCCTCATGCAGCTCCTGGAAGCCGGCGGCATCCTCGTCGGGTCGCGTGACGCGAAGACGCTTCGCATAGGCGCGCTTGATCGTGCGTTCGTCTGCGTCGGGCTCCAGCCCCAACCACTCCAGTCCCCAACTCATGCGTTCCGATGCACCCAATGTATTCTGCCGCGGTGACGGTACAGGTCCATGCCCCAGTACACCAGCGCGGCAACCAGTGCCGGCAGGACCAGCATCGAGGCAGCCACCATGACGAACAAGGCACCGCTGCCGGTCGGTGAGGCAACGCCCTTGCGGGCGCAGCTACGCAGCTGTGCAATGCGCAGAATCTGCCAGGACAGCATCCACACGGCACCCAGTGCCAGCGGGCCGCCAAACTCCACCAGTGGCAACAGCCCGCATAGGATCAGCACCATGACCGGGACGCCCAGCGCACGCAACCAGGGATGCCGAACGCGCACCTCCTCGGGGTCCATCTGCCAGTAGTAAAGCGAGCGCTTGGCAAAGCCCAGCAGCACCAGTGCGGGCGGCAGCAGCACCGCACCGGTGGTGAACAGAAGCGTCTCCGCACTCGGCATCTGGGTCAGCCCTTCCGCCCACAGTGAGAACACGATGATGCCCAGGATCACGGCACTGATCACAGACGAGCGCAGCAGCGCCACCTGCAACGCCAGGCGGTGCGTGGGTACCGACTGCCCGCCCCAGAAGTTCGCCTGTCCTGGGTCGATGCCGTCGGGCAGGGGGATGTCAGGATGGCAGCCCAGTACCTTCATCAACGCGACCACCCGGCGCGCGCGCACAGGACGCAGCGCATCCACCAGGTTGCGCCAGCGTGGACGCGGAGTGCGCAGGGCATCCAGTGCCGATCGTACCTGGCGCGGAGTGGGGCGCGACACGTCGTAGCTGGCCATCAGCGCCGATAGTGCGGTGTTCTGCGCCGGCAGCTGCAACCAGGCTTGTCCCGCGCGCTGGACCATCCACTGCCACTGACGCGGATCCACGCCACCGCTGACATCATCCCAGCCAAACAGGCGCTGTAACGCGGTCAGGTTGTCTCCGTTCATCGCCACCTGGTCGTGGCGCAGGGCATGCAGCACGAGCGCACCGATGGCATCGCGCGTGTCCAGTGACCACTCGCGGCTGTGGTCGCGCAGCCAGTTTCGGTAGTCCAGATGGGCCGTATGGCTGCCTTCACTGAGCAGCACGGCGGCCACCGCGCGGGGATCGGGCTGCGCCGGCAAGGACAGCGGTACGCGTTGGCTGGGTGCGAACGTAGCGGGGGGCGACACCGCTGCTGCGGTCTGCGCGGACACCGGGGCCTCCCGTCGCAGCGGCGGATCCTCCAGCGCTACGTTGCCGCCGCGCTCCTGGATCGACCGGCACAGCGCCAACGCCTGCTGATAGGCGTCGTGCAGCTGCTGGAAACCGACCGGATCATCCTCAGGGCGGGTCACCTTCAACGCGCGTGCATAGGCACGCTTGACCGCCCGTTCGTCTCCGCTCGCGGCCAGTTGACGCAGCTCCCGCAGGTTGCTCATCAGAGCGTTTCCAGTTCGTCCAATGCCGTGGCAAAGCGCTTCCGGTCCTGCTCGATCCGGGCCAGATCCTGCGATTCCAGCGTATTGCGGAAGTGCGCGATCCACTCCTGCACACTGCTGCGCATCGCCACGTGCTCTTCGTACACGCGCTCGGCGCGGGTGATCAGGGCCAGGTTCTGCTGCTGTTCGCGCGGATGGATCTTCAGTGACTGCAGGCGTTCCAGACGCTCGCGGATCTCCGCGTCGTCCATCAGGCCCGGGTTCTGCTCGATCAGCAGCTCGTGGCGCTTGCCCGAGCCGGTTTCGGTGACTTCGACCTGCAGCAGCCCGTTGATGTCATAGGTGAAGCGGACCAGGACGCCGCTCTCCCCTTGGCCGGCGGTCAGCGGCACGTTGATCTCGCCCAGCTTGATGTTCTTTTCCACCATCGGACTTTCACCCTGGAACACATCGATGCGGACCTGCTTCTGGCCATCGTGCATCGGGTAAAAGCTGTCCTCGCGGCTGACCGGCACCACACTGTTGCGCGGAATGATGGGATGGAAATACCCGGCCTGGATCTGGTTGCCGACGCGATGCGCCACCTGGGTGCCCAGCGTGTACGGGCACACATCGGTCAGTACCACTTCTTCCAGGGACTCGTCGCGGCTCTTCAGCCCGGCGGCCACCGTCGCGCCCAGCGCAATCGCCTGGTCAGGGTGGATATGACGCAGCGGCAGGCGACCGAACATGCGGGTGACCAGACGCGCCACCATCGGCATGCGCACCGCGCCACCGACCAGCACGATGTCGTCCAGGTCGGACGGCTTCAGCTTGGCGTCGCGCATGGCGCGTTCGATCGGCGCGCGCATGCGCTGCAGGAGCGGCTCGGCCAGCTGGGCGAAGCCGGCTTCGTCCAGTGACCAGGTGAAGGCGTTGCCTTCCAGCTTCAGCTCCAGATCGATGCTGCGCTCGTCAGTGAGCGCACGCTTGAACTGCTCCATGCGCTGACGCAGCACGGCCAGATCCACCGGCTTGAGCCGGCTCAGCTCAATGCGGTTGCGCTGGCAAAAGGTCTTGATCAGCAGTTCCAGGAAATCCTCACCGCCGAGGTAGTTGTCGCCGGCGGTGGCATTGACCTCGACCACGCCGTCGAACAGCTCCAGGATCGACACGTCGAACGTGCCGCCCCCGAGGTCCAGCACCAGCACCCGGCCTTCGCCGGCGCGGTCGCGCAGGCCGTAGGCGAGGGCGGCCGCGGTGGGTTCATTGATCAGGCGCTCGACCTTGATTCCGGCCAGCTCGCCGGCGGCGCGGGTGGCCTTGCGCTGCGCATCGGTGAAATACGCGGGCACGCTGATCACGGCTTCCGTGACCCGCTCGCCCAGTGCCGCCTCGGCATCGGCCAGCAGTGAGCGCAGCACCAGCGCGGAAAGTTCCTCCGGACGGAAGCGGCGGTCGCCCAGCTTGGTCTCGTGGGAGGTGCCCATCAAGCGCTTGAAGGCCGCCACGCTCAGGTGTGGGTGCGTCACCAGCCGGTCCTGTGCCGGCTTGCCGACCAGCACGGTGTCACCGTCCAGGCTGACCACCGACGGGGTCAGCAGGTCGCCGTGTGCATTGGGGAACAGCTCCCCTCCCTGGGCCCGGTGCACGCCGATCAACGAATGCGTGGTCCCGAGATCTATCCCTACGATCATCTGCAATCCCCCTTGCTCAGGGGGTGATTCTAGCCAGCGGATGTCGCCCCTGACCATTGGCCGTTGCCCCCACATGCCCCAGCGGCTATGGTCCCGGGCTGTTTCGTACTGCCGGAAATGCCGATGTCCGCACGCACTGCCCTCTCCACCGCCCTGGCCCTGGGGCTGACCCTGGCCGCCAGCGCCCACGCCGATGAAGGCATGTGGATGCCGACCCAGCTGCCCGAACTGGCCAAGCCGCTGAAGGCGGCGGGCTTCAAGGGCAATCCGGCCGACCTGGCCAACGTGACCGCGCCGCCGCTGAGCGCGGTGGTCCGTGCTGGCGGTGGCACCGGTTCGTTCGTGTCGGCCGATGGCCTGCTGCTGACCAACCACCACGTGGCGATGGGCGTGATCCAGTACAACAGCTCGCCCGAGCACAACCTGATCGACAACGGCTTCATCGCCAGCGGCCGCAGCGACGAGCGCCCGGCCAACCCGGACTTCCGCGTGCTGGTCACCACCGGCTTCGACAAGGTCACCGACGAGGTGCTGGGCGAGGCCCGTGGCAAGACCGGCCGCGCCTATTTCGATGCGGTGGACAAGGCCAGCAAGCGCCTGGTGGCCGAGTGCGAAAGCGCCGGCAACGTGCGCTGCAGCATTGCCGACATGTACTACGGCACCGACTTCTACCGCATCCGCCAGCTGGAACTGAGCGATGTGCGCCTGGTGTATGCACCGCCGCGCGCGATCGGCAACTACGGCGATGAGATCGACAACTTCATGTGGCCGCGCCACACCGGCGACTTCACCCTGCTGCGCGCCTACGTGGGCAAGGACGGCAAGCCGGCGGCCTACAGCCCGGACAACGTTCCGTACCAGCCGCCCGCGCACCTCAAAATGGCGCTGGATGGCCCCAAGACCGGCGATTACGCGATGCTGGCCGGCTACCCGGGCATCACCTACCGGCACCGCACCGCCGCCGAATTCGCTGGCCAGATCGACGCGGTGCTGCCGCGCCGGGTCGACGTGTTCCAGCAGATGATCGACACCATTGAAGCGGCCACGGCCAAGGACGCACAGGCGCGCACCCGCTATGCCTCGCAGCTGCAGTCGCTGAAGAACAACCGCAAGCGCGCCGCCGGCGAGCTGGAAGGCCTGCTGCGCAGCGACGCCAAGGCCCAGCGCGCCAGCGACGAAGCGGCCATGCTGAAGGCCACCGATGCCCAGTACCAGGCCGACATCCAGGCGCTGTTCGCGTCGCTGTCGCAGGGTGCGTCGGTCGGCGAGCGCGACCTGCTGCTGGACCTGGCCGCCAGCCAGAGCCAGCTGCTGCGCTCGGCGCTGATGCTGGAGCGCCTGCGGATCGAGTCGGCCAAGCCGGACGCGGAGCGCGAGACCGGGTATCAGCAGCGCGACCAGGCCCTGATCGAGGGCACCCTCAAGCAGGTCCAGCGCCGCTATGCGCCAGCCGTGGAAAAGGCCCTGCTGACCACGCTGCTGACCCGTTACCAGCAGCTGCCCGACGCGCAGCGCGTGCCCGAGTTCGACGCCGGCTTTGGCCGCACCCCGGCGGCGCTGGCCAAGGCGCTGGATACGCTGTACGCCAGCACCACGCTGGGTGAGGAAGCGCAGCGCTTGAGCCGCTTCGCCGCCGCGAAGGAAGGCAAGGCCCTGGCCCGCGACCCGCTGATCGACCTGGCCGGCCCGCTGGTGGCCGCGCAGCTGCGCCTGGAAGACCAGCGCAAGCAGCGTGAAGGCGAGCAGCTGCGCCTGCGCCCGGCCTATATGCAGGCGCTGTTCGCCTGGCGCGCCAAGCAGGGCCGTGCGGTCTACCCGGACGCCAACCGTACCCTGCGCATCAGCTACGGCAAGGTGGAGGCGCTGTCGCCGCGCGATGCGGTGCATTTCGATCCGGTCACCACCGTGGCCGGCATTGTCGAGAAGAACACCAACGCCTATCCGTTCGACGCCCCCAAGCCGCTGCTGGCAGCCATTGCCAAGGGTGACTTCGGCAGCACGGCCGACCCGGTGCTGAAAACCCAGACGGTCAACTTCCTGACCAACCTGGACACCACGGGCGGAAACTCGGGTTCGCCGGTGCTGAATGCGCGGGGCGAGCTGATCGGGCTGAACTTCGACAGCAACTGGGAGTCGGTCAGCGCCAGCTGGTGGTTCGACCCCCGCTTCAAGCGCGCCGTGCACGTGGACATGCGCTACCTGCGCTGGCTGCTGGCCAAGGTCTACCCGGCCCCCGAGCTGTTGAAAGAGATGGGCGTTCCGGCCGAATGACGGCCCCCCGACCATGGTCGGGGCACCCTTGGGTCGCATTTGACTTCATTCCGGGGCAGACTGGCCCTGGAATCGAGTAGATGTGACAGGTACCGGGTGGCAGTGAAGGAAGACGGTCGCGGTGATCCCGCGGCCCCGCAGACGACATTGGAAGGCCTGCACGTCTGGGTAGTCGAGGACGACCCGGAGCTGTTGGCCCTGAGCGTGGATGACCTGCGCTGGCGTGGTGCAACGGCGCGCGGGCTGGACAGTGCCGAGGCGCTGTACCGGCATCTGGCCGTGGAGCGCTGCGACATCGTGGTGCTCGATATCGGCCTGCCGGGCGAGGACGGCTACGCGGTGGCCCGCCACCTGCGCGGCATGGCCGACATCGGCATCGTCATGCTCACCGGCCGTGGCAGCACCCACGACATGACCCATGGCTTGGCGCTCGGCGCGGACGTGTATCTGGTCAAACCGGTGGCCGGCGACCTGCTCGCCGCTGCATTGGTCAGCCTGCGCCGCCGCCTGCACCGTGATCGGCCGGCATCGGCGGCAGGCACGGCCCCGGCCGTTCCCGGTTGGCAGCTGCAGAGCGACGGCTGGAACCTGCAGGCCCCCAACGGCAAGAACCTGGCCCTGACCGGCGCAGAGCGCGGTTTCCTGCGCGCGCTGATGACGCCATCCAGTGCGCCGGTCGAGCGCGAAACACTGATTGCTGCCATCACTGACACGCCCTGGGACTTCGATCCGCATCGCCTGGACGTGCTGGTGCACCGACTGCGCAGCCGGGTGCAGAACGCCACCGGGCTGACCCTGCCGGTGCGCGCGCTGCGCGGGGCGGGCTATTTATGGACGGAAACCGGCACCTGAGGTGCCAGTTTCCGTTCGCGCATTCCACCTTATCCCCGCGCCGTTGGCGCGCCCCCTTTAACAAAAAGGGGGCTTTCCACCAGATGTACGACGTGCATCCGTCTGCCGTGAGCAAGTGTGAGCGAGGGTGAGTCGCGCGGCACTGACTTCACGATTTATTCACAACACAATGCGCGCCGCCCGGTCCTGCCGGCGACGCCGGTCGCCTGTACGCCCGGGATCCAACCGACAGGGACTGTCCGGGCCGGCTGCGACCATCACGCGCTGACCCACCGCCCCTGCCAGGCCGCAACCGGAACAGGGGAAAACACGCATGTCCAGCCAAAGCGATCGCGCAGTCATCTGCGCGGCGGTGTCGTTGTTCGAGCGCGCGCGCGGATCACGCGTGCGCCACGCCTGGCTGCGACGTGCGCTGACCACCCTGATGCTGCTGCCGTTGCCGGCGCTGGCCATCGACCTGCAGATCACCGACTTCTCCGACACCGGCTACGACCCGGTGCCGGCGGGCACCACGGTGATCTACAACGTCAAGGTCGAGAACGGGGCCAACGACAACGCCACCGGCAGCGTGACCATCTTCGACCTGCCGGCCGGTACCGCACTGGGCAGCACCGCCCCCGCCGGCTGCAGCAGCTCGGCCGGTGCCAACGGCATTACCCGCGTGGTCTGCACCAATCCGTCGCTGTCCGCCAACGGCACGCCGTATGAATTCAAGCTTCCGGTGACCACGCTGGCCTCGCAGCCGGCCACCATCACCGTGCGCGCGGCGATTGGCTTTGCCTCGGCGCTGCCCCCGGCAACCTCCCCGATCAGCGACCTGCAAAACAACGACCCGTTCTTCGGCAGCGACACCAACGTTCCCAACAACCGCACCAGCCAGAACACCACCATCCAGGCGGCGGCAGATCTGGAACTGGAAAAGACCGCATCGCCGGGCCAGGTCATCGGCGGCGGTGAAGTGCTGTACCGCCTGACCGTACGCAACAACGGCCCCAGCGTCACCACCGGTTTCAACGTGGTCGATACGCTGCCGCCGAACGTCACCCTGGTCGGCACCCCCAGTGGCGCGGACTGGTCGTTCAGCCAGCAGAACGGCACCTACAACGGCACCCTGGCGGTGGGCGCAACCACCAGCTACACGTTCCGCGGCAAGGTCAACGTGGGCACTGGCAACATCGTCAACTCCGCGGTGGTCAACGCCGGCTCGGTGCCGGACGCTGTTCCCAACAACAACTCGTCCAGCGTCACCACGGCGGTGACCGCCGGTGCCGACCTGCTGCTGTCCAAGTCGGTGTCACCGGCTCCAGCGGCCGCCGGATCGGAAGTGACCTATACGCTGACCGCGCGCAATGATGGCCCGAGCGCGGCCAGCACCGTGGTGATCGACGATCCGCTGCCGGAAGGTTTCCTCGTCAACGGTGTGTCCGGTCCCGCCGGCTGGACCTGCAGCAACAACGTCGAACGCACCCGGGTCACCTGTAACGCGGCCAGCTTCGCGTCCGGTACGCAGGCCCAGATCCGCATCCAGGCGCAGGTGCCGTCCACCGGTACCAACAGCAGCGGCACCGTCACCAACACCGCGGTGATCAGCGCGGCGACGCCGGACCCGGCCAGTGCCAACAACACGGCCAGCGTCGGCTTGACCGTCATTCCCGACGGTGCCGACCTCCGCATGACCAAGAGCAAGACGCCGCAGCTGGTGCCGGTCTGGAACAACACCGGCCTGCGCACTGACAGCGTCATGACCTCCTCGATCCGCGCCCAGAACATGGGGCCGCGCACGGTCACCGCCAATCTGCAACTCGTGGACACGCTGGCCGTGGGCGAGGAGTGGGTCGATGCCAACGGCAACCCCTACGCCGCCAACACGCCGATCACTGTGGGCAACTTCAGCTGCAGCGTGGACAGCGCGTGGAGCGGCACGGCAGCGCAGGTGGTGACCTGTACCCAGACCACCAACTACCCGGTGGCGGTCAATGCCTACTCGCAGATGCTGACGCTGCGCACGCTGGCGCGCCTGCAGGGCACGCTGACCAACACCGCCTGCACCGGCGGCAGCGGCGGTTCGGCCGAGCCGACCACCGGCGGTGGCATCAACCTCGACCCGAATACCACCAACGACTGCACCGGCGCATCAAGCCGCTCCACCGATGCGCGCGCCGACCTGTCCATCACCAAGCGCACCAATGAGGTTGGCGATGCCGACAACATCCTGCGTGACACCGATGCGTCGGTGACCTACACGCTGGTGGTGACCAACACCGGCGCGCCGACCACCGGCGTGGTGGTCAATGATCCGATCCCGGGTTTCGTATCGGGTGCCACCACGGTCACCGAGGTGACCAGGCCGGCGAACTGGAGTTGCGGTCTCAGCGGCAGCAGCTGGATCTGCCGTTCCCTGACCACCCCGCTGGGCACCAACGCGACCGCGACCATCGCCTTCCGCGTCAACCGCGCGCTGTACGACAGCCAGGCCCAGGGAGCCGTCACCTGTGCCGGTCAGCTGCAACCGGCCGGTCGCTTCTGCAACACCGCCGGTGTCAGCGTGGACCCGTCGGTCACCGGTGCCATCGGCGAAGCCAACCCGAACAACAACTCGGCCTCGGACTGGGTGCAGATCGACCCGGTGACCAACGTGGCCACTACCGCCAAGGACATCACGTCGGGCAGCCCGGGCCGCGTCGGCGTCAACACCACCTACCGCATCACCTACCAGAACCGCGGTCCGTCCCTGGCACGCGGCGTGGTGTTCAGCGACACCTTCACCCTGCCGGCAAACGACGCCGGGTTCGTGCTGGTGTCGGCCTCGCGCACCGGCAGCGGCAACACCGCCTGTACGGTGACGTCGTATGACGCTTCGATCAGTTCGGCCACCGCGCCGGGCGGTACCTCGTGGTTCAACACCGGTGGCACACCGGCCACGCTGCGCCTGACCTGCGCGCCGCTGGACATGGCCTACGACTCCACGCAGACCATGAACGTGGTGATCCGCCCGAACGTCAACAGCGGCAATACGGGCCGCCAGTTCACCAACGTCGGCACTTTCCATTTCGACCCGGACAACACCGGTACCGCCATTCCCGCCAGTGGCACCGACAGCAGCGGCCGCAGCTACAACTACAACAGCAACACCACCGACGACGTGCGCAACGCGGTGCTGGTGTTCGAAGCGGGCGAAGTCGACCTGATCGTCAACAAGATCGACCAGAACTTCGTCGGCGGTGTCGACCCGCTGGGCTTCGACTCGCGTCCCGGGCAGGAAACCAACAACTACATCCTGTACCAGGTCAGCGTGCGCAATGAAGGCCCGTCCCTGGCCACCCGCACCGTCATCGAAGACACCATCACGCCCGCCGCTGGCGCGAACGTCGCCTTCGTCGGCAGCCGCATCGGCACCCAGACCACGCCGCAGGGCGCGCTGGAAGCGCCGGGTGACCGCTGCACCGTGGCTGCAGGCAGCAGCAACCCCACGACTGCGCCGCAGACCCTGTCGTGCAGCATGCCGAGCATCGGCGTGTCGACCACCGAGCAGGGTGTGATCGCGGCCGGTCAGACCAGCTACCTGTACCTGATCTATCAGTACCTGAACTCGCCGCCGGCGACCGGTGCGACGCTGCTCAATGCGGTGACCGCACGCTCTGCCGAAACCGAGCGTGACACCAGCAACAACAACGCGGTGCAGGAAACCAGCATCCGTACCCGCGCCGACCTGGCCACCAGCAAGTACAGCGTGGTGCTGGCTCCGAATCCGGACCCGATGCAGCCCCTACCCGCCGCGGCCACCACCATCAGCCTGCGCCAGCCGTTCTGGTTCGTGGTGGACGTGGTCAACAATGGCCCGGGCCACAGCCTGTCGCGCGACCGCAACGGCGACTCGCCGATGCGCGGTGATGGCGTGGTGGTCACCGATACCCTGCCGACGGGACTGGAAGTGCTCGGCGGTGCCGAAGCGATCACCTGGCAGAAGGCCGGCAACACGGCCGACGCCGGTGTGCAGAGCAACGGCAACGGCAACTGCACCCTGAGTGGCCGCAACCTGACCTGCCGCATGGGCGACCTCGCCCTGGACGGTCGCACCCGCGTGCTGATTCCCGCGCGCTGGACCACGCTGCCCACCAACGGCAACGGCACCAACACCGCACGCGCCACCAGCGACCAGGTCGACCCGGTGCCGGGCAATGACGAAGGCACCACCACCCACACCGTCGTGCGCTCGTCGCTCGCGGGCGTGGTCTTCCAGGACCGCGACCGCGCCGGTGCCAACGGCGGCACCGTGCAGGCCGGCGAACCGCTGATCTCCGGCGTGGAAGTACGCCTGACCGGTGAGGACGCCTACGGCAACCCGGTGTCGCTGACCGCTACCACCGATGCCAGCGGTGCCTATCGCTTCCAGAATCTCGCGCCGGCCAATGGCGCGGGCTACACGCTGACCCAGGTGCAGCCGGCGACCTACGTCAACGGTCCGGTGGCACCGCCAACCAGCGGCGGCCAGGCACCGTCCGCGGGCGGCACCTTTGCCGCCGTCACGCCGGTCGCCACCGCCGATTCGGTCTACACCGGCATCGCGCTGACCGCCGGCGTGGACGCTGTGCGCTACAACTTCCCGGAAGTGCGTCGCCCGTCGCTGGCCGGCTTCGTCTACGTCGACAGCAACTACAGCAATACCCGCAACGCCGGTGATGCGCCCATCGCCAATGCGACGGTCGAACTGCTCGACACCACCGGCAACGTGCTGGCCACCACCACCACCGGTGCGGACGGCAGCTACACCTTCAACGCGCTGGATCCGCTGCAGACCTATACGCTGCGCGAAGTGCTGCCTACCGGCAGCTATCGCAACCGCCCGAGTGCGATCAATCCCGGCCTCATCGGCGGTGTCGCGTGCACGGGCTGCACGGTCAGCACCGGTGTCTCCGGCGATGCACCTACCACCGACCGTATCAACAACATCGATCTGTCCAGTGGCCTGGACGGCACCGCGTTCAACTTCGGCGAAGACGCGATTACCGCCATCAGCGGCCACGTCTACCTGGACCGCAACGGCAACGGTGATTTCGAAGCCGGCGACGCCGGCACCCGCAACTCGCAGCCGAACGGCGGCCTGCAGGGCGTCACCATCACCTTGACCGGTGCCGGTGCAGACGGCGCGTTCGGCACCGCCGACGACCTCGCCGCGGTCACTGTGCAGACCGATGCACAGGGTCGCTACGAATTCGACGGACTGGTCGTTGGCCAGAACTACCGCATCGTCGAGACCCAGCCGCAGGGCTATGCGAACGCGGCCGAAAATGCCAGCAATACCATCACCGTCAACGCGCTGGCATTGACCGGTTCGAGCGGCAACGATTTCGGCGAGAAGCTGGGTTCGTTGGCCGGGCAGGTGTTCGAGGACTTCTCCAACACCGCGGCCGGCAACAACAACGGTCTGCGCGACGCGGGCGAAAACCCGATCGCCAATGTCGTCGTCACCCTGACCGGCATCGACCTGCGTGGCGACGCCGTCAACCTCACCGCCACCACCGATGCCACGGGCGCGTACCGCTTCACCGACCTGCTGCCGCCGCAGGCGGGCACCACCTACACGCTGACTGAAACCCAGCCGGCCGGCTACCTGGACGGGAAGCACACCGTGGGCGATGCCGACACGCGCGGCAGCAACGCCGTGGCCAACGTGTTCTCCGGTATCGCCATCCTCGCCGGCCAGGACGCCAGCGGTTACCTATTCGGTGAGCTGGCCAACGCGCCGATCACCGGCACCGTGTACCTGGACCGCAACGACGACGGCAGCCTCAACGCCGGCGACGTCGGCATTCCGGATGTGTCGGTGCGCATCGTCGGTGCGGGTGCCGATGGCGTGTTCGGTACCCCGGATGACACCACCGTCGACCTGGTGACCAACGCCGACGGTCAGTACAGCTACCCCGGCGCGATTGCCGGGCAGGACTACCGCATCACCGAAACCCAGCCGACCGGTCTGGCGGACGGCCGCGAGCAGCCGACCAACCGCATCGACGTCAGCAACCTGCCGGCGGCCGGTTCGGCCGGCAACAACTTCGGTGAGCGCGCCGCAGCGCTGGCCGGCACCGTGTTCCTGGACCGCAACAACAACGGCCTCCAGGACGCCGGCGAACCCGGCCTGGCCGGCGTGCAGCTGCAGCTGCCGGCGGGCACGGTGAGCGCGCTGGGGACCGCGGTGACCGCCGTGGCCACCGATGCCGACGGTCGCTACCGCTTCGACGACCTGCTGGCCGGTACCTACAGCGTGACCCAGCAGGCGGCCCAGCCGCAGTTCAACGGCGTGACCACGCTCAACGGCGAAACCCGCGCCGGCACGATCGACGCGGCCGCCGCCGGCACGGCGACCGCCGTGGCCGTGCTGCCCAGCGCGATCAGCGCGATCGTGCTGCCGGCCGGCAAGGACGGCATCGCGATGAACTTCGCCGAGATCCTGCCGGTCGCGGTGAGTGGCAGCGTGTTCTTCGATGTGGACAACGACGGGGCCCGCAACGGTGCCGCCGAAACCGGCATCGAAGACGTGGTCATCCAGATCACCGGCACCGACGACACCGGGGCCAGCGTCGATCTGCAGACCCGCACCAATGCCGACGGCGAGTTCACCTTCGTAGGACTGCGTCCGGGCATCTACACCCTGACCGAGCCGCAGCAGCCGGCGGGCACCAGCAATGGCATCACCACCGCCGGCACCGTGGGCGGCACGCCGCAGGGCACCGCCACGCCGGTCACCACCGTACCCAGCCGGATCAGCACGATCGATCTGCGCGTGCCGGGCACCACCTCGGTTGACAACCTGTTCGGCGAGCTGCCGCTCAACAGTGGCATCAGCGGCAAGGTGTGGCTGGACCGCAACAATGACGGCGTGGTCGACCCGGCCGAGACCGGCCTGGCCGGCGTGCGCGTGCTGCTGACCGGCACCGACGTCACCAGCAACACGATCACCCGCAGCACCGTGACCGATGCCGATGGCAGCTACAGCTTCGCCGAGCTGCCGCCGGGCACCTACGTGGTCAGCGAACCCGACCAGCCCACCGGCACCCGCGACGGCCGCACCGTGGCCGGCAGCACCGGTGGCACGGTCACCGCGCCCGGCACCCCGGTGTCGCAGATCAGCGCCGTGTCGCTGGGCGTGAACCAGCAGTCGATCCACAACAACTTCGGCGAGATTCCGGTCAGCCGGATCAGCGGTCGCGTCTACAACGACAGCAACGACAACGGCCGCGTGGACGCGGGCGAGGGCGGCATTGCCGGCGTCAGCATCGTGCTGGACGGTACCGACGACCTCGGTCAGCCGGTGTCGCTCAGCCAGACCACCGATGCCGAAGGCCGCTATCGCTTCGACGACCTGCGCCCGGGCACCTACCGTGTGACCGAGCCGACCCAGCCGCCGCAGACCCTCAACGGCATCACCCGCGCCGGCACCATCGACGGCACGCCGGTGGGCGTGGTCACCGACCGCGCCACCGTGCCGTCGGCGATCAGCCAGATCGTGCTGCCGCTGGGCGTCGATTCGATCGACAACGACTTCGGTGAAATCGGCGACTCGCCGGACCTGATGGTCACCAAGGCCTCGACCGTGACCCGCTTCACCGTCAACAACGTGGCCGGCTACACCCTGCAGGTGCGCAACGGCGGGCAGCAGCCCAGCCGTGGCGAGTACACCGTGCACGACCGCCTGCCGGCGGGGCTGAGCCTGGACGGTGTGCCGGTGGGCACGGGCTGGACCTGCACCGGCGAGCCTGGCGCGGTCCGCTTCAGCTGTGCCAGCCAGCGCGTGCTGGGGGCCGGCGAGGTCTCGCCGGACACCATTGCCGTGCAGGTGCGCGTGAGCGCGTCGGCTGCCGAAGCCGGCACCGTCAACAATGCGGTGCTGGTTGAAGGCGGCGGTGAGAATCCGTTCCGCGCCCCGACCCCGACCGAGCGCAGCGCCTTCGAAGGCGAGGTCACCGACCTGCCGCTGTGCGATGTGGCGATCACCCAGAACGCCTGCCGTGTGCCCAATGCCGTGCAGCTCAGCGCATCGGTGGGCGGTACCGTGTGGTACGACGTCGGCAACGACGACCAGCTGCTCGACGGTGCCGACCAGCGCCTGTCGGCATGGATCGTCGAACTGGTTGACGCCACCACGGGCCGACAGGTCGCCACCACGGTGACCGCCGCCGACGGCAGTTACCGCTTCGGTGACGTCGTGCCGGGCGTGAAGTGGAACATCCGCTTCCGCGATCCCCGCTCGAACGTGCTGTGGCCGTTCCCGGTCACCCGCGAAACCGCCAACGGCGTGCAGACCGCCTGCGACGCGGATGCTGCGATCGCGCGCAGCGGCGTCAGCGCCTGCCGCACCAGCGACAACGGAGTGAGCCAGCTGGAAGTGGTGCTGGCCGCTGGCCAGCACCTGGCCCAGCAGAGCCTGCCGGTGGACCCGTCGGGTGTGGTGTACGACGCCACCACGCGTGACGTGGTGCCGGGTGCGGTGGTGACGCTGAGCCCGGTGGGGATGTGCAGCGGCTTCGACCCCGCGACCAGCATCCTCAACGGCAGTGGCGGTGGCTATCGCATCGAAGGCAGCAGCATCGCCATGACCGTGGGCAGCGAAGGCTTCTATCAGTTCGCCTTCGGTCCGGCCGCGCCGGCGCGCTGCGAGTTCCAGCTCTCGGTCACCCCGCCGGGCGGCTATCAGTTCGTGTCGACGATGATTCCGCCGCAGAGCGGTGCGTTGTCCCCGGCCGGTGCCGCCGGTGCCAACCACGTGGTGCAGCCGAACAGCGAAGCCCCGACCGGTGCGGTCGGTACGGCGACGCAGTACTACCTGAACCTGTTCGCCGGTTCGGCCACGGCGGCCATCGTGCACAACCATCTGCCGCTGGATACGGCGGTGGCCACCGGGCTGGTGATCAGCAAGAACGGTGACCGCCAGACCGCCGAGATCGGCGACACCGTGCAGTACACCATCACCATCCGCCAGACCGCCGGCAGCGCGCTGCAGTCGGTGAACGTGATCGACCGCCTGCCGCGCGGCTTCACCTACATCGACGGCACGGCACGTGCCGACGGTCGCGCGGTGGCTGATCCGGCCGGAAAGCCGGGTCCGTTGCTGGGCTTCGGCGTCGGTCCGATCAGCGTCGGCGGTCAGATCGTGCTGACCTATCGCGTCCGCGTGGGCGTCGGTGCGCAGCAGGGTGACGGCGTCAACCGCGCCCAGGCGCACGGCTGTTCGATTGCCGGTGGCTGCATCGATCCGGTCGGCATCACCCCGTTGCCCGGCGCGCTGGCCTCCAACCGCGCCGAGTACCGCGTGCGCGTCACCGGTGGTGTGTTCACCGACCAGGCCTGCGTGCTTGGCAAGGTGTTCGTGGACTGCAACAACAACCACGTACAGGACCGCGAAGAGCTGGGTATTCCGGGCGTGCGCATGTACTTCTCCGACGGCACCTGGGTGATCAGCGACTCGGAAGGCAAGTACAGCTACTGCGGCCTGCCGGCACAGAGCCACACCTTGAAGGTGGACGCCAGCACGCTGCCGCGTGGTGCGCGCCTGACCACCAGCAGCAACCGCAACCTCGGCGATGCCGACAGCCTGTTCCTGGACCTGAAGAACGGTGAGCTGCATCGCGCCGACTTCATTGAAGGCAGCTGTGCCAACCCGGTGCTGGAGCAGGTCAAGGCCCGCCGCACCCAGGGTGAAGTCAGCGCGCCGGAAACCGAACCGGGCCAGGGTGCGCTGCGCTTTGAAAGCAAACCCGCGCGTGCACCGCAGCAGGCGACCGACACGGCCAACCAGAGACCGATCGTGCAACCCCGAGAACTGAAGCCCGCCCAGGACGCGGCGGCGGAGGGCCAGCCATGAGCCGCGCCCCCCTGATGCGCGGCCTGCCGCGCCTGAGCCTGCTGGCCTGTGCGCTGGCAGCGGTGCCGGCCATGGCGCAGAGCACCGGCACCCCCGGCCGCTTCACCCCGGTGCTGGGCGATGCCAGCACCCTGTACCCGCGCAGCCCGTCCAGCCTGGACACTGCGCCGCACGCTGTGGCCGCGCGCCCCGACGTGCTCGACCGCATCGTGGTCGAACTGGACCGCGACGGTGTACCGGCCGATGGCCAGAGCGCCGTGCACGTGCGCGTGCAGCTGCTCGATGGCAACGCGCGTCCGCTGACCGGCACCACCTTCGTCACGATCGAGAACAGCGGTGGCCGCATCCGCCTGCCGGGTTCGCGCACGGATGAGTTCGGTCCCGGTGCATTGGACGCCGACAAGGTCACGCCGGGCGTGCAGCTGCAGGTGGTCGACGGCCAGGCCGAGTTCGAGCTGATTGCCCCGCATGATCCGCAGGATGTGCTGCTGCGGGTGACCGCCGGCGACCAGACCGCGCAGGGCAGCATCGGCTTCCTGCCGGAAATGCGTGAGCTGCTGGCCACCGGCCTGGTGGAAGGCATCATCAACTTCCGTCGGCGTGGCAATGCCAGTGCGATCGCGCCGGTGGAGAACCACGATGCCTTCGACCGCGACATCCGCCGCTGGGAGCGTCAGTTCAACAACGGCAAGGCCAACGCCTCCGCGCGCACCGCGTTCTTCGTCAAGGGTCGGATCAAGGGTGAGTACCTGCTCACCGCCGCGTATGACTCGGACAAGGACACACGCGGTCGCCTGCTGCGTGACATCCAGCCGGAGGAGTTCTATCCGGTCTACGGCGACAGCTCGCTGCGCGGCTTCGATGCGCGTTCGGCGGAGCGCCTGTACGTGCGTATCGACAACAAGCGCAGCTACCTGCTGTACGGTGACTTCCAGACCGGCGACGGCCTGGCGACCGCCACCGGCATCGGCGGCAGCGGCCCGATTCCGCAGCGCAGCCTGGGTACCTACAACCGCACGGCGACCGGCCTGGGCTGGCACTTTGAAAGCGAGCGCGTGCGCAGCAACGTATTTGCCATGCAGGACTCGCTGCGCCAGGTGATCGAGGAGTTCCGCACCCAGGGCAGCGGTCCCTACGCGCTGCGCAACAACGCAGTGCTGGAAGGCAGCGAGCGTGTGGAAGTGATCACCCGCGACCGCAATCAACCGACCCGCATTGTCTCGGTGCGCGCGCTGGCGCGGCTGGTGGACTACAGCTTCGAGCCGTTCTCCGGTCGCATCCTGCTCAACCAGTTCCTGCCGGCGTTCGACAGCGACCTCAATCCGGTGTCGCTGCGCATCACCTACGAGCTCGACCAGGACACCGAGAAGTTCTGGGTCGGCGGTGCCGATGCCCAGGTCAAGCTGACCGAGCGCATGGAAGTCGGCGCGGCCGCAGTGGAAGACCGCAACCCGTACGCCGCCTTCCGCATGGGTAGCGCCAACGCGAGCTATCGCTTTGGTGACAACACGCTGCTGGTGGCGGAGTTCGCCCGCACCCGCAGCGAGGTCAACACCAACACCATCAACCAGGTCACCTCGCAGGGCTTGAAGGACGTGACCGGTGAAGTGGAAGGCGACGCCTGGCGGGTCGAGTTCGCGCACGACACCGAGCGCTTCGATGCGCGCCTGTTCGCGGCGCGTACCGATCCAGCCTTCAACAACCCGGCCGCACCGCTGTACGGCGGCCGGGGCGAATACAACGCGCAGGTGAGCTACCGCGTTGGGCCGCGACTGGAGCTGTATCTGGAAGGCCTGCGCAGCGAAGACCGCAATCCCGACGGTGGCGAACGCGATGCCGGCGGTGCCGGTGTGCGGGTCAGCGCCACCGAGCGCCTGACCGTGGACCTGGGCCTGCGCAGCATCCGCGAAACCATCGGCGTGACCTCGCCGTGGTCATCGGGCGTGCCGTTCGGCAACGCCGGTGGGCTGACCGGCGGTTTCGCCACCGGCTCCGGTGGCGGTGCACTGGGCTACGGCCAGCAGGCGCTGGATCCGGCCACCGGATTGATGGTGATCAACAGCAGCAGCACCGGCAGCCCGCTCACCAGCGACCTGCCGGTCGGCACCGAGCTGGAATCGAACAGCGCCCGCATCGGCCTGGGCTATCGCCTGACGGACCGCTTCAGCGCCGGCGCTGAAGTGGAGAACAGCGTCAGCGGCGAGGATCGTCGCCGTCTGGCGGCGGGTCTGGACTACCAGGTGTTCGAACGCAGCCGCCTGTATGGCCGCTACGAGAAGCAGACCGGCCTGACCAGCGCCTACGGCATCACCACCACCGACCGCGAGGCCGATGCGCTGGTGTTCGGTATCGACAGCAACTACCTGCGCGATACCCAGACCTTCAGCGAGTACCGCCTGCGCGATGCGATCAGCGGACGCGACGTGCAGACCGCCTCGGGCATCCGCAATACCTGGGACATCGCCCAGGGCCTGCGTCTGAGCAGTTCGGCCGAGCACGTCAAAGTGATCGACGGCAGCACCGGTGACAGCACCGGCCTCGCGCTGGGCCTGGACTACAGTGCCAACCCACTGTGGCGCGGCGCGTTCCGTGTCGAGCACCGCATTTCCGATGATGTGCCGGACACCGAGACCAACGAGGCCTTCGACACCACGCTGGTGCAGTTCATGCTGGCCCGCAAGCTCAGCCGCGACTGGACGCTGCTGGCCCGCAACTACCTGTTGAGCACCCGCTACGACGCGCGCGGTGACGTGCTGCAGGACCGCTTCCAGCTCGGCGTGGCCTACCGCGATACCGACCGCAACCGGATCAACGCACTGGCGCGCTACGAGTACAAGCTCGAGCGCGATGAGAGCGGACTGACCCTGGTCGATGGCGGCATTGTCGACGGTAGCAGCCAGGACGTGCGCACCCGCGCGCACATCGTCTCCACCCATGCCGACTGGCATCCCTCGCGGGCGTGGTGGCTGACCGGGCGCGTAGCCGGCAAGTGGCAGCAGGACCAGTTCGCCTACAGCGACGGTGCACGCGTGAACAGCCGCTTCCGCGCCATGCTGTTCTCCGCGCGCGTGGTCTACGACATCACCGAGAACTGGGACATCGGCGTGCTCGGCTCCACCTTCCGCGGCCAGTCCGGTGCCAACCAGTACGCCTATGGCCTGGAAGTAGGCCGTCTGCTGCGCCAGAACCTGTGGCTGTCTGCGGGCTACAACTGGACCGGCTTTGCCGGCGACCGTGACCTCAACGGTTACGAATACACACAGCAGGGCGTGTTCCTGCGCCTGCGCTTCAAGTTCGACGAAGACCTGTTCCGGCCGGACCCTGTCCGCTACCGCGACCCGGCCCGCTGAGGATGCCCTGATGAATGACGCCTACCGCATGACCCGTTGCACCCGCACCACACTGGCCATTGCCCTGCTGACCGGCCTGGCCGGTGCTGCATCCGCGCAGCAGACCCAGCTGGTTCCGCAGCAGCAGCGCATCACCGATACAGCGATCTACGCTGATCACAGTGCCTATGAAGCGACCCAGGGCCGCATCCAGGCGCTCAATGATGGCGGCCGGCCGATCCGTGATTACCATCTGTCCAAGGCCCAGTGCTGGCTGGATGTATCGTTCCATGAGTACAGCCGCAACGACCGCAGCGATTTTCCGCAGCTGGCGCTGACCGAATCGGAGAAGCTGATCAACGACATGGAGCAGGGCGTGCAGCCGATGCCCACCGATACCCCGCTGGTCAACAACGCCAAGTACCTGCGCGATGATCTCTGGCAGCGCCTGCGTGTGCTGCACGGCGCGCCGGGCTTCATGTGCGCGCAGCAGCAGGTGGCCTGTGGCGAAGTCGAGCTGGTGCATGCCGGCAACGAGTTCAACCAGCAGCAGTGGCGGCATTCCAAGCCGTACATCCAGATCGCCGAGGAACTGGTCAACGACGCCGAAGCGGCAGCGCGCCAATGCGCGGCCGCGCCGGCGGCGAGCAGCGCCGCACCCGGCCCGCTGGTGGCCAATGTGCTGTTCGAGTTCGACCGTGACGGCTACCGCGACATCCGCACCTACTCGCTGGAGAGCGTCGACCGCGCGCTGGCCAGCATCGCCGCGGAAAAGCTGCAGCTGCAGTCGGTGGCCCTGGTGGGCCATGCCGATCGCATGCAGGGTCGCGGCTTCGATGCCAACCAGGCGCTGTCCGAACGCCGCGCCAGAACGGTGCGCGAGCTGCTGATCGGGCGTGGCATTGATGCCGCGAAGATCCGCTACGAGTATCGCGGCGATACCCAGCAGGTGCAGCAGTGCGCAGGCGTTACCCCGCGTGCGGCACTGCTGGAATGCCTGCTGCCCAACCGCCGGGTCGAGGTGCGCTTCGAAGTTGCGCGGTAACGGCCTGCGGCAGGTACGCCGGACCCACTAGTAGCGGGCCGGCGTCCACGGCATCGGCCGGCTGCCGGACAACGACAGCCAGCCACGTGCCATGGCATCGGCCGGGTCATGCAGCAGCGCGTACAGGTCCACCTCCGGGCCGGCCTGCTCGCCCCACAGGCTGGCCCACGCGTTGTGGCCGCTGCGGCGTGCGCTCTGCAGGGCGCGGTCGGCCGCACGCAGGCTGTCGTCCACGACCGCAGGCGCATCGGCGAACAAGGGCAGGGGGGCCAGACCGATACTGGCGGTGACGGTCAGGTGCTGGTCGGGAGCCAGCGCGATCACCTGCCGCTCGATCTGCAGGCAGAGGTGACTGGCCAAGGCCTGCGCCGCCTGTGCGCCGGTGTCGTGACGCGCCACCAGGAAGCCGGCCCCACCCCACCGTGCGACCACGTCGTGGCGGTCGCAGGCGTTGCGCAGGCACGTTGCGACCGCACGCAGGATGGCATCGCCGGCGGCTTGACCGTGCTGGTCGTTGAGCGCCTTGAAGTCGTCCAGTTCCACCAGCAGCAACGCGGTGCGCCGCGCGCTGGCCATGATGGGCATCTCCGCCTCCAGCAGCCGCTCGGCCTCGCGCCGGTTGGGCAGGCCGGTGAGACTGTCGGTGCTGATCAGGGTGGTCAGCTGCTGCCGCTGGCGGCGCAGGCGCAGCACCATCACCAGCGCCACGGCCGCCACCAGCGCCAGCGCGACCACTGCGCTGTTGCGGATCACACGCACACGCTCGAGGTCCTGCACGGCATTGACCTGGGTCGGGTTGATGCTGCGTTCTGCACTCGCCTGCAATTGGGCCAGCTGCGCCAGCGCCTTGTCCTGCGCGCGGCGCTGGTCGAGCTGACGGGCCTCACGCGACAGCGCCACCGCTTTGTCGCGCTCGCCCAGCAGCAGGTGGATGTCGCCCAGCAGTTCCAGGCCCTGGCGGACTTCCTCGTCAAAGTGACCGCGCTTGGCCAGCCCCAGCGCCTGCTCGGCCAACGGCAGCGCGGCCCGGGCATCGTCCTGGTCGAGCTTGACCTGCGCCAGTCGCTGCAGGGTGACCACCTGGCCCTGTGGATCCTGTGCCGCCTGCCACACCAGGGCACCGCGCAATCCGGATTCGGCCGCCGCCAGCTCGCCGCGTGTCCGCGCGATCTCGGCGCGGTGGCTGGCCATGCGCTGCATCATCAGGTCCTGGCCGCTCAGTCGCGCGCCGACCGCTTCGGCGCGCTTGAACGCGACGGACGCCTCGTCATAGCGCTGCAGCAGCAGCAGCGCATAGCCGTAGTTGTAGTAGACCACCAGGTCGCCGGGCGACGGCGGCCGGCGCAGATGGTCGGTCAGCTCGGTGGCCTTGCGCAGGTAGGTCAGCGCACCGGCCGGGTCGCCCATGGACTCGCCACGGATCATCGCGATCATCATCAGCGCGGCAATCTGGCCCTGCACATCGCCCTGCTGCACCGCGTCGTCCAGAAACGCGCTGATCAACGTCAGTGACTCGGCCTGTTTGCCCTGCCAGAGCAGCAGGTGTGCCGCCAGCGAGTGCGCGCGCATGCGGTCCTCGACACCGGCATCATCACGCTGCGCGGCCGCCAGCAGCCGCGCGGGCAGCGCGGTGGTCTGGTCCAGCTGGCCCTGCTGGCGCAGCGCGAAGCCCAGGCAGCCGACCGCGCTGATCTCCACCGAAGTGGGCAGCGACGGCTGCGCGAGCAGGGTCTGCGCCAGTTGCAGCGAGGTCTGCGGCGCGCTGCTGAGCGTCGCCTGGCATTGCTCCACCTGGGCCGCGAGCGGACCCCCGTCACCCGGGCGCTGCGCCTGGGCGGGTAGGGCGCAGAGCGCCAGCAGGCAGGCCAGCGCGGGTACGGCGCGCCGGATGAACGGCTTGATGAGCATGAAAACAGCGACTTCCCCGGGTCGATGGCTACTATACCTGCGTTACCCCCGAGCGCCGGCCCTTCCGGCAGGGACTTCCTGAACCACATGCCCGTTCCGCCGCTTCCTGATCCCGCCGCACCCGCCGCCAGCGGACTGGGCCGCCGCACCGACGCCATGCTGCGTGGCCTGATGCTGCTGGTCGCGCTGTTCCACGTGATCTACGCCGGCTGGCTGGCGCTGCGGACCGGCCCGGGACTGGACCGGATGGTGCCGGCGATGGCGATTCTGCATGTGCTGGTGTGCCTGCTGTGCCTGCTGGAGCACCGCGCCGGACGCAGCGTGCGCGCGGCCAGTACCTTCGTGCTGGCCCAGCTGCCCCTGCTGATGCTCACCTATGGTTACTGGGGCCTGGGCGCGCAGCTGCGCCTGCAGTTGCTGCAGATGGTGCCGCTGCTGCTGGTCGCCGCCGTGCTCGGACACCGCACCTTGACCTGGGCGGCGGCGGCCTTGTGTGCCGTGCTGCTGCTGGGGTCGTGGGTGGATGCATCGGGCGCGATGTTCCGCGGCGACCGGCTGCTGCTGGTCGGCACCGACCTGGGCATCGGCCTGTTCGGCGTGCTGTTCACCGCCTGGCTGCTCCACCACAGCGTGACCGGTCTGCGCGAAAGCCTGCAGGTGGTCCAGCTGCGCAGCCAGGAACTGGCGCGCAAGCGCGATGAGCTGCAGCTGGAGATGCAGGAGCGCGAGCGCGCGCGTGACCAGCTGGTGCACGCCATGAAGATGGAGAACGTAGGCCGCCTGGCCAGCGGCATCGCCCATGATTTCAACCACCTGCTCGGCTTGATCCAGATGTACGTGGCCAAGGCCGGGCGCAGCGAAGGCGCGCCCCAGCAGACCGCGCTGCAGGGTGCCGACGCGGCCGTCCGCCGGGCCAGCGCCGTGAGTCGCCGGCTGATGGATTTCAGCCGTCTGGAAGCGGCGCGGCCCCAGTTGCTGGACGCTGCCGCCACGGTCAATGCGCTGTTGCCGCTGCTGGAACAGGTGTTCGACCGACGGGTGGACGTCGAACTGGACACCGCCGGGGTGCAGTGCCTGATTCACTTCGACCCGGCCCAGCTGGAATCCATCCTGCTCAGCCTGGCGGTCAACGCCCAGCAGGCCATGCCGGAGGGTGGTCGCTTCAGCGTCACCGTTTCCCCGGAGAGTGCCGGCGATGCCGTGACCCTGCGCATCCAGGACACCGGCCACGGAATGAGCGAAGAGGTCCGCCGGCGCTGCCTGGAGCCGTTCTACACCACCAAGCCGGTGGGCCAGGGCACCGGCCTGGGGCTGGCTGTTACGGCCAGCCTGGTGGCCGCGGCCGGCGGCTCGGTGCAGGTGGACAGCCGACCCGGCCAGGGCACCCGGGTCGACCTGCGCCTGCCCTCGCGTCCGCGATCGGCGCGCCCATCTTCGTTATAACCCACTACACTGCTGCCACTCCTGTTCGAGGAAGCTGGCCCTTGGTGTCAAGCTGGATCCTGCTGCTGGTCTCGGTGGCCTACGCCGCCCTGCTGTTCGGCGTGGCCTGGTGGGGTGACCGACGGCCGATGTATCCCGACCGTCCGTGGCTGCGCCCGGTGGTCTACAGTCTGGCGCTGGCGGTGTACTGCTCCTCGTGGACCTTCTATGGTGCGGTCGGCACCGCGGTCCGCAATGGCATCGGCTACCTGCCGATCTATCTCGGCCCGCTGCTGATGCTGCTGTTCGGCTGGCGCATCATCGAGCGCCTGGCGCTGATTGCGCGCAGCCAGAACGTGGTCTCCATCGCCGATTTCATCTCCTCGCGCTTCGGACGCTCGCGGCGTCTGGCGGCCCTGGTGGCCGGCATCGCCCTGATCGGCATCGTTCCGTACCTGGCCCTGCAGTACAAAGCCGTGGCGATGAGTCTGGAAGTGCTGACCGGGCACCACGGCCCGACCGGCTACTTCGAGGACCCGGCGCTTTACGTGGCGTTGTTGATGGCGTTGTTCGCCACGCTGTTCGGCACCCGCCAGATCGATGCCACCGAGCACCACCACGGCATGATGCTGGCCATCGCGTTCGAGTCGATGGTCAAGCTGCTGGCCATGGTCGCGGTGGGCCTGTTCGCCTACCTGTGGCTCAACGACCGCGGCGAGGCGGTGATGCGCGGTGCGCACACGCTGTTCACCGGGCTGCCCCCGGTCGGCTTCATCTCGCAGACCCTGCTGGGATTCCTGGCCATCATCTGCCTGCCGCGCCAGTTCCACGTGGCCGTGGTGGAATGCGCCGACGTCGGCGATGTGCGCCGCGCGCGCTGGATGTTCGGTGGCTACCTGATCGTCATTTCGGCGATGGTCATTCCCATCGCCACCGCCGGTGTGTCGCTGTTTGGGAGTGGCGGTACCGTCGCCGATGACAGCATGGTGCTGGCCCTGCCCTTGGCCGAGGGGCGTCGTCTGCTGGCGCTGGTGGCCTACGTGGGTGGCTTCTCGGCGGCGACCGGCATGGTCATCGTCACCTCCATCGCACTGGCCACCATGGTCAGCAACGACCTGGTGATGCCGGTGCTGCTGCGCCGCAGTGGCGACCACCGCGAAGCGGCGGAGGTTGCCTCGAAGGTGCTGTGGATCCGCCGCCTGGCGATTCTGATGCTGGCCTTCGCCGCTTACAGCTACTACCGCGGCAGCAGCAATGACAGCACGCTCGCCTCGTACGGTCTGATGGCCTTTGCCGCCGTGGCGCAGTTCGCGCCCGGTCTGATTGGCGGCCTGTACTGGCGCGGTGCCAGCCGTCGCGGCGTGGAGGCCGGCATTGTGCTCGGCTTCGGTACCTGGATCTACACGTTGCTGCTGCCGGCACTGACCCACGCCGGTTGGACCGACCCGGCATGGCTGACCGCCGGACCCTTTGGCCTCACCTGGCTGCAGCCGCAACGCCTGTTCGGCATGAGTGGCTGGGATCCGCTGACCCACGGCACGTTCTGGTCGCTGCTGGTCAATGTGGCCGTAATGGTGCTGGGCTCGGTGCGCTGGCGGCCCGGCGTGGACGAACGTCTGCGTGCCGCCCCGTTCCTGGATCCCTATGCCGAACGTCCTTCGGTGGCGGGTGCCTGGCCGGGCCATGTGCACGTGGGCGACCTGCTGGCGCTGGCTTCGCGGGTGGTGGGTGAGCGTCATGCCCGACGTGCCTTCTTCGAGCAGGCGCAGCCGATGGAGCGTGACCTGCAGGCGTCCGCGCCTGCCGACCGTGCCTGGGTGCAGTTCACCGAGCGCCTGCTGGCGGCGTCGATTGGTGCGGCGTCCGCACGCCTGTTGTTGACCAGTCTGCTGCGCGGCTCGGGCATGGACCTGGGCGAGGTGGTCGCGGTGCTGGACGAAGCCGGCCAGGAACTGCGTTTCAACCGCGAGATTCTGTCCACCACGCTGGAAAACATCAGCGCCGGGGTCAGCGTGGTTGACCCGGAGATGCGGCTCACTGCGTGGAATCGGCGCTACCAGCAGATGTTCGGTTATCCGGACGGCATGCTCTACGTGGGCCGGCCGGTGGCCGACCTGATCCGCTACAACGCCGAGCGCGGCGAGCTCGGCGAAGGCGACATCGAGCTGCAGATCAACCGCCGCATCGGCTACATGCGCGCCGGCTCACCGCACATCTTCGAACGGACCCGCAGCGACGGCAAGGTCATTGAGATGCGCGGCCAGGCGCTGCCCGGCGGTGGCTATGTGACCAGCTACAACGACATCACCGACTACAAGCACGCTGAAAAAGCCCTGCTGGAAGCCAACGAAACGCTGGAACAGCGTGTGGCCGAGCGCTCGCATGAAGCCGAGGTCGCGCAGCAGTCCAAGACCCGGTTCCTGGCCGCCATCAGCCATGACGTGCTGCAGCCGCTGAATGCCGCGCGCCTGTTTGCCTCGGCGCTGCGCGACAGTCATCACAACAACGAAGAGCAGCGCCACCTGGCCGAGCGCGTCGATGCCTCGCTGCGTGCGGCCGAGGAACTGCTGGACGGGCTGCTGGACGTCTCCCGTCTGGAGGCCGGCGGCCTGCATCCGGTGGTCGGCGAGTTCGATGTCAGCCTGCTGATGCGCGAACTGGCGGCGCAGTACTCGCCGGTCGCCGCCGGTCGTGGCCTGCGCCTGGACCTGTTCGCGCGACCTGCATGGGTGCGCAGCGATCGCCGCTTGCTGCGCCGGGTGCTGCAGAACTTCCTGGCCAACGCATTGCGCTACACCCGCCAGGGCCGCATCGTGATGGCGGTGCGGCACCGTGGCGACACGATCGAGTTGCAGGTCTGGGACACCGGACCGGGCATTCCCGAACACCACATGCAGCAGATCTTTGACGAGTTCCACCGCTACCAGCAGCCCTTCGACTGGGGCGAACAAGGCCTGGGCCTGGGTCTCTCCATCTGCCAGCGCATTTCGCGCCTGCTCGATCACCAGCTCAATGCACGCAGCCGGGTCGGCAGCGGCAGCATGTTCTCGATCCTGCTGCCGCGCGCGCCGACGCCGCAGTTGCCTGCGCCGGCACCGGCGTCGGTGGAGCGACTGCCCCGGACTGACTCGTTGGCGGGCATGCGCGTGCTGTGCGTGGACAACGACCAGGAGATTCTGGACGGCATGCGCGCGCTCCTGGGGCGTTGGCAGGTGCAGGTGATCACCGCCAGCACGGTCGACCAGGCACTGGAAGAAGTGCAGGCGCAGCCGGACGTGATGCTGGTGGACTACCACCTGCACGACCGTCTGGATGGGTTGGATGCACTGGTGGCGCTGCGCGAGAAGGCGGGGCGCGATATTCCCGGCGCGCTGCTGACCGCCGACGGCCGCGACGAACTCAAACGGATGGCCCGCGAGCGCGGATACCGCCTGCTGACCAAGCCGATCAAACCGGCGTCGCTGCGTGCGTTCCTGACCGCCCACTCACGCCTGGCCGGCTGATTCGGAGTCGTCTCAGTTCTTTCCAGTGCCGTCCTGCCTATCCTGCGCCACCACTCACCTTGGCCGGGAACCTGCATGCCCTCCATTCCCTGCCGTGCCGCACTGAATTTGCCGCTGCAGTCGAACTGGGCGCTGCCGGCGGCGGCCGCCGTCGGGGCCGTGGTCGGAGGCGGCTTTGCGCTGGCCTTCCAGGGCGCGTCCAACCTGCTGCCGGGACTCACCTTCGGCAGCCTGCTGGGGGTGGGCTGCGGCAGTGTGCTGCGTCATCAGGACGCGCACGACACGCGCCTACGTGCGTATCAGGCGCACGTGCGTGCGTTCGCCGACTACCCGTCGGTGCATGCGCTGCTGCGCAGGGCAGGCACCACGGTCGAGGATGATGCGGCGCTGCGGCGCTTGTCGGAGAAACTGGAGGCCAATGTGCTGCAGATGGTCGACCGCTTCAACGCGCATTGCGAGCGGTGGGGATGGACCCCCCACCGTCTGATCGGCGATGTCATCCGGCATTTCTACCTCAGTCACTGCGCCGACCGCGGCGTGATGTTGCTGAGCAAGCGCAGCGTGAATGCCTGCTATCTCGTCGCGGCCCACATCGCGAATCAGGAGGCAATTACCGCGGCGCTGAACCAGGAAGACGTTGCGGCCGGCACCATGCTGCGGCGCATGCACTGCCCCTATCTACGCGTGGACCTGGCCAACGCGCGGCTGGCCGATGCGCACGCCTTCACCACCGAGGTGTGTGATGGCGAATGGGAGGTGCGTCCGGCCAGGTCGTCGACGGGCCTTCGCATCGAGCCGCAGGTGACCGTGATCCGACGCCGACGCGTGCGGGCCGATTGCCACGGTGGCGAGCGCGTGATGCCGGAGGCCGCGGCCATGCCGGTGAACGATGCGCCGTTGCTGCTGCGCGGTCCCCGGCTGCGCGCCAAACTGGCGGAGCTGCCGGCCAGCAGCCGTACCTGGCGCGAGCTGGAACGGATTGAACAGGACCTGGCCGCCAACCGCCCCTGCGGTCATCTCATCCGTTACCAGGGCGAGGAGTACCTCGCCAGCGACCTGCATCTGGAAGGGCGTCGGTGCCCGGGGCGCAATGCGTGGCGACTGCTGCATCGACGCATTCCCGGCGGGTACGAGCTGGTCGACATCGTCGATCCGCACACACCACGCCGGTGAGGGGATCAAGCCCCGGCCGCGCTCAGGTGCTCATACAGGATCGTGGCACCGACAATGATGAGGATCACGCCACCCACGATCTCGGCGCGCTTGCCGACCAGATTGCCCAGCACCCGGCCCAGCATGACCCCGGTGGTGACCATCAGCAGCGTGCACAGGCCGATCACCGCGGCCATCACGCCGATATGCACGTCAAGGAAGGCCAGGCTCACGCCGACCGCCATCGCGTCGATGCTGGTGGCAAAGCCGGTCATGGCCAGGTGCCAGAAACCATGGTGTTTGTCGGGATCTTCGTCGGCATCGTCGCCTTCGGGTTTCACCCCGTTGATGATCATGTGCACGCCCAGCGCACCCAGCAGCACGAAGGCGATCCAGTGATCGAACGCCTCGACATAGGACGAGGCGGCACGGCCCAGCAGCCAGCCGATCACCGGGGTGACCGCCTCGATCACACCAAAGATCAGGCCTGCGCGCAGGGCATCGACGAAACGTGGCTTGCGCATGGCGGCACCCTTGCCGATCGCCGCAGCGAAGGCATCGGTGGACATGGCAAAGCCGATCAACAGCATGGAAACGGGGGACATGGCGTCACACAACAGGCTGGGCGAGGACAGGCAACGGTCCGCGTTCGCGCCCAACCTGACGTTGCGCACGCGGACCGCTGGTCTCGCCAACCATCACAGGCTGCCCGCACCACGGCGCACTGGCCGAGTATGTTGATACGGGCGTTTCCTTTGCAGGAAACAGGCTACTCCCCAAGGGGACGCGAAGCTTAGCACCGCGAATGCGGTTTACGGCTTGATGCGGTGAATTGCGCAGGGGATGCTGGGTTATATAGCTGCTGCTATATCGGTCCCGAAAGCAGCGGGGCAGAGCCCCGCTCTACGTCAATCTTCTTCCGGCGGAAGTACCAGCGGCTCATCATCCAGGGTCAGCTTGCCGGCCATCAGCACCGCCTGGGTGCGGTTGGTGACCCCCAGCTTGCGCAGAATGGCGGTGACATGCGCCTTGATCGTGGCTTCAGACACATTCAAGTCGTAGGCGATCTGCTTGTTCAAACGTCCCGCGCCCAGCATCTGCAGCACGCGGAACTGCTGCGGGGTGAGCTCGCGCAGGCGCTGCCCGACCAGCCGTTCTTCGTGTTCGGTCTCCGGCACGCTGTGCGCTTCTGGCGGGGCCCAGGTTTCGCCATCCAGAATGGTGCCCAGCGCGTGGCCGATCGTGTCCGAATCGGCCGACTTCGGAATGAAACCGAACGCGCCGTGGTCCAGCGCCCGCCGCATGACGGTGGGTTCTTCGCGCGCGGACACCACCACCACCGGCAGGTGCGGGTGCAGGGCGCGCATGTGCACCAGCGCGTTGAAGCCCTGTGCGCCGGGCATGTTCAGGTCCATCAGCACCAGGTCGGCGTCGTTGTGCTCATCAGCCAGGTGATACAGCGCTTCAACGCTGTCGGCTTCGTACAGTTCGACGCCGGGAATCACCCGCTGCACCGCGCCGCGCAGGGCTTCGCGGAACAGCGGATGGTCATCGGCAATCAACAAGGTCGGCATGTGGGGGAGCCTACCTTATTTGACCTTGCGCTCTTCCACCAACGACGCCACCACCGAAGGATCGGCGAGGGTCGAGGTGTCACCGAGCTGATCGGGTGCGTTCTCGGCGATCTTGCGCAGGATGCGGCGCATGATCTTGCCCGAGCGCGTCTTCGGCAGGCCCGGGGCCCACTGCAGGTGATCCGGCGCGGCAATCGGCCCGATCTCCTTGCGCACCCACGCCACCAGTTCCTTGTGCAGTTCGTCGCTCGGGGCTTCGTCGGCCACCAGGGTGACATAGGCATAGATGCCCTGGCCCTTGATGTCGTGCGGGAAGCCGACCACGGCGGCTTCAGCGACCTTCGGGTGCGAGACCAGTGCGCTTTCCACTTCGGCGGTGCCGATGCGGTGGCCGGAGACGTTGATCACGTCGTCCACGCGCCCGGTGATCCAGTAATAGCCATCCTCATCGCGACGGCAGCCGTCGCCGGTGAAGTAGCTGCCCGGGTACGTGCGGAAGTAGGTGTCGATGAAGCGCTGGTGGTCACCGTAGACGCTGCGCATCTGGCCCGGCCACGAATCGCGGATGATCAGGTTGCCTTCGGTGGCTCCTTCCTGGATCTCGCCTTCCGCATTCACCAGTGCCGGTTGCACGCCGAAGAACGGCAGCGTGGCCGAGCCCGGCTTGAGGTCGATGGCACCGGGCAGCGGTGAAATCAGGATGCCGCCGGTTTCCGTCTGCCACCAGGTGTCCACGATCGGGCAGCGGCTGTCGCCCACCACCTCGTAGTACCAGCGCCACGCTTCCGGATTGATCGGCTCGCCCACGCTGCCCAGCAGGCGCAGCGAGCTGCGTGAGGTGCGCTTGACCGGTGCCTCGCCTTCGCGCATCAACGCGCGGATCGCGGTCGGGGCAGTGTAGAAGATGGTCACCTGGTGCTTGTCGATCACCTGCCAGAAGCGCGAGGTGTCCGGATAGTTCGGCACGCCTTCGAACATCAGCGAGGTCGCGCCATTGGCCAGCGGGCCGTAGACGATGTAGCTGTGGCCGGTGACCCAGCCCACGTCGGCGGTGCACCAGTAGATGTCGTCCTCGCGCAGGTCGAACACCGATTCATGCGTGTACGCGGCATACAGCAGGTAGCCGCCGGTGGTGTGCAGCACGCCCTTCGGCTTGCCGGTGGAACCGGAGGTGTAGAGGATGAACAGCGGATCTTCCGCGTTCATGCGCTCGGGCTCGCACTGTGCCGGCTGCGGGTCCACCACATCGTGGAACCAGCGGTCGCGCGGAGCCTGCATGTCCACCGCACCGCCGGTATGGCGCACCACCAGCACGGTCTCCACCGTGGTCGTGCCCGGAATCTTCAGCGCCGCATCCACGTTGGCCTTCAGCGGAATCTTGCGGCCGCCGCGCAGGCCTTCGTCGGCGGTGATGATCAGCTTGCTGCCGCAGTCGATCACGCGGTCGGCAATCGAATTCGGCGCGAAACCACCGAACACCACCGAGTGGATCGCGCCAATGCGCGCGCAGGCCAGCATGGCAACCGCAGCGTCGACGATCATCGGCAGGTAGATGGTGACGCGGTCGCCCTTCTTGACGCCGAGGCTGCGCAGCGCATTGGCCAGGCGGCAGGTGCGCTCGTACAGCTCGCGATAGGTCACGCCCTTGGCCGGTGCGTCCGGGCTGTCCGGTTCGAACAGCAGCGCGATCTTGTCGCCGCGCGCGTCCAGATGCCGGTCCAGGCAGTTAACGCTGGCGTTGAGCTCGCCATCCTCAAACCACTTGATACGGAAATCGTCCAGCTGGTAGCTGACGTTCTTGATCGTCTTGGGCGCGGTGTACCAGTCCAGCCGCTGCGCGGCCTTGCCCCAGAACGCGTCCGGGGTCTCCACCGACTCTTTGTAGAGCTGCTGGTAGGTGTTCTTGTCAATGCGCGCCTTGGCGGCAACGTCCGCCTTGACGGGGTAAAGATCAGCCATGGCACCCTCACTTGCACGTGGACTTGGGTTGTGCAGTTGCAGCATAACCCGCGAATGTTCCCCCTCAGTTTGCCGCATCCATCGCACCCCGCGTTACCCCGGCGGTTAGACCTTGGTCGTAAAACAGCGCATGCCAGGTGGGGCAAGGCTCCTGGCGACCTCCTGCCTTCGACCAATGGCGAATAGCCAGGGTGCGTCAGACGGCCGCACGCTCGGCTCGACCGTGACCCCACACGCGGCGATCACTTTGCCACCCGGGAGAGAGGGCAACATGAGTACCCGTATGTTGAAGACCGTGCGTAAACCCCTGGCGACCTGCTTGCTGGTCGCTCTGGTTGCGCCCGGCATGGCGTTTGCGCAGACCGCCAAAGAGCAGGCACTGGAGGCACGCGTCGCTGAACTGGAACGCCAGGTGCAGCTGCTGTTGTCTTCGCAGCAACAGCAGCAGACGCAGATCACCCAGACCCAGCAGGACGTCACCGCGGTGCGCACGGTGCAGGCCGAGCAGAAGCCGGCGGTACCGGCTGGCAAGCAGCCGATCCAGGTCACCACCATCACCCCGGGCGCAGCACCGGGTACCACGGTCAAGATCGGCGGCTTCATCAAGGCCGACTTCCTGGCCACCCAGACCGACGACGGTCAGCTGGCCGACGACGCCACCGGCCGCGCGCTGTATCTGCCGGGTCAGACCCCGGTGGCCGGTGCCGGCGGCAGCGGCGAGCGCTCCGACGTGGACTTCAACGCCCACGCCAAGTTCTCGCGCTTCAACCTGGGCATCGACAACGTGAGCGAATCGGGCAACAAGGCCGGTGCGTTCTTCGAAATGGACTTCTTCGGCAACTCGCTGGGCAACCAGACCGCCACCAACACCTATGGCGTGACTCTGCGTCACGCCTACATGTACTGGAACAAGTGGCTGGCCGGCCAGACCTGGTCGAACTTCATGGACGCGGCTTCGCTGCCGGAGGCGGCCGACTTCGTTGGTCCGACCGACGGCGTGCTGTTCGTGCGCCAGACCCAGATCCGCTACACCAACGGTGGCTTCAGCATCGCGCTGGAAAACCCGGAAACCACGGTACTCACCGGCACCCGCAATCCGGTCACCGGTGCCTGGACCAACGCGGCCAGCAACTCCGACCGCGGCAGCCTGCCGGACCTGACCGCGCGCTATGGCTGGAAGGGTGACTGGGGCACCTTTGGTGTCGGTGCCATCGTGCGCCAGCTGAAAGTGGACAACCAGGCCACCGGTGCCGACGCCGACAAGATCGGTGGCGGCTTGACCCTGGGCGGCAAGTGGGTGATGGCTGACAGTGACACCCTGCATTACCAGATCAGCGGCGGCGAAGGCATTGCCCGCTATGTGGGTCTGGGTGTCACCGCGGATACCGCCTACGACGTCGCCCGCGACGAACTCAACCCCACGGGCGTGCTGGCCGGTTATGTCGGTTGGCGGCACGCCTTCACTCCGAAGCTGCGCACCAACCTGATCTACGCCCGCAGCGATTACGACAACGATGGCAGCCTCGGCCCGCTGGTCACCAAGAGCGTGCAGAGCATCCGCGGCAACATCTTCTACACGCCGATGCCCAAGGTCGATATCGGTGCCGAGTACATGTACGGCGTGCGTGAGATTGAAGACGGCCGCAAGGGCGACATCAACCGCGTGCAGTTCACCACCAAGTACAGCTTCTGACAGATTTGCCGGGTAGAACCCGGCACTACAAAAACGTGCCGGCGTAACGCCGGCACACCACCATGCTTCGGAGGGGAAGCGTCTCATGTCCAGCACACCTAGTACCCCGCACGATCCCGCGGGGTCCCGG
>NZ_JASCOZ010000250.1 GCF_029960115.1 Stenotrophomonas sp. PS02289
CGGATGGGGGGTACGGGACCGTGAAGGCACATGGATGTGCCGCCCGAGCCTAACTGGAGATTTAAGGCGTGTCCCGTACCCCCCATCCGATGGCCCCAGGCACGTAGACGGTCAGCCGAGGGCTTTTCGCCCAAATCCAACAGCAGCCGGGCATCGCCCGGCGTCACGCAGCGTGTGTCATCAACCGTACATCACCACTTGAACAACACCAGGCTGATCGCCAGGCTGCCCATGCCGGCCACGAGGCCGTAGACGGTTTCGTGACCCTTGGCGTAGCGCTTGGCGGCCGGTAGCAGTTCGTCCAGCGCCAGGAACACCATCACGCCGGAAATCAGCCCGAACACCCAGCCGAAGGTGGCGTGGGTCAGTACGTTCGACAGCGCCGCGTAGCCGATGATCGCGCCGACCGGTTCGGCCAGGCCCGAGGCCAGGCTGGCCAGGAAGGCGTAGCCCTTGTTCTGGGTGGCGAAATACACCGGTACCGCGATGGCGATGCCCTCGGGGATGTTGTGGATCGCAATCGCGAACGCCAGCGGCATGCCCACCGATGGGCTTTCCAGTGTCGCGAAGAAGGTCGCCAGCCCTTCCGGGAAGTTGTGCGCGGTGATCGCCACGGCCGTGAGCAGGCCGACGCGCTTGATGTAGGCGCGGTTGTTGTCGCGGTACATCGGGTCCTGCTTGTCCAGGCTGTCGTGCGGATTGGGGATCAGATGATCGATCAGCACAATCAGCAGCACGCCCCCCAGGAATGCCGCCGTGCCGTAAGCGAAGCCCAGTCGTGCGTCGTAGGCGAGGGTGAAAGAATCAATCGCCTTGTTGAGGATCTCGGTCAGCGACACGAAGACCATCGCGCCGCCGGCAAAGGCCAGCCCGAAGGCCAACAGGCGCGGATTCGGACGCCGGGAAAACAACACCATAAGACTGCCCAGCCCGGTGGCGAGGCCGGCAGCCAGGGTGACCAGCAGGGCAACAATTACGTTTTCAGCGGAAAAATCAGGCATGCGCCAATGCATCCTTGTAGATGTGCAGCGCGCCGCAGGTCATGCGGCGCGGGTGGGGGGTGAAGCTGGCGCAGGCTTGCTTCCGTAACGGATCAATCAACCGCCGCGGCGCAGCCGCTCTTCAATCGCGAAGCACTCATCCGGTTTGGGCTGCGGCGGGTTGAAGGTCACCGGCACCTGGATCGTGCTCGACACCGGCTGGCCGGCGCGGGTCGCGGCCTTGAACTGCCAGCCCAGCACCGCCTGGCGCGCCTGCTCGTCCAGCGCGCTGTTGCCGCTGCTGGTGGCCAGTGCCACCTCGCTCGGCTTGCCGTCGGTACCGATCACCACCTTCAGCGTGCTGGTGCCGCCAATGCCCTGGCAGGCCAGCTCGATCGGGTACTGCGGCGGCGGCGTCTTTACTGCGGCCACTTCGGTCGGGGCCGCCACCGGGGCGGCAGGCTCGGAGGAGCCCGAGCACGCGGTCAATGCCAACAACGCAACCGCCGGCAGGGCGGCATGGATCATTTTCATGGGTATCACTCCGTCAGGGCCGAAGCCTTGGCTGCACAGATGAAGTCGTTTTCGCTCAGGCCGCCCACATCGTGGGTGGAAAAGCGCACCACCGCGCGGTCGTAATGCACGCCCAGGTCCGGGTGGTGATCTTCGGCGTGGGCCACCCAGGCCAGGGCGTTCACGAAGGCCATGGTCCGGTAGTAGTCCTTGAACGTAAACGTGCGGGTCAGCGCCTGGCCCTGTTCGGCCAGTTCCCAGCCGGGAATCTGCGGCAGCAGCTCGGCAATGCGGGCCTGGCCCAGCTTGTGGTCACTGCCCCGGCGCGGTACGCAACGGGCCTGGGCCAGGGGAATCAGGTCGGCCATGGAGTCCTCCACCTTCTGTATGCCTGAACAATGCGCCGGCCGGTGTATAAACCGAATGAGCGCATAACATGTAAGCCGCTAGAATAGCCGCATGATCCAGATCTCCGACACTGCCCAGACCTATTTCCGCAAGCTGATCGAGCGCGAAGCCGTGCCCGGCATGGGCGTGCGGCTCAGCGCCGTCGACGCCGGCACCCCGCGCGCCGACGCGCGCCTGGAGTTTGCCGAGCCGGCCGATCTGCTCGGTGACGAATGGGCCGTGGACTGCGACGGTTTCACCCTGTACGTGGCCTCCGACAGCGTGGGCTGGCTGGACGGCGCGGAAATCGACTTCGTCAACAACGCCGCAGGCAGCCAGCAGCTGACCATCAAGGCCCCGAAGATCAAGGGCGAAGCGCCGGCCGATTCGGCCTCGCTGGTCGAGCGCGTGCACTGGGTGGTGGAAAACGAAGTCAATCCGCAGCTTGCCTCGCACGGTGGTCGCGTGGCCGTGCAGGAAGTATCCGCCGACGGTGTGGTGCTGCTGCGCTTCGGCGGGGGCTGCCAGGGCTGTGGCATGGCCGACGTCACCTTGAAGCAGGGCATCGAGAAAACGCTGATGGGCCGCGTGCCCGGCATTACCGCCGTGCGTGACGCGACCGACCACGACAGTGGTCACGCCCCGTATATCCCCCGCGGTACGGCAGCCTGATTCCGCTGCGTGCCTCTGCGCCGGGCTGACGACATCCTCGCTTGGCTGCTGGCTCGCCAGCCGGACAAGCGCATTCTGGAAAAGACCACCGGCCTGCCGTACGGCTGGGGGCTGTGGCTGCGCGCGCTGAATCCGTTGCCTTACCCGGCACGGGCCGCCGAGATCGTCGCCCAGCTGATGCAACGCCCTCTGCCCGGCTCGCCGGGGCGGTTGCCCGCGTTGAGCTTCCCGCAGGCACTGCGCCGTCTGGCGTGGCAGACCTGGGACCCGGCCCCGCGCGACCAGCGCTGGATGCGCTGGACGTCGGCGGCGATCAGCGTGCTGCTGCACGTGATGTTCGCGCTGCTGCTGGTGTGGGTGGCGGTGATCCGCCCGCCGGCAGAGCCGGAGCAGGGCGGCGACGGCGGTCGCATGCGGGTGGAGTTCATTGGCCAGGGCACGCCGGCAGAGCAGGGCGGCGGCCAGCCGGCCGATGCCGGTGGTGCGCAATCGAACCCTGCGGCAAACGGCCAACCCAACGTAGAGCGGGGCTCTGCCCCGCTGCCGTCACCGCCGACGCGAACAGCCAGCCAGGCAGAGCCCGGCGCTACGCAGAGCGAACCCACGCCCCCAGAGCCCACGCCCCCGGTTCCCAGCGAACCCTCGCCGCCCGCGCCGGTCGCCGTAACCCCGCCGCCCGAACCGCAACCGCAGCCGACCCCGCCCACACCGGCCCCGGCGGTGGAACAACCCATCCAGGCCACCGACGTGGCTGAAGCCAGCACCGACTTCGTGGTGCCACCGACCACGGTGCCGCGCACCGAAGTGCGGGTGGTGCCGCGCGAGGCACCGGAGGTAACGGTGCGCGAGCGCACGATCACGCCGGTGGAAGCCCCCCAGGTCACCACGGCTACGCCGCAGTTGCGTCCCATCGAGCCGCAGCTGCGTCCGCGTGAGGTGACCGTGCGCGAGCGCGAAGTCACGGTGGTGACCGCGCCGACGCCGACGGTCTCCGTGCCTGGGCCGCGCGTGGAGGTGACCCTGCCGCAGCGCGATGTGCAGGTGCGCGAGCGTGAGGTGCCTTCCGTGCCGGTGGTGGATGTCACCGTGCCGCAGCTGCCGTCGCGCGAGGTTGCGGTGCCGACCCGCAGTCGCGAGGTGGCGGTGCGCGAACGGACCGTTCCCAATGCGGCTCCGCGTCCGGCACCGGCGACGACATCACCGACACCCGCACCTTCAACGTCACGCGAACCCGCTGTCGTAGAGCGGGGCTCTGCCCCGCTGCCGTCCGCGCCATCGCCGTCGCCATCGCCAACGGCCAGCCGGGCGGAGCCCGGCTCTACAACAGCGCCCGCTGCGCGCAGCGCCGCATCAGCGACCCCGTCGCCTTCCGCCACGCCGACGGCACGTCCAGCCCCCAATCCCGGCGACTGGTCCACGCCCGCGCGCGGCGATGACTGGGGCGCAGCGTCGCGCAGTCGTGACGGCAGCAACGCGCAGGCCAATCAAGGCTCCGGCCGCACTGGCGATGGACTGTTCAATGCCGACGGCAGTGTGCGCGTTCCCAACCAGGATGGCAGCGGCAACAGCGAACGCGGCGCGCCCGGCGGTGAGAACGACGGCTGGAGCCGTGAGCGCATCGCCCAGTCCGGCACCTGGCTCAAACGCCCGCCGTACGACTACACGCCGACCTCGTTCGACAAGTACTGGGCTCCGAATGAGTCACTGCTGGCCGAATGGGTGCGCAAGGGCATCAAGGCCGTGGAGATCCCGATTCCCGGTACCAACTCGACGATTTCCTGCGTGATCTCGATCCTGCAGTTCGGTGGCGGTTGTGGTCTGTCCGATCCGAACATGCAGGACCAGCCGGCGGTGGCCAGGCCGCCGCCGGATGTGCCGTTCAAAAAGGAACTGCAAGAGGATAATGGTTCGCGCTAGGCCCGGGACGCGTGCTCGGTAGCGCCGGCCGTTGGCCGGCCCACGCGACGCATCCGAAGACCATGAGGG
>NZ_JASCOZ010000251.1 GCF_029960115.1 Stenotrophomonas sp. PS02289
GGGGGGCGCGCAACGCGCACCCGCCAGCTCGCCGCGTAAACTCCCGGCATGTACAGCACCTCCCGCAAACGTGCCCTGCTGCTGACCCTGCTGGTGATGGTCGGCGGCACCCTGATTTCCGCCCTCGTGGCCGGCCGCTACGCCCAGCAGCGCGCCCTTTCCGCCGAAAGCGCCCAGGTGCGTCGGCAGCTGGACCTGTACGCACAGACGCTGCAGCAGCGCATCGACCGTTTCGGCACCCTGCCGCAGGTGATGGCGCTGGATCCCAATCTGCAGGACTCGCTCAGCCGCCCGCTCAGCGACGCCGAGCGCCAGCAGTTGAACCTCAAGCTGCAGCGCGCCAACAGCGTGACCCGCACCTCCACCCTGACCCTGATCGACCACCGCGGCGTCGCCGTGGCCGCCAGCAACTGGGACCAGCCGGCCAGCAACGTCGGCGAGGACTACAGCTACCGCCCGTATTACCAGCAGGCCATGGCCACCGGCACCGGCCGCTTCTACGGCATCGGCATGACCACCGCCGTGCCCGGCTATTTCCTGTCGCAGGCGATCTACGACGCCGATGGCAAGCCGATCGGCGTGATCGCGATCAAGATCGAACTGCGCGCACTGGAGCAGGAATGGCTGCAGAGCACCGACATCGTGATGGCCAGCGACGCGCATGACGTGGTGTTTCTCGCCAACGGCGATGCGTGGCGCTACCGCCTGCTGCGCCCACTGGCCCCGGCCGAGCGCGCCGAGATGCTGGCCACGCGCCAGTACGCCGACCGCTCGCTGCAACCCCTGCGCAGCCGCACCCTGGACGTACTGCCTGACGGCGGCCGCATGGTGCGCGTGGAGCAGCCCGCCCTGCCCCGCCCCATGCTGTGGCAGACCTACACCCTGACCGAGCCGAACTGGAAGCTGCACCTGCTGCATGACGCCAGCGCCAGCGGCGCGGTCGGACGCAGCACCGCACTGGCCGCCGGCGGCATCTGGCTGGCGCTCTGCTTCCTGTCGTTGTTCATCCAGCAGCGCCGACGTCTGGCCGCGCACCGCCAGCGCAGCCGCCGCGAACTGGAGAGCGTGCTGCAGCAGCACGCCGAAGAGCTTCGTACCGCACAGGACGGCATCCTGCAGGCCGCCCAGCAGGCCGACAGCGGCCTCAGCCGCAGCCTCGCACACCTGCCGCAGGGCGTGGTCGTCATCGACAACGAGCAGAAGCTGGTGGCGTGGAATGCGCGCTATCTGGAGCTGTTCCGCTTCCCCTCCGATCTGGTGAAGGTCGGTCGCCCGATTGAAGAGATCTTCCGTTTCAACGCGCGTCGTGGCCTGCTCGGGCCGGGGCCGATTGATGAGGCCATTGAGCGCCGTTTGAATCACCTGCGCAGCGGTCGCCCGCATATGCGCGAGAGTGAGAAAGACGACGGCACCGTGCTGGAGATCCGCGGCAACCCGCTGCCGGATGGCGGCTTTGTCACCAGCTACGCAGACATCACAGCCTACAAGAACACCGCGCGCGAACTGCGCTCGCTCGCCGATGCGCTGGAACACCGCGTGGCCGAGCGCACACGTGATCTGGATGAAGCGCGCCGCGAGGCCGAGCGGGCGAATCGGTACAAGACGCGCTTCGTGGCTTCGGCGGTGCATGACCTGCTGCAGCCGTTGAATGCCGCGCGCATGTTCGTCTCCGTGTTGCGCGGCAAGTTGCAGGGCGACGCGCGCGAGCTGAGCGAGCATGTGGACGCCGCGCTGGCCGCACAGGACGCCATTCTCAACAGCCTGCTGGATATCTCGCGATTGGAATCGGGCACGCTGCAGACGAATGTGCGTGCGTTTGCGTTGTCGCCCCTGCTGGAGACCCTGGCCCGCGAGTTCGGCATTGCCGCGCAGAGCCGAGGCCTGCAGTTGGACTGGGTGGATACCAAAGCCGTAGTGGTCAGCGACGAAGCCCTGCTGCGCCGCATCCTGCAGAACTTCCTGTCCAACGCACTGCGTTACACCCCGCGCGGCCGCGTGCTGATCGGCTGCCGTCGCGACGGCGAACAGTTGCGGATTGAAGTGCACGACCAGGGCCCGGGCATTCCGGAAAGCCTGCAGGGTGAGATCTTCGAGGAGTTCCGCCGATTGAACGACGGCGTGGAACAGGAGCGAGGCGCAGGTCTGGGGCTGGCGATCGTCGAGCGCATCGGGCGGTTGCTGGGGCACCGCATCGGCCTGCGGTCCACGCTCGGCCGCGGCAGCGTGTTCTGCGTGACGGTGGCCCTGGGTCAGGCGGAGGCAGTGGTTGCGCCAGTTCCGGTGGTCGCGCCTGCCGACCCGGGCGATGACAGCCCGCTGCGTCAGTGCCGTGTGTGGAGCATCGACGACGACCCGCGCGTGTGTGCCGCTACCCGTGCCCTGCTGGAGCGTTGGGGCTGCAATGTCGAACTGGCCGACGGCCCCCAGGCAGCGCTGGAGATTGCCTCGGCCTTCAACGTGCCGCAGTTGCTGCTGCTGGACGTGCGCATGGGCGAATGGCGCGGGCCGGAGCTTTATGAGGAGCTTTGCCTGCTGTGGCAGGCACGGCCACCGGTGATCCTGGTCACCGCCGAGCGCGATGATGCGTTGAAGGCACATGCAGCGGAAAACGGGTGGGGCTTCCTGCCCAAGCCGGTAAGACCGCCAGCGTTGCGTGCGCTGATGACGCAGTTGCTGGTGCGGCATCGTGGGCCGGGCGGGTAATTGATGCGTGCAGCCGGGCAGAGCTCGGCGCTACGCGGATGCGCTGATGCGTTGACGGGCATGGCCCATCACTACTGATGACGCCGTCGGGACGCGCCATGCGCGTCCTCTCGGTGTCCGGGGAACCAACAATCCGCTCACCAACTGGCGCATCCGAGGGCACTAGCGCCGCTCATGTGACTGACTTACTTACTTCCGTTTCAGCGACCGACTGCAGCCCACGGATGTAGCTGCCCAGCCCGCAACGCTCAGCCCTCTCGTGTAGCGTTTGCATCAGTTCCTCATAGTCCTCAACCGTCGAACATCCGAGCAGCGCCAAGGGCAAATTGTGGAATACATCCGCAATCTTTGCGGAAGTGGCGACAGAGTCAGATGCCCGAATCTCGATCAGACTAAATCGCAACATCATATGAAGCACCCGCCTCATGCTCGACTCATTGAAAACCACTTTCATCTCAATAGTCTCCATACGGCCCCAGCGGATTTTCACTCTCGCAGATACCGCCCATCTGCTCCCCGGGGCAACGGCTCGCACTCATCCAGCGCGTAGTCCCAGCGCGATCCCATATCCAGACACCCATCTATCAACAACTCACGTCGAACCCATAGCAAGGCCCACACCACCACAGCGGTCCAAAGCAGCGCAGCAACAAGAAGAATCGTTCTCCCCATAACGGACATGGCACCCCCTCTACTCATCCGCTAATCCAGTCCGACTGGAGATATCAGCCAGCAGTGCACACTGGACGTCAAAATCCGGCAACGGGTTCATACCCAATGCTTCTTCGAAGTAGCCAGCGCCGCCAGAATACTCAATGCAGAAGAGATGGCCGCCAACACTCCAGACTTCCGCCTTCAGAACGTAACTCATCGTGCTCACAGCCACAGCCGCAAGGTGAAGCTCTTTAGTGCGATTGGGGAACGCGATCTCAGGATCATGGAAAACCTTCCCACCCCTCATTCGGAAGAAGTCCGCCTCCACACCTTCCTGTAGGCGCTCCACCCGGTTGATGGACGCGACCTGCTTGTCCCACAGCGGTTGCACATCCGGCTCCAGACGCGCCCTGACAGCATTGAGGATCAGCAACTCGAGCTCAGAGAGCCGTCGCCTTGGAAACAGAAGATCAGCAATGAACTTCATCATCCTTGGCACCTACGCCCTCTGAGTGTTTCAGCCACCACCGTACTGGCGTGGCAAGTAACAACCTAGCGCGGAACCGCTGGTAGCGCACAGGCTGTCGCAAACGCCCCTTCCCTCAACTCGCTCACCGCGACAGTATCTTGGCGATCGATAGACCCAAGCACAAGCATCCGTGACGACCGCGTAGCGCCGGGCTCCGCCCGGCACTCGCCGCAAGCCCCCAACCCCAAGCGCCCGACCGCCCCGATGATGAACTCCTGCATAGCTTGTGAGATTGCCTCCGGCCAATCACCCGCCCATGTCGTACACCAGACCGACCGCATCATCTGTTTCCTGGACCATGCCCCCATCAATCCAGGGCACATCCTGATCTGCCCGCGAGCGCATCTGCCTGATCTCACCGATCTTCCAGATGAACTGCTGGCCGAGGTTGCCGAAACCGCCAAGGCAATGGCCCAACTGCTCAAGGACACGCTGGGCTGCGACGGCGTCTCGCTGCTGCAGAACAATGGGGCGTTCAACGATCTGGGGCACTTCCATCTGCATGTCTTTCCGAGAAATGCAGGGGATGGATTTAGGTGGGTACCCGCTTGCGGCGGTCACCTTGGTCCGGACGCGCTGGCGCGCGCCCGGATGATGTTGGTCGGCGATCGTGACGGGCATGGCCCGTCACTACCT
>NZ_JASCOZ010000252.1 GCF_029960115.1 Stenotrophomonas sp. PS02289
CGCCCTGCGTGGCTGCAGTCCTCCCAACTCCGCGCAGCCACGCAGGGCGTGGCTCTACGCCGCAGAGGGCATCAGCAGAATTTCCGGCGCATCCGGATTCTGTGCAACCGGGCGGCTGCGGATATCCACCAGCATGGCCTGTGCCGCAGCACGGATGCGCGCATGATGCTCAGCGGCCGCGTGGGTAATCAGGCTGGTGACATGGAACTCGAAGACATCTTCCATCACATCGGGCTGATCTTCGTGCAACATCTGCAGCAGGCCGCGCAGTTTGCGGATTTCACTGTCGAGCACGTCAGCCGGGAACAGCATGTCTCACTCCTTGGGGGGATGCAGTGACGTGTTTGTCTCATATTGACAGTGAGTTCACTGTCAATCCCCAGCAGCCACTTCTTCACGCCCGGCATGATGATTGCGCATGAGCAGATGCCGCGCGCAGGTTCAGGTGTCGGAGGAAGGTGTCATCGCCGCGACGAATCCGGGCGACAACGGCCACTTCCGCCACCAGCCGTGCTGGGTTCCACTCAGCACGCGCAGCATGTGACCACGCCCGCCTGGCACGCGCCCCATGGGGCCGAACAGCACGTCTCGTGCGTTGGCCACGGTGTCATGGTCAGACTGGAACAGCGGCGTCAGCCAGCGGCTCCAGAACTGATAGATCGCCACATGCGCCTTGCGCCGCGCCTCATAGGCCTGCAGCGCGGCGTCGCGATTCGCGTGTTCGCGCAGCGCGTCGCGCAGTGCCAGCGCGTCCAGCAGCGCCATGTTGACTCCCTGCCCCAGTTGCGGGCTCATCGCATGCGCGGCGTCACCGGCAAGCACCAGTCGTTGATGATGCCAGCGGTGCATGACCGCATCACGGTAAGCCGCACGCGACAGCTGATTGCCATCGGTGAGCCCGGCAAGACGCGCATGCGCCTGCGGCCACAGCGCGGCGACCTCCTCGAGCCAGCGTGGCAGGCCGTCCTGCTCCCATTGCGCGAACTGGTTGCGTGGCAGGCTCCAGAAGAAGCTCAGACGGGGGGTGTCATCGCCGGGTCGCGTACCCACCGGCAGCATGCCGATCATCTTCCGCGCGGCCACATAGCGTTGCCGCAGTTCGTCGACATGCGACCAATCGCCGCACGGCAACAAACACCACAGTGCGCCCCAGGGATACTCGCGATCCAGCCGGGTCCCCTGCACCGCCCCGCGCAAGGTGGACGCTGCGCCGTCGGCGGCGATCACGAGGTCGTACGGCCCGTGCCAGTGACCCTGCGCATCGCGCAGTCGCCCCCGTTCGCTGTCCACCTCCACGATGGTGGTGCCCGCCTGCAGGTGCTGCGGATACTCCCAGGCCTGGGCCAGCAGCGAGAACAGCGCTCCGCGCTGCATGCCGATGCCGTGCAGATGCGGATGCAGGCCGGCGTAGCGGATGTCCATCACCGCACGTCCGCACGGCGTTTCGCCATACAGCCGGCGCACGCCTGCGCCGTGGGCCAGCACCTGTGGCAGCAGGTCCATCTGCCACAGCACGTCCAGTCCACTGGGCTGCAACAGGAAGCCGGCACCCACCGGGCCCGGGGACGGTGCGCGCTCGAACACGTGCACCTGGTGATGGTCGCGTGAAAGAAGGACCGAAAGCGACTGGCCTGCGGTGCCGTAGCCGATGATGGCGATGCTGCGCTGCTGCATGGGACGTCCTGTCAAAAAAAACCCCGCCGAAGCGGGGTCCTCAACGCACGGGCGAGTGGATCACTCAACCGGCGTGATGTTCGAGGCCTGGGCACCCTTCGGGCCCTGGGTCACGTCGTAGGAGACGCGCTGACCTTCCTGCAGGCTGCGGAAGCCCTTGGAATTGATGGCGGAGAAGTGCGCGAAAACGTCGGCGCTGCCGTCCTCCGGAGAAATAAAGCCAAATCCCTTGGCGTCGTTGAACCACTTGACGGTACCGTTCGGCATGGTAGTGCGAGACCTTCTTCAATGAATGGGTGGTGTACGCTCAACCAGCGCACTCGCGGAGTATGCAAAGCTTGTTACGCAATGACAATCACCCGCGTGCCAATTCGCCAATCAGTTCCGGCAATCCGGCCGACGCAGCGTCCACATTGGCCAGTACTTCGGCCATCGTGATCTCCTCGCCGGTGCCGCATCCGGCTGCCCAGTTGGCCACGATGGCCAGACAGGCGTAGTCCAGCCCCAGCTCGCGCGCCAGGCCGGCTTCCGGCATGCCGGTCATGCCAACCAGGTCACATCCGTCACGACGCATGCGCGCGATCTCGGCATTGGTTTCCAGCCGCGGCCCCTGGGTCGCGCCATAGCAGCCACCGTCATGCAGCCGCGCACCGGTGACTTTTGCCGCCGCCAGCACCTTGCTGCGCAGCAGCGGGGTGTACGGATGACCAAAGTCCACGTGCAGCACTTCGCTGCCCGGTTCTTCGCTGAGGGTGGAAATGCGGCCCCAGGTGTAGTCGATCAACTGGTCCGGACACGCGAGCACACGCGGACCGAAATGTTCGGTAATGCCGCCGACCGTATTGAGCGCCAGCACGCGCTTCGCGCCGATCTGCTGCAACGCAGCAAGATTGGCCCGGTAATTGATCTTGTGCGGCGGCAGCGAATGCCCCTCGCCATGTCGTGCCAGAAACGCCACGCGCTGGCCCAGCAGCGTGCCGACCCGGATCGGGCCAGACGGCGTGCCATAGCGGGTGTCCACGGTATGACTGCTGACGTCATCGAGCTGGGCCAGCTTGTAGACGCCAGTGCCGCCAATGACGGCCAGTGAAATCGCTTCCATCATTCCTTCATCGCGTAGATGGCCGGCACGCAACGCAGTGCCTCGTTGACGTCCATGCCGAAACCGAACACGTAACGGTCAGGCAGCTCCACACCGGCGTAGTCGGCCTTGACGTCCGGCAGCGCGCGATCGTGCTTCTTGACCGTCAGCGCGGCGATGCGCACGTCGGTGGCACCCTGCTCCAGGCACCAGGTGCGCACACCCTGCAGAGTGAAGCCTTCGTCCAGGATGTCGTCGACCAGCAACACGCGACGGCCGAACAGCGAGGTCGCCGGCTTGTGCTTCCAGACCAGTTCACCGCCGGTGGTTTCGCCACGGTAGCGGGTCGCATGCAGGTAATCGAACTGCACATCCTGGCCGCGCGCGCCCAGTTCCAGCGCCAGCTGGCCGGCGAACGGCAGCGCGCCGTGCATGATCGACAGGAACAGCGGCACCTCGCCCTTGTAGTCGGCCGCGATGGCGTCGGCGATGGCACCGATGGCCTTGTCGATGGTGGGGCGGTCAACCAGCAGGTCGGCCTGGGCCAGCGCCTGGGAAATGGTGAGGTTGGGCATCAGACGGTTCTTCCAAGGGATTCAAGCAAACGGGATTGGGTAGTGCCGTGGCGGGCATCGGCCAGCAGGCCGTCCCAGCCAAGGGCGCCGCGACCGATCAGGCCGATCAGCGCAGCGGTATTGAGGGAGCGGCCCTGTACGGCCTGCAGGGCATCGTCGACCAGCTCGGGGTGGCACACCAGCACCACGTCACAGCCGGCATCCAGATGCGCGTGCACGCGGGCGGTGACGCCACCGGCAGAGAACGAGGCGGCCATGCCGATGTCGTCGGAGAACACCACGCCGCGGAAGCCCATTTCTTCGCGCAGGATCTGCTGGATCCAGCGCGGCGAATAGCCGGCCGGTTCCGCGGCCACCTGCGGGTAGACCACGTGGGCCATCATCACCGCGTCCGCGCCGGCGTCGATCCCGGCGGCGAACGGCACCAGGTCGAGGGCACGCAGTTCTTCGAGCGTGCGCGGATCACTGGCGTTGTCGACGTGGGTGTCTTCCAGCACGGTGCCGTGTCCGGGGAAGTGCTTCAACGTGGCGGCCATGCCCACGCTGTGCATGCCGCGCACATAGGCGCGGGTGAAGGCGGCCACCACCTGCGGGTCGGCGCTGAAGGCGCGGTCACCAATGGCGCGGTTGCCGCGGCCCAGGTCAACCACCGGGGCAAAGCTCAGGTCCACGCCACTGGCACGCACCTCGCTGGCCATCAGCCAGGCGTGCTGCTCGGCCAGTGCCAGCGCGGCGTCCGGGTCCTGCGCATACAGCGCATCGAAGCCGTGCAGCGGCGGCAAAGCAGAGTAGCCCTCCCGGAAACGCTGTACACGACCGCCTTCCTGGTCCACGCAGATCAGCAGCGGGCGGGGGGCAGCAGCGCGCAACGCGGCCGACAGCTCGGCCACCTGCTGGCGCGAGGCGAAGTTGCGCTTGAACAGAATGACGCCAGCCACGGCGTCGTGCTGCAGCCAATCGCGTTCCTGGGCAGTGAGTTCGGTCCCGGCAACGCCGATCACGAGCATGGATGGTTCTCCGAAACGGGGCACCTTGATGGCGCACTGCCGCATTGTCGCAGAACACGCGTCATGGCGGGAACGCGGGCGAAATCCGCATCGCCTGGGGCGGGGGGGGGGGGGGGCGCCGCCGCCGGGGGGGGGGGGGGGGGGGGGGG
>NZ_JASCOZ010000253.1 GCF_029960115.1 Stenotrophomonas sp. PS02289
GGGCCGGCGGGGGGGGGCTGGGCGGGGGGGGCCGCCTGACTCAGAACCCTTCCAGCACCAGCTTGCCGCGCGCGCGATGGCTTTCGATCAGCGCGTGGGCGCGGCGCAGGTTGGCGGCGTCGATACGGCCGTAGTGCTCGCCCAGGGTGGTACGCAGCACGCCGGCGTCGACCAGTTCGGCGACCCGGTTGAGCAGGTCGTGCTGGCGCTGCAGATCCGGAGTGCCGAAAGTGGAACGGGTGAACATCGACTCCCAGTGCAGCGACAGGCTCTTGCGCTTGAGCGCCATCACGTCGAGCTGGCCCGGGTCGTCGATCAGCGCCAGCTGGCCCTGCGGTTCCAGCGCGGACACGATCTGCGCGTAGTGCTGGTCGGTGTGGGTCAGGCTGGCCACATGGGTGACGGCGTTGATGCCGATCCGGGCCAGGCCTTCGGTGAGCGGCTGGCTGTGGTCGATGACGTGGTGCGCACCCAGGTCCAGCACCCAGTCCTGGGTGTCCGGTCGTGAGGCGGTACCGATCACGGTGAGCTGGGTCAGCTTGCGGGCCAGCTGCACCAGGATCGAGCCCACGCCGCCGGCCGCGCCCACCACCAGCAGGGTCTGGCCGGCACCGCCGCCTTCGGCGATGCGCAGGCGGTCGAACAGCAGTTCCCACGCGGTGATCGCGGTCAACGGCAACGCCGCCGCGGCGGCGTCATCCAGGCTGGCCGGCTTGCGGCCCACGATGCGCTCGTCAACCAGCTGGTATTCGGCATTGCTGCCCGGGCGGTTGATGTCGCCCGCGTAGTAAACCGCGTCGCCCGGCTGGAACAGGCTGACCTCGCTGCCCACCGCGTCGACGATGCCGACTGCGTCCCAGCCGATCACGCGCGGCTCTGTGACCGCGACGTTGCGGCGGACCTTGGTGTCGACCGGATTGACCGAGATCGCCCGCACCTGCACGCGCAGGTCGCGCGGGCCGGGGGCGGGCATCGGCAGCTCCAGGTCGACCAGGGCCGCCGGGTCGGTGATCGGCAGGCCGTGCTGGGAGTAAGCGATGGCTTTCATGTGAGGGCGATCCAGAAAAGGGAGGCCCAGCTTGGACCGCCCTCACCTGCCCGGAAAGGCGCAGAATGCAACATCACTTTCACTCTGGAAGAGAAAATGGTCCGGTTCGAGGATCTGGCGCTGTTCGTCCGGACTGCCGCCCTGGGCAGCTTTTCCCAGGCTGCACGGGAAGCCGACCTGCTGCCCGGCCAGGTCGCGGCTGCGGTGGCCCGGCTGGAGCGCGAACTGGACCTGCGCTTGTTCGTGCGCACCACCCGCAGCCTGCGCCTGACCGCCGAGGGCGGGCTGTACCTGCCCTACGCGCAGGACGTGCTGGCCACGCTGCAGGAGGCCGACGACCGGGTCCGTGGCGAGGATGCCGAGCTGCGCGGCGTGCTGCAGGTGGCCGCGCCTTCGGATCTGGGCCGCAACGTGCTGCTGCCCTGGCTGACTGAGTTCCGTGCCGCGCACCCGAAGCTGCAGCTGCGCCTGCTGCTCTCGGACCAGGTCGCCGACGTGTTCCGCGACCCGGTCGACATCGCGTTCCGGCTGGGTCGCTTCGACAGCGCGCGCTATGTGGCGCTGCCTCTGCTGCCCGACAACCGCCGGGTGCTGGTGGCATCGCCCGACTACCTGGCCCGGTGCGGAGCGCCGGCAGACCTGGACGCGCTGAAGGAGCATCAGTGCCTGCTCTATCAGCTGGCCGGGCGTCCCTACGACCGCTGGAGCTTCGAGCAGGGCGGACGCCGCGTGGTGGTGCCGGTGCGCGGGCACCTGGTCTGCGACGACGCCGACGTGGTGCGACGCTGGGCAGTGGCCGGCGAAGGCATCGTGTTCAAGTCGTGGCTGGACGTGTGCGAGGACGTGCGTGCCGGGCGGCTGCAGGTGCTGCTGGACGGTGCCGGCGACAGCCTGCCGTTGAACCTGGTGTGCCCGCACCGCAAGCAGTTCTCCACCGCCCTGCGCCAGCTGCAGGCCCTGTGCGCGGCACGGCTGCAGCCGATGCTGGACGGATTGCCGCCGCCTCCGGTCTGAAAGCGACAGCGGATGCTATCCGCGCCGGGCGCCTTGTCCGACAATGGCGTCCCCCCGAAGTTGAGTCACCGCCATGCCGTGGATGGGCATCCAGGATCTGTGGACCTTTGTCGCCGCCGTGCTGGTGTTCCTGATGCTGCCTGGACCGGGCACTTTCACCCTGCTCACCGCCACCGGTCGCGGCGGCGTCCGCGGCGGCTACACCGCGCTCGCCGGCCTGCTGCTCGGTGACCAGATCCTGATGTGGCTGGCGGTGGCCGGCGTGGCCGCGCTGCTCAAGGCCAATCCCGTGGTGTTCCACACCGTGCAGTACCTGGGCGCGGCCTACCTGGTGTGGGTCGGCATCAGCCTGCTGCGCGAGCCGCGCGAGGGCGCTCAACCGGGTGGCATCCGCCTGCAGCCGGGCCACTACTTCCGGCAGGCGATCCTGGTCAGCCTGCTCAATCCGAAGGCGATCATCTTCTACATGGCCTTCCTGCCGTTGTTCATCGACCCGGTGCGGCACCAGGGTCTGGTGACCTTCGCAGCGCTGGCCGGGCTGATCTTCGTGCTCAGCGTCGCGTACTGCTCGCTGCTGATCGGGGTCGGCAACCTGCTGCGGCGGCGGATCATCCAGCACCCGCGCGTTGGTGTCGTGCTGAAGCGCGTGGCCGGCGTGTTCCTGATCGGGTTCGGCGTGCGCCTGGGGCTGAGCGGCTGACCGTGAGTCGCCGGCTGGGCGGGGGGCGACCGGCGCGATGTCGCTATTTCGCCCGGTTTTTGTGCCGATTCCGGCAAAGCTTGATCAATAGCAGAATCCTCAGGTCGATCACGACGCTTGGCAGTAGTAATGCTGCGGCGCGTTCGGTCACACTCGGGCACTTGTCGATTGCAGTCAATCCGTGAGGTCCCATGTCATCCTTGTTGCGGCGCAAATCCCTGGGTTCGGTCACCGAACATGAATCTGGCAGGCGACTGATTCCCACGCTGAGCTGGCCGCACCTGATCGCGCTGGGCATCGGTGCCATCGTCGGCACCGGCATCTACACCCTGATCGGCGTTGGCGCGAACCTCGCCGGCCCGGCCGTGCTGATCTCCTTCGCCATTGCCGGTGCGGTCTGCGCCTGCGCCGCGCTGTGCTACGCGGAGCTGTCGACGATGATGCCGGCGGCCGGCAGTGCCTATTCCTACAGCTACACCGCACTGGGTGAGCTGTTTGCCTGGGTGGTGGGCTGGAGCCTGGTGCTGGAGTACTCACTGGTCGTGAGTACCGTGGCGGTCGGCTGGTCCGGCTACTTTGTCGGCTTCCTGGAATGGATCCATTCCAGCTACGGCATCGACATCCGTCTACCGGCGGCACTCTCGGCCGGCCCGCACGTGGAAGGCGGCGTGTTCAACCTGCCGGCAGTGCTGATCACCTGGGTGGTGGCCGGTGGCCTGATGCTGGGCACCAAGGAAAGCGCGACCCTCAACGCCATTCTGGTGGTGCTGAAGATCATCGCGCTGGCGGTGTTCGTGGCCGTTGCCCTGCCCGCGTTCGACCCGGCCAACCTGCAGCCGTTCATGCCGCACGGTTTCGCCAAGACGCTGGGCCCTGACGGTGTCGAGCGCGGCGTGATGGCCGCCGCGGCGATCATCTTCTTCGCGTTCTATGGTTTCGACGCCATCTCCACGGCGGCGGAAGAAGCCAAGAACCCGGGCCGCGACCTGTCGATCGGCATCATCGGCTCGATGATCGGCTGCACCATCATCTACATGCTGGTGGCGCTGGCCGCGATTGGCGCGATGAGCTACGCGGTGTTTGGCCACAGCGCCGAGCCGCTGGCCCTGATCATGCGTGAGCTGGGCCAGCCCAAGGCGGCGGCGGTGATCGGCATCGTCGCCATCGTGGCGCTGCCGACCGTGCTGCTGGCCTTCCTGTTCGGGCAAAGCCGCGTGTTCTTCGTGATGGGCCGCGACGGCCTGCTGCCGCGCGGTCTGTCGGCCGTGAACAAGCGCACCGGCACGCCGGTGGCCACCACCCTGTTCAGTGCCCTGGTGGTCTCGGCGCTGGCCGGTGTGGCGCGTCTGGATGAGATCGCCGCACTGGCCAATGCCGGCACCCTGGCGGCATTCACCGCGGTGGGCATCTGCCTGGTGGTGATGCGCAAGCGCGAGCCGAATGCCAAGCGCACCTTCCGCACGCCGCTGGCCTGGTTCGTCGGTCCCGCCGCTGCGCTGGGCTGCATCTATCTGTTCATCAGCCTGCCGAGCAGCACCCAGCTGTACTTCCTGATCTGGAACGTGATCGGTCTGGCGGTGTACTTCCTGTACAGCCGCCGGAATGCGCTGATCGGCAAGGCGTGATCGGGTCTTGGTAGCGCCCGGGGGGGGGGGGGGGCCCCCCCGGGGGTGGGGGGGGTATGGGGGGGCG
>NZ_JASCOZ010000254.1 GCF_029960115.1 Stenotrophomonas sp. PS02289
TCGGGTGTGACCCTGACCGCGCAGTATTAAGCCCAGCCCCTCACCAATGGGCAGCGCCCCGGCGAAAGCCGGGGCGTTTCTGTTATCGCAATCCGTCAGGCAGATTCAAACCGGTTCGCGGCCACGTTCTTGCGCACGTGCTGCGGATCCCAGATGCGACCGTTCATCGCGATGTAGACGCCACTCGGCAACGACTGCACCGCGCCGATCGCACACCCGATGTTGAACTCCGCGTCCGAACCACGGAAGCGCGCCGGGCTGAGCGCGCCGGTCATCACGATGGTCTTGTCGGCAATGCTGCGCAGGACCTGGCCGGTCTGCACCATCGAATCGGTGCCGTGGGTGACCAGCACGTGGCGGGTCGGCTGCGCGGCGATGGTGGCGCGGATCAGTTCGCGATCTTCGTCGGTGATGTGCAGCGAGTCCTTGCGCAGGATCGGAATCACGTTGAAACGGAAGGTCACGCCGAGTTCGCGCAGGATCATCCCGATCTGCGGATCGCCGATCTGATAGTCCGACTTGTCGTCGAAGTAGATCTTGTCGATCGTGCCACCGGTGGTGATGATCAGTAGTTCTTCCATTGCAGGCATCCTGGGATAGCAGTCAGATCCGCGCGGGGGATCGCGCGACGGTGCCCATGATACGTGGATGTGCGCCGTTACCGTCTGAAGCGTTTCATCAGCCCCGGCGCATTGGCCACGCCAATGATCGCCAGCGCCAGCAGCAGTTCGGCCCAGGCCCATCCGGCGGTGTCCGGATGGCTCCAGGCGCTCATCACGCCGTGGCTGAACCAGAACAGCGCCAGCACCCCGGACCAGAACGCGGCGTTGCCGCGTCGCACCCACACCCCCAGCGCCAGCAGCAGCGGCGGGGTGGTGAACACCAGCTGGGTAGCCAGCCAGTGTTTGTCCTGCCAGAACCACGCGGCGTACACCCCGGCCAGGGCCAGCAACAGGCCGATCAGCGAGGCGTCGCGCCGGGTCATGCCAACCGCCGCGCGATGTCGGCCACGCGCCGGCCCAGCGCCCGCGCCAGCGTGGCTTCGTCGTCGCTGGGCACCGGGTTGTCGTCTGCGCCAGCCACGTGGCTGGCACCGTACGGCGTGCCGCCGGTGGTGGTGTGGCTCAACGCCGGTTCGGTGAAGGGAATGCCCACAATCAGGCACCCGTGATGCAGCAACGGCACCTGCATGGAGAGCAGGGTGGATTCCTGGCCACCATGCAACGACGCGGTCGACGTGAACACGCCCGCCGGCTTGCCGGCCAGCGTGCCATTCACCCATTCGGCTCCCAGCCCGTCCAGGAAGTGCTTCACCGGCGCGGCCATGTTGCCGAAGCGGGTGGGACTGCCCAGCAGCAGACCGCTGCATTCGGCGAGGTCCTCCACGTTGACGTAGGGGGCACCGTCTTCAGGCACCGGCGGACGGGCGGTCTGGGTTACGGCGGCGACCGGAGGCACCGTGCGCAGGCGCGCGCTCATGCCCGCCACCTCGCCGACGCCACGGGCGATCTGGCGCGCCAGCCGCGCCACCGAACCGCCACGGCTGTAGTACAGCACCAGAATCTCCGCCATCTTGTTTCCACATCAGCCTGGGACAGGCCGCAGTATGGGGCCCTTTGTGCCTGCCTGCACCGCGCATCGGGTACGCTTGGTCCCAATGGAACCTCTGGATACCGTCAACCTGTGGATGGAGCGCGTGCGCGACCGCGCGCGCACCGCCAGCTTCGGGCGCTTCCTGTGGCGTCGATTCCTGGACGACCGTCTGTTCCAGGCCGCCGCCTCGCTGGCCTACACCACGGTGTTCGCCTTGGTGCCGCTGGCCATCGTCGTGTTCGGCGTGCTGTCGGCCTTCCCGATGTTCGATCGCTGGAGCGACACCCTCAGCGACTACGTCTTCTCCAACTTCGTGCCCAACGCCGCACGTGCGGCGGAAGGGTATCTGCGCCAGTTCTCGGCCAGCGCCGGCCAGCTCACCGCCGCCGGTTTCATCGCGCTGGTGGTGTCGCTGCTGATCACCCTCAACAGCGTGGAGCAGACCTTCAACCAGATCTGGCGGGTCAGTTCAGCGCGACCGCGGCTCACCCGCTTCCTGGTGTACTGGACCGTGCTCACCCTGGGCGCGATGCTGGCGGCGGCCTCGCTGGCGGTCTCGGCGCGGGTGTTCGCGCTGCCCTTGTTCGGCACCACCGAGGGCCGGCTGCTGGCCAATGCGTCGTTCACCCTGGCCCCGATCCTGATCGAGTTCGTCTGCATCATGCTGGTGTACCGGGTGGTACCGCACCACACGGTCAAATGGCGGCATGCCATCCCCGGCGCGGTGCTGGCGGTGGTGATGCTGGAGCTGGTGAAGTGGGGCATGGGCGCGTATCTGGGCAGCTTCCAGTCCTACCAGAAGCTCTACGGGACGGTCGCGTTCGTACCGATCCTGCTGTTGTGGATCTACCTGTGCTGGGTGTCGGTGTTGCTGGGTGCGTCGCTGGCGTCCTCGATTGCGGCGTTCCGCTACCAGCCGGCGGACCTGCGCCTGCCCACCGGCTATGAAATCTATGGTCTGCTGCGCCTGATCGGCCGCTTCCAGCAGGCGCGCGAGGACGGCCGCAGCCTGGACGACGACGAGATCCTGCGGCTGGAGCCCATGCTGACCGACTCGCTGCTGCAGACCATGCTGTGCGATCTGGAAGCGATCCGGGTGGTGCGCCGTGACGAGCGCGGCGAATGGCTGCTGGCACGCGACCTGGATCGACTGACCCTGGCCGACCTCTACGAAACCACGCAGATGCGCATTCCGGTCAAGGAAGCGTGGCTGCCTTACCGCGATGACAGCCTGGGCTGTGCCTCGGTTCAGGCCCTGGACGCGTTGCGCCTGCCGCTGCGTGAGCTGCTCAAGCGCCGTGTCAGTGACATCTATACCTCCCCCGGAGATTCCCCATGACTGTTCGTCCTCTGTTACTCGCCCTGGGCCTGCTGGGTCTGGCGGCGTGCAAGCCGCCCGCCGAGCCGGCCGCTCCTGCCGCCCCGGAGCCCGCCTCCGCACCGGCCGCCCCGGTGGCACCGGACGAGCCGGCCGCGGCCGACACCGACCGCAAGACGGTGGAATCGCCGCGTCTGGTGCTGCCCGCCGTGGATGGCAGCACGTACGACCTGGCCGCGCATCGCGGCAAATGGGTGGTGGTGAATTTCTGGGCGACCTGGTGCGCGCCGTGCCGCAAGGAAATGCCGGAGCTGTCGGCCCTGCACGCCATGCGCGAGGAGATCGAAGTGGTGGGGCTGGCCTACGAGGACATCGAGCTGGATGACATGAAGGCGTTCCTGAAAGAACGGCCGGTCACCTATCCGATCGTGCTGGTCGACACCTACAACCCGCCGGAAGACTTTGCCATTCCGCGCGGGCTGCCGATGACCTACCTGATCGCGCCCGACGGCAAGGTCGCCAAGGAATTCCTCGGCCCGGTGACGGCGGCGGATATCGAGGCGCAGATCAAGAAGGGCGCTTGATCGCGGCGTGCATCAATCCCCGATCGGGAAGGCCTCGATCGGCTTCAGCACTCCGAAATGCTCTTCATGCAGCTTGCCCTTCAGTGGCGGCAGCTCCGGGATCGGCTCGTCCACGTGCGTATCGGGCAGCCGGTCCAGCAGATTGCGGATCAAGGTCAGGCGCCCGCGCTTCTGGTCATCGAAATCCACCAGCGTCCACGGTGCCGTGTCGTGATGGGTAGCGCGCAGCATGGCCTCGCGCGCTTCAGTGTAGGCGGTGTATTTGCTGCGTGACTTCAGGTCCACCGGCGACAGCTTCCAGCCCTTCAGCGGGTCCACGTGGCGTTCGGCGAAGCGCTTTTCCTGCTGCGCCTGGTCCACGCTCAGCCAGTACTTGAACAACAGGATGCCGTCGTCCACCAGCAGTTGCTCGAACACCGGCGTCTGCGCCAGGAAGGCCCGGTATTGCGCCTCGGTGCAGTAGCCCATCACATGCTCGACGCCGGCGCGGTTGTACCAGCTGCGGTCCATCAGCACGATCTCGCCGGCGGCGGGCAGGTGGGTGACATAGCGCTGGAAGTACCACTGCGTGCTTTCGCGCTCGGTCGGCTTGGGCAGGGCCACCACCCGGCATTGGCGCGGGTTGAGGTGTTCGGCGATGGCCTGGATCGCGCCGCCCTTGCCGGCGGTGTCGCGTCCCTCAAACAGCACCAGCACGCGTTGCCCACTGTGCTGGACCCAGCGTGCCATCCGCGCCAGTTCCAGCTGCAGCGGTTCCAGCAGGGCCTCGTACTCCTTGCGCTTGAGTTTGCTCATGCATGCCTCGTCAGCCGACAGGAGCATCAAGCGTACATCGGACGGCGTTGCTCCGATGTTGGGGATATGACCGGTAGCGCCGGCCGTTGGCCGGCCCAGGCGGTCCGTGGGCCGGCC
>NZ_JASCOZ010000255.1 GCF_029960115.1 Stenotrophomonas sp. PS02289
CAGCCAGGGCTATCCCTTCGCGATCATGGACAAGGCCGCCGCCCAGATCCTCGTGTTCGGCGGCGATGGTCGCCTGCGCGGCGCCGCGCCCGGCCTGTTCGGCTCCGCCGTGGGCGACCACACCGCCCCCGGCATCGCGGGCCTCGCCCTGCGCGAGATCCCCGGCCGCGACCGCACCACCCCGGCGGGCCGCTTCGTCGGCGGCTACGGTCCGTCCATCGATGCCGGCCGCGTGCTGTGGGTCGACTACGAGTCCGCGGTCTCGATCCACCCGACCGCGACCGGCGTGCCGGAGGAAAAGCGCCCCGAGCGTCTGGCCTCGCCAAGTCGCCAGGGCGACTTCCTTCTGCACCTCGGTGGTATAGAAAATTGCCGATCGATAGCTCGGACCGACATCGCTGCCCTGTTGCTCGTAGGTCGTGGGGTCGTGGACCTGGAAGAAGAGTTCCAGGAGAGAGCGATAGCTGAGAACGGAAGGGTCGAAAGTCACTTCCACCGCTTCCGCATGGCCGTAATGTCTCGCATAGGTCGGATCACGCATTTCACCGCCTATGTAACCGACCCGCGTCGAAATGACTCCCCTGGCTCGGCGCAGCAAATCCTCCATGCCCCAGAAGCAGCCGCCTGCGAGAATTGCTCGCTCTGTCGCGGGCGCCCCTTTGCCGGTAGGCGATTGGCTCACAGTCCATTCGCCCTCCTCCGTGTGCGCCACGGTCAAGCCAGCCTCGCGGGATCCGCAGCCTGACTGGTGCTCAAGAGCTCGGTCTGCACGTCCGAACCCCGGATGAGACTCAGATCGACGGGACACCGATCAGCGATCGCGAGGATCCGAGCGCGCTGATCATCACTCAGCGGCCCATCGAGGACAATGGTGCGGGTGAACCGGTCGGGTGGCATCATGTCCGGCACCTTCTCGTGCTGCACGGTCGTGCTCGCCCGTTCGAGCGGAAAGCCCTTGCGGTTCGCATAGAGACGCATCGTCATCACCGTGCAGGCTGCGAGGCCGGCAGATACGAGCTCGTAGGGAGATAGTCCGGTCCCGAGGCCACCGACCGATGCTGGCTCGTCGGCGAACAGAGTGTGCTCGCCGCTGCGGACCTTGAGCTGGAACGTCCCTGCAAGAGTTTCGGTGGCGACGACGCCCTCCGCAACCTCGACCTGCGGAAGATCCGCCGTGAGTGGTGGGAGAAAGCGGCTCGCCCAAACCGCCACCATGGCCGCAGCGTAGTTCGCGTCCGCGACGTCGGTGAGAAGGTGATCCGCGTTGTCGAGCGAGATGAAGCTTTTAGGGTGCCTGGACGCGACGAAGATGCGCGACGCGTGGTCGATGCCGACCACCTGATCCAGCGGAGAGTGCATGACCAGCACCGGCCGTCGCAGGGAGGCAATGGCCTTCTCGACGTCGATCCCCTCAACCGCCTCAAGGAACCCTCGGCGAATGAGGAAGGGCCTACCGGCGATCTCCACCGAGGCCTCGCCCTCGCTCGCGATGGTGTCCAGATCATTCGGTCCGAAGAGCCGCAAGATATGCTGAAGGTCGGCCGGCGCACCAATCGTCGCCACCGCCGCAACGTCAGGCAACTCGGCCGCGGCTACGATCGCAGCGGTGCCACCCAGGCTGTGCCCGACAAGGAGGGAGGGTGACATACCCGCCGCCGCCATCGCCTTTGCGGCAGCCCTAAGGTCCTCGACGTCCGACGCGAAACTCACAGGTTCCCCCGACCCACCGCTGATCCCGGTTCCGGCGAAATCGAACCTCAAGACCCCGATGCCCGCACGCGACAGCGCGCGCGAGATGTAAACGGCGGCGCGACTGTCTTTCCCGCACGTGAAGCAGTGGGCGAAGATCGCCCAGCCCCGCGGCGTTCCCTCTGGCGGTTCGAGGTGCCCGGAAAGCTGAGAGCCAGCTCCACTCGCAAACGTGAATGTTGTTTCTGCCATGTCCATCAAACCTCCAGCTCGCGGCTTGGCGGTTGCGCTCTCAGAACCTTCGACGGAGCTGAGCAGAGCGCACCGCCAACCAGTAGGCGTCATCTCAGAGTATCATTTATATGTCTGGCGCATATAGACAAGCCCCTAGATCATGATTATATGCGCCAAGCATATTTCTGTGGCCTGCTTTCCGAAGGCGGGCTCACGGAAGAGGCATCAGTCAGGCGCATGGGCCAAAGGACTATGGAACTCAATCAAGTCAGCTATTTCATCAACTTGGCCGAGACGCTGAATTTCACAGCAGCTGCTCGCTTGAGCGGTGTGTCACAGCCAAGTCTGACCCGCGCGATCCGCCGCTTGGAAGATGAGCTTGGCGGGCCGCTGATCTATCGCGACGGGAAGAACAGCCGCCTGACTGGCCTTGGCCATGACGTCGAGGCAGAATTCCGGCGCATGGTGGTCGCGATGAAGAGCGTACGCAATCACTCGGAGCACTGGGCGATGGGGGGGCACCGCGTGCTGGATGTCGCCGTCGCGCCCACCGTCGGACCAAAGGAATTTACGGCGTTCTTCGAGAGCGCATTGGCGGAGATGCCATCCATCGAAATCAAGCTGCACTCGCTCCAGTCGAACGAGGACACATCGGAGGTGCTTTCAGGAAAATACCACGCATGCATCATGCCGCGTGAAACACGACCGGAACGCAAGCTGGATGTGCATCCTCTATTTCGGGAGCGCTTCGTGCTCGGCTGTTCTGCAAACCATCCCTTGGCTGCCAACGAGATCGTGCGCGGCGAAGACCTGCTCGAGTTTCCTTTCGTCGATCGCCTGAAATGCGAGTTTCGCGATCGGATCCTCGATCACTTCGCGCGACGGGACTTGCTCATGCAACCTCGCTTTCGATCAGATCGCGAGGACTGGGTGCAACGGGTCGTCGCTGACGGCCACGCCATATGCATTCTTCCGGAACGATCGGCCACCGTGCAAGGCCTCGTCACTCGGCCGATCGACGGATTTGACTTGGAGCGCGAAGTCGTGATCGCGACGGTATCCGGCTCCACGGCAACGGTCGAGATACGGAATATCGCGCAGCTGGCAGCCCGTTACGAGTGGAACTGAATCACGACGTGAAGAGCTTCGGCGCTATGGAAACTATACGCACGGCGTATTGGTAAAATCTAAGGCACACTGCGATAGTCGACGCCAATGACTGGCAAAATGAACGGCAGTGTGTCTGGACCTCTAGATAAGTATTGGAGACTATCATGAAGTTTGAAAAGTCACAGACAGCAGTTGACCGCCTGACCCCCGAGCAACGCCGTATTACCCAGGAGTCGGGGACCGAAAGGCCCTTCACGGGCGAGCACAACGACAACAAGGAGCCTGGCATCTACGTCGACATAGTGTCGGGAGAGCCGCTCTTCGCTTCAACGGACAAGTTCGATTCGGGTACTGGCTGGCCCAGCTTCACCAAGCCGATCGTTCCGGCAAACGTGAACGAGGTGCGGGACAGCGCACACGGCATGGTCCGGACGGAGGTCAGGTCGGTACACGCCGACAGCCATCTGGGCCACGTGTTCCCGGACGGTCCTTCCGACCGCGGCGGTCTGCGCTACTGCATCAACTCAGCGTCCCTTCGCTTCATCCCGCGCGACGAGATGGAGTCCGAGGGATACGGTGAATATCTCGATCAGGTAGAGGAGGCTTAACATGCATCAGCGCGCTGTTCTCGCAGGCGGATGTTTCTGGGGCATGCAGGATCTGATCCGCAAGCGGCCCGGCATCATCTCGACCCGTGTGGGTTACACGGGCGGCGATATTCCGAACGCCACGTATCGTAATCACGGCACGCATGCCGAGGGGATCGAGATTGTCTTCGACCCGACAGTGACGAGCTACCGGCACATCCTGGAATTCTTCTTCCAGATCCACGATCCGACGACGCTGAACCGCCAGGGCAATGATCGTGGGCTCTCCTACCGGTCGGGCATCTATTATGTCGACGAGGAGCAGAAGCGCGTCGCCGAGGATACGATCGCCGATGTGGATGCCTCGGGGCTGTGGGATGGCAAGGTCGTCACCGAGGTCGAGCCGGTCGGCGATTTCTGGGAGGCCGAACCGGAACATCAAGACTATCTGGAGAAGCGGCCCGGCGGCTACACCTGCCACTTCGTCCGTCCCGACTGGGTTCTTCCAAAGCGGCATGAGGCCGGCGATGTGAGCCCTGCGGCCGGGGCTGCAGCGGAATAGGCTTCGCTGCCGTTAGTGCCGCGCCGATCCGGTTCGCAACCTCCGACGACCCCCCGCAAACACCCCCGGGGGGGACCCCGCCCGTGAGG
>NZ_JASCOZ010000256.1 GCF_029960115.1 Stenotrophomonas sp. PS02289
GGATTCGGTGAGAAATGGCTACGCACTGAGCCGCTGCGTGGCCCCGCGATGTCGAAAACCCACGCATGAACCCCCGATCTGTGCCCGATCTGTGCCCAAAGCGGCGCTTGCGCGGCCGCTTCCTACCCGCCCCGCCAGACTCGCCAAAAAGGGCGGTTGAACTTCCTATACCCAACTCGGCGTGGACGCGGTCGGTTTCGTGTTCGCCGAAGGCAGTCCGCGCCGGGTCAGCGCGGCCGAGGCGCGGCAACTGCGCCTGGCGCTGGCGCCGATGGTCGGCGCGGTGGCGCTGTTCCGCGACAACACCGTGGCCGAGGTGCGTGAAGTGGTGCGCATGGTGCGACCGGCGTTGCTGCAGTTCCACGGCGACGAAGAGGATGCGTTCTGCAGCGCCTTCCGCATGCCCTGGCTGAAGGCGGTGCCGATGGGCGGGGGCGAGCGTTGGGATGCGGCCGCGCTGCAAGAGCGCTGGCCGAACGCCGACGGTTTCCTGTTCGACAGCCACGGCAAGGGCGCAGCCGGCGGTACCGGCCACACGTTCGACTGGAGCGCGATCCCCGGCGGACTGCACCGGCCGTTCGTGCTGGCCGGCGGGATCACGCCGGACAACGTGCACGACGCGATCCGCGCCACCTCGCCGTGGGCGGTGGACGTGGCCAGCGGGATCGAAGTCGCGCCGGGAGTCAAGGACGGCGAGAAAGATGCGCCGCTTCGTGGCGGAAGTGCGACGTGCCGACGGTACCGGTCCCGATTGAACGGCGTTTTCCTTTACGCGCTGCGTGTGTCCCTGTAGTTTTCCCCCGTCCCTACGGATCCACCCATGAGCACTCCGGCCCGCACCCGCAAGGCCACCCCGGCCAGGAAGACCGCTGCGTCCAAGCCGGCGCCGCGCCGCAAGAGCCGTGCGGCGCCGCCGCCCGAACTCCTGTCCATCGACCTGGCCTTGCAGGGCGGCGGCTCGCACGGCGCCTTCACCTGGGGCGTGCTCGACCGCTTGCTGGAAGAGGAGTGGCTGCGGATCGATGGCGTGTCCGGTACTTCCGCAGGCGCGATGAACGCGGCCGTGCTGGTCGATGGCTTCGAACGTGGCAGTCGCCAGGGCGCGCGCGAGGCGCTGGCCCGGTTCTGGCGCGCGGTGTCCGACGCAGCGCGCTTCAGTCCGCTGCAGCGCGGGCCGCTGGACGTGCTGATGGGACGCTGGAGCCTGGAGGGCTCGCCGGCGTTCCTGGCCATGGACCTGGTGTCGCGGCTGTGGTCGCCCTACGACCTCAATCCGTTCGGCGTCAATCCGCTGCGCGACATCCTGGAGCGCTCACTCGATTTCGACGCGCTGTCGAAGTCGGACATCAAGCTGTTCATCACCGCCACCAACGTGCGTACCGGCCGCGGCAAGGTGTTCCGCAACGCCGAACTGAGCCCGGACGTGCTGCTGGCCTCGGCCTGCCTGCCGAACATGTTCCAGGCGGTGGAGGTGGACGGCGAGTACTACTGGGACGGCGGCTACTCCGGCAACCCGACCATGACCCCGCTGGTGCGCGACTGCAATTCGGACGACGTGATCCTGGTCGCGGTCAACCCGGTCGAGCGTCCCGACCGGCCGACCGGCGCGCGCGAGATCCTCAACCGGATCAACGAGATTTCCTTCAACGCCGGCCTGCTCAAGGAACTGCGCATGATCGCGCTGCTGCGCCAGGTGGCCGACGTGGGCAACTGCGAGGGCGCGCGCTGGGCGAGCAAGCGCATCCACCTGGTGCGCAACGACCTGGCCGCCGTGCTGGATTCCTCGTCGAAGATGAGCGCCGAGTGGGCGTTCCTGGAGATGTTGCACAAGGAGGGGCGGCGCGTGGCCGAGTCCTTCCTGGCGCAGGACGGCGCCAACCTGGGCAAGCGCTCATCGATCGACCTGAACGTGCTGCTGGAAGGAGTGTGAGCATGGGACTGCTGGGCATGCTGGTCGGCCTCGGCCTGTTGATGTACCTGTCCTACCGGGGCTGGAGCGTGCTGCTGCTGGCGCCGGCCGCGGCGTTGGTGGTGGCGGCGTTCTCCGGCGAGCCGCTGCTGGCGCACTGGACCTTGACCTTCATGTCGGCCGCCGCCGGATTCATCTCCCAGTTCTTCCCGCTGTTCCTGCTCGGCGCGCTGTTCGGAAAGCTGATGGAGGACAGCGGCTCGGTCGAGGCCATCGCCGCGTTCATGACCGCCAAGCTCGGCACCCGGCGGGCGATGCTGGCGGTGGTGCTGTCCGGCGCGCTGGTGACCTACGGCGGGGTGAGCCTGTTCGTGGCGATCTTCGTGCTGGTGCCGATGGCCGCGGTGCTGTTCCGCGGCGCCGGCATCCCGCGTCGGCTGATGCCGCCGGCGCTGGCGCTGGGCACGATGACCTTCACCATGTCGGCCATGCCCGGCACGCCCTCGATCCAGAACGCGATCCCGATGCCGTTCTTCGGCACCACGCCGTTCGCCGCGCCCGGGCTGGGCCTGATCGCCTCGGCGATCATGCTGGCGTTCGGCCTGTGGTGGCTGGCCCGCGCCGAACGTCGCGCGCGGCTGGCGGGCGAAGGCTTCGGCGAGTTGGCCACGCCCGACGCCGGCATGGTGGCCGAGGACGAGATCGTGCGCGAACGCGCGGCGGTGGCGCAGCCCTTCGATCCGGCCGAGGCGGCGCATGGCGTCCAGGGCAGCGGCCTGCCGTCGGCGCTGGTTGCGTTCGCGCCGCTGGCGGTGGTGATCGGGGTGAACCTGCTGATGTCGCTGCTGATCCTGCCGCGGATGGACGTGTCCTACCTGCAGTACGCGCGCTTCGGCGAAACCTCGCTGTCCGAGGTGGCGGGCGTGTGGTCGGTGTCGGTGGCGCTGGCCGCGGCGATCGCCACCACCATCGCGCTGAACCTGCGCCGCTTCCCCTCGCTGCGTTCGAGCATGGACTCCGGCGCCAACGCCTCGGTGCTGCCGATCCTGGCGGTGGGCAGCCTGGTCGGTTTCGGCGCGGTGGTCGCGGCGATGCCGGCCTTCGAGATCGTGCGCGACTGGGTACTGGGCATCGGCGGCGGTCCGCTGGTGTCGCTGGCGGTGGCGACCAACATCCTCGCCGGCCTCACCGGCTCGGCGTCCGGCGGCCTGACCATCGCCCTGGATGCGCTGGGTCCGACTTTCATGGCCATCGCCTACGAGACCGGACTGTCGCCGGAGCTGATGCATCGGGTGGCGGTGATCGGCGCCGGCACCCTGGACAGCCTGCCGCACAACGGCGCGGTGGTGACTCTGCTGGCGGTGTGCGGCTGCACCCACCGCGACAGCTACGGCGACATCGCGGTGACCGCGGTGCTCGGCTCGATCGTGGCGCTGGTGGTGGTGATCGTGCTGGGGACGATGTTCGGGTCGTTCTGAGCGCACGTGCGCGGCGTGACGGCGCCGCCCGGCACGATGCTCAGGCGCGGCGCGGCTGGATCGAGGCCAGCTGCGCGTCGGCCAGTCCCAGCAGCAGGCGCCGCGTTTCGCGGCCGCCGCAGCGGAACGCCTGCAGCAGGCGTCGCTCGAGCGGGTCGTGGACCAGTTCGGCGTCGAGTGCCGGAATGTCGTCCGGATCCGCCTCCCAGGCCAGCGGGCCACGGCCGGTGGCCAGCCACTCGAAACGCACGCGGGTGACATGCGCCAGGCGGGCGCGCCGTGTTTCTCGAAGTGGGCGAGGATGGCGCGGATGGTTTTGGGTTCCTCGATGCTGGCGACGATCCGCACCGCGCCGCCGCAGTGGGCGCAGGTGGTGACGTCGATGGAAAAGACCCGCTTGAGCCGTTGCGCCCAGCTCATCGCACGGCGCTTCTGCTCGGGGCTGCGCGGCTCGTCGTGGGCGCTTGCGTCCACCGGCGCCGCATCGCCCGCAGGCCGCTTGCCGCGCCCCGATGGCGTCACCTGCGCGCGCAGGTTTGCATTCGGGGCGAATACGCCGTGGAAGCGGGTGAGATGCGCGCGAGGTGGCGGGACCAGTGCCGCCAGCTTGGCGATGAAGTCCACCGCATCCCATTCGACATGCGTGGTCCCATTTCGCCACGGCGTCTTGAGCTGATACCGCACCCTACCCTGCGGTGAGATCGACAGCCGCTGCTCGCTGATCGCCGGGCGCGTGATGTAGCGGCACAGCTTTTCGAGCTTGTGGCTTTCGTGTGCTTCCGCGGCCACGCCGGCATGCAGCGAGAAGCCGCCGACCTTGCCGGCATCGCCCTCCAGCGAGCCTGCGTCACCGGGCAATGTTTGCAGCGTGACGACCTTGC
>NZ_JASCOZ010000257.1 GCF_029960115.1 Stenotrophomonas sp. PS02289
GACGACGGCCGATACGGGTGATCACTGCATTGGCGCATGACCTCGAACAGGGTCATGCGTCACCGTGCCGATCACCGTCACCGGCCGTCGTCTGTCGACCGACGCTACCGGGATACATCCCACGCGGTGGTTGTGTCCGGCGGCCGCGCACCACCTCGCAACACATCTGACCATGACCGGCATACCGCACCCTGCCAAACGGCGCGACAATATGCCGCATGACTGAAAAAATTCCCTTGGTGCTGCTCCCCGGCCTGCTCAATGATGCCGAGCTGTGGCGCGAGCAGATCGCAGCACTCTCTGACATCGCCATCTGCATCGTCGGCGACCAGACCCGTGGCGAAACGATGCAGGCCGTGGTCGATGACGTACTGGCCCAGGCCCCGCCGCAGTTCGCCCTGGCCGGTTTCTCCCTCGGCGGTTTCGTCGCCCAGCAGATCCTGCGCACCGCGCCGGAACGGGTCCTGCGGCTGGCCCTGATCGACACCTCGATCCACGCCGACTCACCCGAGCGCGCCGCCCAGCGCCGCAACCAGCAGGCCAGCGTGCGCCTGCCGGGCAAGTTCCACGGCTTCGGTGACACCCTGATGCGCAGCTACATCGATGCTTCGCGGCTGGACGACTACGTGCTGGTACAGCGCGTGCGCGACATGACCGCACGACTGGGCGCGGAGGTCTTCCTGCGCCAGAGCGCGCTCGAACGGGTGGACGGCCACGATGTACTGGCCGCCTATCGCGATCCGCTGTTGATCCTGTGCGGTGCCAACGACCGCATCACCCCGCCTTCGATCAGCGAGGAGATGCACGCACTCGCACCGCATTCCACCCTGCGGATCATTCCCGACTGCGGGCACCTGGCCCCGATGGAACAGCCCGAAGCCGTCAACGCCGCCCTGCGCGCCTGGCTGGCGTCGGGACGGGCCATGCCCGTCCTTCCTTGCCGCGTGCAATAGCCGATATTTCCCAGACACTGTCTGGGAATTCCGTCTACCAATGTGGGTGCCGCAATCTCAATCCCACGCCGGCGCAATGCCCTCCGGGTTCGCCAGCCGATGCCCGCGGTCCAGCGTCGCGATCCGCGCCATGTCCTCATCATCCAAGGTCACCTCGGCGGCCTTCAGATTCGCCGCCAGGTTCTCGCGCTTGGTCGAGGACGGAATCACCGCATAACCCTGCTGCAGGGCCCAGGCCAGCGCCACCTGCGCCGGGGTCGCGCCATGGCGTTCGGCGATGGCCTGGATCACCGGCTCTTTCAGCACTTCGCCGTAGGCCAGGCTCATGTACGCAGTGACGTGGATGCCCTGTTCGCGCAGGTAGGCAATCAGCGCCCGGTTCTGCAGGTACGGATGCACCTCGATCTGGTTGGTGGCGATGGCATCGGCCCCGAGAATCTCCACCGCCTGACGGGTCAGGTCGATGGTGAAGTTGGAAATGCCGATCTGCCGGGTCAAGCCTTCGGCCTTGGCCTGCGCCAGCGCACCCAGGTACTCCACCATCGGCACCTCGTCGTTCGGCGACGGCCAGTGGATCAGGGTCAGGTCGACCGCGTCGGTGCGCAGCTTGCGCAGGCTTTCGCGCAGGCTTTCCAGCAGTGCGTCGTGGCGGAAGTGGCTGATCCAGACCTTGGTGGTCAGGAACACGTCCTGGCGCGGTACGCCGGACTCGGCCAGTGCCTGGCCGACCTCGGCCTCATTGCCGTAGATCTGCGCGGTGTCGATCGCGCGGTAGCCGACGTCCAGCGCGTTGCGGACCGACTCGATGACCACCTGGTCCTTCAGACGGAAGGTACCCAAACCAAATGCAGGAATACTCATAACAACTCCAGTGTGGGAAAGGTAGAGCGGGGCTCTGCCCCGCTGCTCCAGAAACAACGTACTCAATGTGCCGTTACGGCAATGCCCTCGGCACGGTCGGCCACGCCATCACGGCGGTCCAGCCGACCGCTCAGCGCGGTCAAGCCCAGCGCCCCCAGCACCACCAGCGCACCCAGCCACGGGGTGTGCATCAGGCCCAGGTGGTCCACCACCAGCCCGCCGAGCGACGCGCCCATCGCAATGCCAACATTGAAGGCCGCGATGTTCAGCCCCGAGGCCACATCCGCCGCCTGCGGCGCAAACCGCTGTGCCTGCTTCACCACATACACCTGCAGGCCGGGCACGTTACCGAATGCCACGGCACCCAGCGCCAGCACCGTGAGCAGCACCAGCACGGTGGAATGCGCGGTGAAGGTCAGCGCCAGCAGCACCAGCGCCAGCAGGCTGAAGATCAGCATCAGCGCGGGAACCGGACCGCGACGGTCCGCCAGGCGGCCACCCCACAGGTTGCCGACCGCCACCGAAACGCCGTACACCAGCAGCACCAGGCTCACCGCGTTGGCCGAGAAGCCGGTCACGTCCTGCAGGATCGACGCCAGGTAGGTGAAGGACAGGAAGGTGCCGCCATAGCCCAGCGCGGTGATCGCATACACCAGCAGCAGGCGCGGCTGCGCCAGTACCGCCAACTGCTGACCGAAGGTCGCCGGCTCACTGCGCTGCAGGTTGCGGGGGACGAACAGCAGGCTGCCGAGCAGGGCGATCACGCCCAGCGCCGCCACCGCCAGGAAGGTGGCGCGCCATCCCAGGTGCTGGCCGATGAACGTACCCAGCGGCACGCCGGTCACCAGGGCCACGGTCAGCCCGGTGAACATGATCGCAATCGCGCTGGCGGCCTTCTCCTTCGGCACCACCGACGTCGCGATGATCGAGCCGATCGAGAAGAACACCCCGTGCGCCAGACCGGTGAGCACCCGCGCCACGATCAGCGAGCCGTAGGTCGGGGCCATCCAGGCAATCAGGTTGCCTACCGTGAACAGCAGCATCAGTGCCACCAGCAGGGTTTTGCGCGGGACGCGACCGGTGAGCGCGGTCAGCACCGGTGCGCCGACGGCCACGCCCAGCGCATACAGCGAGACCAGCAGTCCCGCCGAGGGCAGGGTGACGCCGAGGTCGGCAGCGATGGTGGGAATCAGCCCGACGATGACGAATTCGGTGGTGCCGATGGCGTACGCACCCAGCGTCAGCGCCAACAAGGCCAAGGGAATGCCACGAGACATGGGAAGCAACCAGTGGGAATGAGGCTGCGCAGTCTGCTCGCCGCACTGTTGCTGAAAAAGCGGTCTTCACGCCAATCACTCTTGATTTTCGCGCAATAATGAACCGTAGAGCCACGCCCTGCGTGGCTTCGCGGTGCCCGACCCACCCCCACCCCTGAAACGCCCCATGAAAACCACCCTCGACGAAATGCAGGCCTTTATCGCCGTCATCGACAGCGGCTCGATCACCGCCGCCGCCGAGAGCCTGGGCCAGACCACCTCAGGCGTCAGCCGCGCACTGGCACGCCTGGAGGAAAAGCTCGGCACCACCGTTCTCACCCGTACCACCCGCCGCCTGCAGCTGACCGAAGAGGGCAGCGCCTTCCTGGAACAGGCCCGCGCCATCGTCGCTTCGGTCGAGGCCGCCGAAGAGCAGATCGCCGCCCGCCGCGAACGTCCTGCGGGGCGTCTGCGCGTGGACGCTGCCACTCCGTTCGTACTGCACGTGATCGCCCCGCTGGTCGCCAGCTACCGTGAACGCTTCCCGGACGTCGCGCTGGAACTCAACAGCAGCGAGCGTTACATCGACCTGCTGGAGCGCCGCACCGACGTCGCCATCCGCATCGGCCCGCTGGCCGACTCCACCCTGCATGCGCGCCCGCTCGGTCACAGCCGGTTACGGGTGCTGGCCAGTCCGTCCTACCTGAAAGCAAAGGGCACGCCCAAGCAGGTGGAAGACCTCCAGCAGCATGCGCTGCTGGGCTTCAACGAACCCGATTCGCTCAACCACTGGCCGCTGCCCGGGCGCACCGATGCCCTGCTGCACATCAAACCCGCGGTGGCGGTGTCCAGCGGCGAAACCCTGCTGCGGCTCGCGCAGCAAGGGGCGGGCATCGTCTGCCTGAGCGACTTCATGACCCAGCGCGACCGTGACGCCGGCACCCTGGTGCAGGTGCTGCCGGCGCTGACCGTGGAAGTTCGGCAGCCGATCCATGCGGTGTATTACCGCAACACGGCGGTTTCCGCGCGGATCACCAGTTTCCTGGATCACCTGGCTGGGGGAATGACCGGTCCTGCCTTTGTGCGCTGACGGACCGCCTGGGCCCGCCAACGGCCGGCGCTACCGGATGCCAGTCTCTTATAAACATCTCCGA
>NZ_JASCOZ010000258.1 GCF_029960115.1 Stenotrophomonas sp. PS02289
GCGGCGCCGCGCGCCCCCCCCCCCCCCCCCCCCCCCCCCCCCCCCGCTACCGGATGAGGGCTTCGGTCTTGAAAGCTGGCGGTCTGCGCGCGCGCGTACGCTGCTCGTAGTCATAGGCCAGCTCGATCAGGCGCGGTTCGCTCCACGCCGTGCCCATGAACAGCAGCCCGAGTGGCAGCCCGTTCACATGTGCCATCGGCACGCTGATGCTGGGGTAGCCGGCCACGGCGGCAGCACTGTAGTTGCCGCCGGGAAACGCATCGGCCTCGCCGCTGCGCAGCGGCCACGCCGCGCCGGTGGTGGGTGCCACGAGTGCGTCCAGACGGTCGGCCTTGAGCACCGCATCGATGCCTTCGGGGCCCGCCAGCCGGCGCGCCTCGGTGCGCGCGGCGATGTACTCCGGACTGCCCAGCGCGCCGGCCTGCGCGGCACTCTCCATCAGGTCCTGGCCAAACAGCAGCAGTTCCTTGTCGGCGTGTTCGCGGTTGAAGGCAATGACCGCCTCCAGATCGCGCACCGGTGCCTGGTGCGTGCCGAGGTAACGCCCCAGGCCGGCCTTGAACTCGTGCAGCAGCACGATCCGCTCCGCGGTCTCCCACTGGCCCTGGGTCGGCAGACGGACCGGCACCACCACTGCACCGGCGTCCCGCAGCACCGCGACGGCGTGCTGCAGGGCCGGCGCGACGCCGGGCTGGCTGTCCAGGGGGCCGTACAGCACGCCGATGCGCGCGCCGCGCAGGCCGCCGTCCTTGAGCCGTGCGGTGTAGTCGTACACGGCCCGACCGGGCATGGTCGCCGTGGCCGGGTCGGCGTCGTCACGACCGGCCATGGCGGTCAGCAGCGCCGCAGCATCGGCCACGCTGCGGGTCATCGGCCCGGGGGTGTCCTGGCTGAAGGAGATCGGCACCACGCCATCGCGGCTGACCAGTCCGACCGTGGGCTTCAGCCCGACAATCCCGTTCACCGCGGCCGGGCAGACGATGCTGCCGTCCGTCTCGGTGCCCACCGCGGCGGTGGCCAGGTTGGCCGAGACCGCCACCGCGCTGCCGCTGCTGGAGCCGCAGGGGCTGTGGCTGAGCCGGTAGGGATTGCGGGTCTGGCCGCCGCGCGCGCTCCAGCCGGAAATGGACTGGCTGGAGCGGAAATTCGCCCATTCGCTCAGGTTGGTCTTGCCGAGGATCAGCGCCCCGGCCGCACGCAGGCGGGTGACCAGGAAGGCATCGTCCGGACGGAAGCCGGTCAGGGCCAGCGAGCCCGCCGTGGTCGCCATCGGACGTGCACCGATGTTGTCCTTGAGCAGCAGGGGAATGCCGTGCAGGGGACCGCGCAGCTGCCCGTGGCGGCGCTCGGCGTCCAATGCGGCGGCTTCCTTGAGCGCGTCCGGGTTGAGCTCCAGCACGGCGTTCAGGCGCGGCCCGGTCCGGTCCAGGCGGGCGATCCGGTCCAGGTAGGCGCGGGTCAGGGTGACGCTGTCCAGCTCGCCGGCGGCCATCTGCGCCTGCAGGTCGCTGATATCCGCTTCGGCGTAAGGGAAGGGCGCAGCAGGATCGACCGCATCGGTCGCCGCCGCATGGGCCTTGGCGGTCAGCAGTGATGATGGCGAAGGCGAGCAGCCCGTCAGCGCGATGGCCAACGCCAGCGATGTCAGTGACAGACGCATTCGGAGGTTCCCGGTTCCAGCCCTCAGGCTAACCAGCGATTGCCGCGCTTGGCAACTCAGTGACGCTTGCGCAGGTCGCGCGCGAGCACGCCGACCACGATCAGGTTGATCACCAGCACCGACCACGAGGCCCAGCCGGGGTGGCGGATGATGGCGTAGATGTCGAAGGGCAGGTAGATACCTGCGGTGACGCAGCCCAGCCACGAGGCCCAGGCTTTGGCGCGCCACAGTCCCCACGCCTCGAACAGGTGCAGGATCCCGTAGGCCACCATGGCCGCCGCGGCCAGGTGCACCGCATCGGGACTGATCATGTTCAACAGCGAGGGCAGGGTGCCGTGATCCGGGTCCAGGCTGAAGCGCCGGATCAGGGCATTGACCCCATCGCGCAGCGGCTGCGGACCGAGTACTTCCAGTCCGGTAGCCGCCAGCAGCGCCAGTGCCGCCTTGCTGGCTTCCAGCAGGGCGATCACATGGAGACCCGGATGCGTATGCGGATCCGGGTTGTAGGGTTTGTCGGTCACGACAAGGGTCCGATCAACCGGCGCGCGACGCCTTCTTGCGGTCGCTTTCGGTCAGGAACTTCTTGCGCAGACGGATTTCCTTCGGGGTGATTTCGACCAGTTCGTCGTCCTCGATGAAGTCCAGTGCCTGCTCCAGCGAGTACTTGATGGCCGGGGTCAGCTGGATCGCGTCGTCCTTGCCCGAAGCGCGCATGTTGGTCAGCGGCTTGGTCTTGATCGCGTTGACGGTCAGGTCGTTGTCCTTGGAGTGGATACCGACCAGCTGGCCTTCGTACACGTTGTCGCCTTCAGCGGCGAACAGCTTGCCGCGTTCCTGCAGCGGGCCCAGCGAGTAGGCCGGGGTCACGCCCGGGGCATTGGCGATCATCACGCCGTTGATGCGCTTGGCGATCGCGCCCTGTTCCTTCGGACCGTAATGGTCGAACACGTGGAACAGCAGGCCCGAACCCTGGGTCAGGGTCTTGAATTCGTTCTGGAAGCCGATCAGGCCACGGGCCGGGATCGAGTATTCCAGGCGCACACGGCCCTTGCCGTCCGGCTCCATGTTCTTCAGCTGGCCCTTGCGGGTACCCAGCTTTTCCATCACGCCGCCCTGGTGCACTTCTTCCACGTCCACCACCAGCTGTTCGATCGGCTCCATCTGCTGGCCGTCGATTTCCTTGATGATGACTTCCGGACGCGACACGGCCAGTTCGTAGCCTTCGCGACGCATGTTTTCGATCAGCACCGACAGGTGCAGTTCGCCACGGCCGGAGACCAGGAACTTGTCGGCGTCTTCCAGCTGTTCGACCTTCAGGGCCACGTTGTGGACCTTTTCACGGTCCAGGCGGTCCTTGATCTGGCGGCTGGTCAGGAACTTGCCACCGGACAGGTCCTTGTTGCCGGCGAACGGCGAGTTGTTGACCTGGAAGGTCATCGAGATGGTCGGCTCGTCCACGGTCAGTGCCGGCAGCGCTTCCGGGGTGTCCGGGTGGCAGATGGTGTCGGAGATGGTGAGTTCCGGAATGCCCGAGATCGCCACGATGTCGCCGGCTTCAGCGGTGTCCTGCTCGATGCGCTCCAGGCCCAGGAAGCCCAGCACCTGTGCGACCTTGCCGTTGCGCTTCTTGCCTTCGCGATCGATCACCGCGACCTGCATGTTCTTCTTCAGGGTGCCGCGCTGGATGCGGCCGATGCCGATCACGCCCACGAAGTTGTTGTAGTCCAGCTGGCTGATGCGCATCTGGAAGGCACCTTCCGGGTCGACTTCCGGCTTCGGCGCGTGCTTCATGATCGCTTCGTACAGCGGGGTCATGTCGCCGTCGCGCACGGTGTCTTCCAGGCCGGCGTAGCCGTTCAGGGCCGAGGCGTAGACGATCGGGAAGTCCAGCTGCTCATTGGTGGCACCGAGCTTGTCGAACAGGTCGAACACCTGGTCGATCACCCAGTCCGGACGCGCGCCCGGGCGGTCGATCTTGTTGACCACCACGATCGGCTTGAAGCCCATCGCGAAGGCCTTCTGGGTGACGAAGCGGGTCTGCGGCATCGGGCCGTCCATCGCGTCGACCAGGATCAGCACGGTGTCGACCATCGACAGCACGCGCTCGACCTCGCCACCGAAGTCGGCGTGTCCCGGGGTGTCGACGATGTTGATGCGGTTGCCCTGCCAGGTGATGGCCGTGTTCTTGGCCAGGATCGTGATGCCACGCTCCTTTTCCTGGTCATTGCTGTCCATCACGCGTTCAGCCAGCACGGTGCGCTCGGACAGGGTGCCCGACTGCTTCAGCAGCTGGTCGACGAGGGTGGTCTTGCCATGATCGACGTGGGCGACGATGGCGATGTTGCGAAGATTTTCGATGGACATGCGAAAGGGGGCCAGTCGGCGCCGGAAGTTGAAAAATGAAGTCCAATATTATACCGCTTTCATGACCAAACGGGAAAAGACCCCATTCAGGAACTCGCGTGGATGGCGGCACCTCGGTAGCGCCGGCCGTTGGCCGGCCCAGGCGGTGCTGAGGGC
>NZ_JASCOZ010000259.1 GCF_029960115.1 Stenotrophomonas sp. PS02289
CTGCGTGGCTTCGCGGTGTCAAACGGAATCGAAGCCACGCAGGGCGTGGCTCTACGGTCGGATCAAACACCGTGGAGTGGTTTATCCGCCGCCAGCGGTCTCACAGAACCGCGCACGGTATTCCATCGCCTTGGGCATCCACGCCTGCAGGTTCTGGATGCGCGTGCCGGGGTTGGGATGCGTGGACGAAAACTCCGGCGGAGCCTGCCCGCCACTGGCCTGGCCCATGCGTTCCCACAGCGGCACCGCCTCGCGCGGGTCGAAACACGCGGCGGCGGCCAGCATCAGCCCGACCTCATCGGCCTGGGTTTCATGGTTGCGTGCATACGGCAGCAGGTAGCCATAGCCCAGCGCCGACATCACCATCTGTTGCTGCGAGGGATCCATGCCGCTGGCCGCGCCGGCCATCTGACCGATCTGGGTCATCTTCTGCTGCGCCATGCGCTGCGCACCGTGGCGCAACAGCGCGTGGGCGATTTCATGTCCCATCACCACCGCCATCGCATCGCGTGTGCGTGCCACCGGCACCAGTCCGGTGTACACCGCCATCTTGCCGCCGGGCAGGCAGAACGCATTGGCCTGGTCGGACTGGATGACGTTCACTTCCCACTCGAAATCGCGTGAAAAATGGGCAGGCTTCAGGCCATGCTCCTCAGCCAGCGCGGTTTCCACCACGTCCACCTTGCGGATCAGCTGTTCGGCAATCGCGCGCACGTCCTGCGAGATCTGCGCGTTCGGATCCAAGGGACGCTCCTGCGCCAGGATCTCCTGGTAGGCCTGCAGGCCCAGCGCCTTTTCCTGGCTGGCATCGAGCGAGCTGTCGATCAGCACGCTTTCACCGGTATACGGGTCGACGCTGCGGTTGGAAAACCAGTAGTACGCGGCATACCCGGCAAATGCCAGCAGCACCCACCAGCGGATGTTGCCGAACAGGCCCGGCCGCCGGCCGCGTTGCTGCGACTGCCCCCCAAACGGATCGCTGCGCATGGTCGTGGTTCCTGAAGGAGCCGGCTCACCCTGGCCGGCGCTGGGGCCATCCTACCCCGGTGCCGTGTGAAGTCAGATACCACGCACCAGGCGGAAGCCGATCCGCGCATTGGTGGTGTCCGAGTCCTGCGACTGCCGCCAGGCGGCGCGGGTCTGTTCGGGCGCGTTGGCCCAGTTGCCGCCGCGGATCACCCGCTGCCGGCAGCCGGGGTTGAACCAGGCTGCACCGTCGGCGGGTGCGCGCCGGTAGCTGGCGTGCCAGCAATCGGCCACCCATTCGCTGAGATTGCCCGCCATGTCGTGCAGGCCGAACCCATTGGGCTCGAAGCTGGCCACCGGAGCCGGCCCCCACCAGCCGTCGCCGTAACCGACGAAGGCGTTGAACCAGCGCCGCCCGGACGGCGAGACGTCGTCGCCGCCGGTGAAATTGCCCGAGCCTTTCGGCGGCGTGCCCTCGTCCCCCCAGGGGTAGCGGCCGCTGGTGCCCGCGCGCAGGGCATATTCGAATTCGGCCTCACTGGGCAACCGGTAGTAGCGCCCGGTCTGCTCGGTCAGCCACATGGCGTAGTGCTCGGCGTCGCGCACGCTGACGTGCATGACCGGCGAATTGGCGATGGCCATGCTGCCGTCATAGCCGGACTGCCAATCCACCCCGCTGCGCAGCATGAAGTTGCCGCTGCGCTCGTCGTACACGGTGGAATGCCCACGGCGGGTAGCGCGCGGGCGCGCCTTGCTGGCCTGCACATAGCGGCGGAAGTCCGCCACGGTGACCTCGGTCATGGCCATGGCGAAGCCGCGATCAAAGCGCACGTAATGGGCCGGCTTTTCGGCATCACTGGCTCCGATCTCACCGTCTCCGGCCCCCATCTGGAAGCCGCCATGCGGCACCACGATCATCTGCGGGCCGCGTCCGCCATCACGCAGCGCGTCGCTGAACACCTGACCCGGGCGGAAACTGCCGTAATGGGTGACCAGTTCGATGCGTTCGCGCAGCTGCGCCACCACCGGGTCACCCGGCAGGGCAATGCGCAGCGCGTCTTCCAGCTTCTGTCGTGCCGGCTTGAGTCCCTGCGCGCTGCCCAGGTCGCGCAGGCCTTCATCGCGCAGGCGCATCAGGGTATCAGCACGGATCCGCTCGACCCGTTCAAAGGCGTCATTGATGGTCGGGGCGGAGTCCCGCACCTTGGCCGCCTCGGCCAGCCACACGCCGGCCCCGGTGAAGTCCGCCGCGCGGGCGGCGATCTCGGCGCGGCGGATCAGCGCGCTCTCCGACGCCGCCAGTCCCTGGCGGGCGCGCTCGTTGTCCGGGGCCAACGCCAGGGCCTCGCGGAAGTTCGGCAGCGCCCCGTCGCCGTCTTCACCGATGCGGTCGTTGCGCAGGTCGTCTTCGCCGGCGCGGTTGTAGGCAATCACCCGCTGCGCCAGCTCCACCTGCGACTGCAGCGTGCGCACGCGCGGATCTTCCGGGTCCAGGGTGAGCAGCACCAGGCCCATCTCGCCGGCCTTGGCCACCGCTTCGCGCTGTCGCAGCGGACGCACCAGCAGCGCGGCAATGTCGTCCAGCAGCGCCTCTTTGGCCCGGTTGATGCCGGCCTGTGCCTGACGGTCCTTGGGATCGCGCTCGCGCAGTGCCAGCCAGATCGGCAGCGCGGCCGTGGCGTCTTCGTACAGCCGGCCGCTCTCGAACGCCTTTGCCGCATCGCGCCGGGCCTGGGCCACCCCGGCGTCCTCGATCAGCACCGCCGGCGGCTGCCAGCGCTGCACGGTTTCGGCCTCGTCCTGCCCGCCGATGGTCACCTGCGCCGGCGTCGGGGCCCGCGCCGGAGCCTCAGGCTCGGCCGGGCGCGCCGCCGGCGGCGGGGCATTGTCAGGAGAGCAGGCGCTGGCGGTGAACAGCACCGTGGCCAGCAGCAGCGTCAGGGGACCGGGGGTTCGCAGCATGGGATCATCATAACGGCGCGCGGGCCGGTGCAGGCGCGTTATCCTGCCCACCTGAGCATTCCCGCAGCATGGAAACCCTACGTGGCCTATTGGATCAAAACCCCGGCAGAACTGGACGAACGCCTCCGCCAGCGCCCTACCCGCATCGGCCTGGACACCGAATTCATCCGTGAACGCACCTACTGGCCGCAGCTGGCGCTGGTGCAGATGGCCGTTGGCGACGAGGTGCTGCTGATCGACCCGCTGATTCCCGGCATGAACGAAGCCCTGGCGAAGTGGCTGGGCGACACCTCCATCCTGAAGATCATGCACAGCGCCAGCGAGGACCTCGTGACCTTCAAGGTCGCCTGCGGCGTGCTGCCGCGTCCCTTGTTCGATACCCAGATCGGCGCATCGCTGGCCGGCATCGGCGGCGGCATGGGCTACCAGAAGCTGGTCACCGCGATCACCGGCGTGACCCTTCCCAAGGGCGAGACCCGTTCGGACTGGATGCGCCGGCCCTTGTCTGAGGCGCAGCTGCAGTACGCCGCCGACGACGTGGAATATCTGTTCACGCTGCACGACGCCATCGACGCCAAGCTGCAGGAGCAGGGTCGACGCCAGTGGCTGGCCGACGACGCCGAGCGCCTGCTGGCCAGTGTCGAGCATGACGAAGAGCGCTGGCCGCACGTGGCGATGCGTTCGGCGCAGTTCATGGACAACGCCTCGCAGCTGCGCCTGTTGCGCCTGCTGCGTTGGCGCGACGTACAGGCCCGCAGCAGCGACCGCCCGCGCAGCTGGATCCTGGACAACGAACTGGCCGCGCAGCTGGCGCGCACCCCGCCGGCCGACCTGGACGCGCTGGGCAAGGTGATGGAAGGCTTCCCCAAGGCTCCGCGCAAGCTGGCCGGTGCGGTGTGGCACGCGCTGGTGACGCCGCTGGACGATGAAGACCAGGCCCCCCTGGCGCTGCCGGCGAACGACGGCAACAAGCAGGCGCTGAAGAAGCTGCAGGACGCGGTCAGCGCGCGCACGGCGGAACTGGGCCTGCCCGATGGCGTGCTCGCCTCGCGCAAGCACCTGGAAAGCTATCTGGAAAGCCGGCAGTGGCCGGCCGCCCTGGCCGGCTGGCGCCAGGCCGAGCTGGAGTCGCGCCTGCAGGCGGTGTTGCCGGCGTAAAACCGCGTAGAGCCACGCCCTGCGTGGCTGCAGGTGCCGAACAGGGTCGAAGCCACGCAGGGCGTGGC
>NZ_JASCOZ010000025.1 GCF_029960115.1 Stenotrophomonas sp. PS02289
GCCACGCAGGGCGTGGCTCTACGGTGTGGCGGTTAGAGGGTGCCGGCCGGCACCCGTACCGCACCTTCCATCAACACGCGTGCGCTGCGGCTCATCAACGCCTTGGTGACCACCCATTCGCCATCCACCTGGGCCGCCTGTGCACCGACCCGCAAGGTGCCGGAGGGATGCCCGAAGGTCACCGCGTCGCGCGTACCGCCGCCAGCGGCCAGATTGACCAGGGTGCCCGGAATGGCCGCAGCTGTGCCAATCGCCACGGCGGCGGTGCCCATCATGGCGTGGTGCAGCTTGCCCATCGACAGCGCGCGCGCATGCAGGTCGATGTCCTGGGCGGGAATCTGCTTGCCGCTGGAGGACACGTAATCCTGTGCCGGCGCGACGAAGGCGACCTTGGGGGTGTGCTGGCGGGTGGCGGCCTGGTCGATGTGTTCGATCAGGCCCATGCGCACCGCACCGTGCGCGCGGATCGCCTCGAAGCGGGCCAGCGCGGCCTTGTCCTCATTGATCGCCGGCTGCAGCTCGGTACCGGTGTAACCGAGGTCGGCGGCATTGAGGAAGATGGTCGGAATTCCGGCGGTGATCATGGTCACGGTGAAGCTGCCGACGCCGGGGACGTCCAGCGTGTCGGTCAGGTTGCCGGTGGGGAACATGGTTCCGCCGTCGGCGTCATCGGACGGATCGATGAACTCCAGCGCGATCTCGGCGGCCGGGAAGGTCACCCCGTCCAGTTCGAAGTCGCCGTCTTCCTGTACCTGGCCGTCGACGATGGGCACATGCGCCAGAATGGTCTTGCCGATGTTGGCCTGCCAGATGCGCACGGTGCAGGTGCCGTTGTGCGGAACGCGCGCCGGGTCGATGAAGCCGTTGCTGATCGCAAACGGCCCGACCGCCGTGCTGAGATTGCCGCAGTTGCCGCTCCAGTCCACGAACGCCGTGTCGATGGAGACCTGGCCGTAGAGATAGTCCACATCATGATCGGGTACCGAAGTACCCGAGATGATCACGCACTTGCTGGTGCTGGACGTTGCGCCCCCCATGCCGTCGGTGTGCTTGCCATACGGGTCGGGCGAGCCGATCACGCGCATCAGCAGCGCGTCACGCGCGGGGCCCGGGGTCTGGGCGGCAGCGGGCAGGTCCTGCAGGCGGAAGAACACACCTTTGCTGGTGCCACCGCGCATATAGGTGGCGGGAATGCGGAGTTGGGGTAGAAAGCTCATTACGACTCCAGTAAAGCATACAGGCCACGGCGCGCATTCCAGATGCGCAGTACCTGCAGATGCGTGGGAAGCTCGATGTAATAGATGAGGTAGTCGTCAAACCGTCGGATGGGCATGAACCTGAGCGGCGCGGCGAGACCTTCCATGAGACCGTCGTGCCTGGGCGAGCCCGCGCCGGGCGTGACCTGCAAGCGATTTACGGCGGCCTGCAATGCGTCAATGAAGGCCAATTCCAGTGGTGCGCCTCCTTGCCCTGCATACCACTCGGCTGCCTCATCGGCATCCTGCAGGGCCTGGTCATGCCAGCGCGCATGCTTCATTCCTTCGCCCGCTGCCGAGCACGTTCCCGCATGCGATCAAAGTGATCTGGCTCCAACGGCTTGGCCGGCCCGGAGGCCAGACCTTCTGCGATGAGTTGCCGCAGCAGGTCTTCGGCCTTTTGCCGCTGGCGTTGCCGGATCAGGTCGCGCACGTAGTCGGAGGTGCTCGAATAGCCACCTTCGTTGACTTCTTCGTCGACGAACTGCTTGAGCGGGTCGCTGAGTGAGATGTTCATGGTGGCCATCAGGAAAGCTCGGAATGGCAATAATTGCCATTGATGGTGCGCCGTCAAGGGTCTGGGTGCAAGGTTCCGGGGTTCATGGTTGGGGGGCGAGCGCTTGGCGTTGTCCGGGAAAGCCACGCAGGGCGTGGCTCTACCGGGGTTTGGGTCAGGCGGCCTGGGTGGATTCCAGGAAGTCCTGGGCGAAGCGCTGGAGCACGCCGCCGGCTTCGTAAATGGCCACTTCCTCGTCGCTGTCCAGGCGGCACGTCACAGGTACGACCACATCCTGTCCGTCGCGACGGTGGATGATCAGGCTGAGATCGGCACGCGGCGTGCGTGCGCCGATCACGTCGAAGGTCTCGGTGCCGTCAATGCCCAGGGTCAGGCGGGTGGTGCCCGGTTTGAACTCCAGCGGCAGCACGCCCATGCCGATCAGGTTGGTGCGGTGGATGCGCTCGAAGCCTTCGGCGACGATCACCTCCACACCCGCCAGTCGCACCCCCTTGGCGGCCCAGTCGCGCGAGCTGCCCTGCCCGTAGTCCGCGCCGGCAATGATGATCAGCGGCTGTTTGCGCTCCATGTAGGTTTCAATCGCCTCCCACATGCGCATGACCTTGCCCTCCGGTTCGACCCGGGCCAGCGAGCCCTGCTTCACGCTGCCGTCTTCGTTGCGCACCATTTCGTTGAACAGCTTGGGGTTGGCGAAGGTGGCACGCTGCGCGGTGAGGTGATCGCCACGGTGGGTGGCGTAAGAATTGAAGTCCTCCTCGGGCAGGCCCATCTTCGCCAGGTACTCGCCGGCGGCGCTGGATGCCAGGATCGCGTTGGACGGCGACAGGTGGTCCGTGGTGATGTTGTCAGGCAGCACCGCCAGCGCACGCATGCCGGCCAGCGTGCGCTCACCGGCCAGCGCACCTTCCCAGTACGGCGGTCGGCGGATGTAGGTGCTCTGCGGACGCCAGTCGTACAGCGGGCTGACCGTGGGTCCAGCGTGCTCGACGCGGATGTTGAACATCGGGTTGTAGACGCTACGGAACTGCTCCGGCTTCACCGCCGCCTTCACCACCGCGTCGATCTCGGCGTCGGTCGGCCAGATGTCCTTCAAACGCACCTCGTTGCCCTGTGCGTCCAAGCCCAGCACGTCCTTCTCGATGTCGAAACGCACAGTGCCTGCGATGGCGTAGGCGATGACCAGCGGCGGCGAAGCGAGGAAGGCCTGCTTGGCATAGGGATGGATGCGGCCGTCAAAATTACGGTTGCCCGACAGCACGGCGGTGGCGTAAAGATCGCGATCAATGATTTCCTGCTGGATGACCGGGTCCAGCGCACCGCTCATGCCATTGCAGGTGGTGCAGGCGAACGCGACGATGCCAAAGCCGAGCTTTTCCAGGTCCGGCAACAGCCCGGCTTCTTCCAGATAGAGCTGGACGGCTTTGGAGCCCGGAGCCAGCGAGGACTTCACCCACGGCTTGCGCAGCAGCCCACGCTCATTGGCCTTGCGTGCCAGCAGGCCCGCGGCAATGACGTTGCGTGGATTGGAGGTGTTGGTGCAGCTGGTGATGGCCGCGATGATCACCGCGCCATCCGGCATCAGGCCCTGGGCCTGCTCGGCCTTGCCCGCTTCCAGCTTGGCAGCATCGGCAATGCCGCGTTCGACCAGTGCCGACACCGGCAGGCGACGGTGCGGGTTGCTCGGGCCGGCCATGTTGCGGACCACGCTGGACAGGTCAAACTTCAGCACGCGCGGGTACTGCGCGGTGACCAGGTCATCGGCCCACAGACCGGTGGTGCGGGCGTAGGTCTCGACCAGCGCGACCTGGGCTTCCTCACGCCCGGTCAGGCGCAGGTAATCGGTGGTCTGGCTGTCGATGTAGAACATCGCCGCCGTCGCGCCGTACTCCGGGCACATGTTGGAAATGGTGGCACGGTCGCCGATGGTCAACGCCGCGGCCCCTTCGCCGAAGAACTCGAGCCAGGCACCAACCACGCGCTCGGCGCGCAGGAATTCGGTCAGGGCCAGCACCACGTCGGTCGCGGTGATGCCCGGCTGCGGCCGTCCGGTGAGTTCGACGCCGACGATATCGGGCAGGCGCATCCAGGACGCACGTCCCAGCATGACGTTCTCCGCTTCCAGCCCGCCAACGCCGATCGCGATCACGCCCAGCGCGTCCACGTGCGGGGTATGGCTGTCGGTGCCGACGCAGGTATCGGGGAAGGCCACGCCGTCCTGCACGTAGATCACCGGCGACATTTTCTCCAGGTTGATCTGGTGCATGATGCCGTTGCCCGGCGGAATCACGTCCACGTTCTGGAAGGCCAGCTTGGTCCAGTCGATGAAGTGGAAACGGTCTTCGTTGCGACGGTCTTCAATGGCGCGGTTCTTCTCGAACGCCTGCGGGTCATAGCCACCGCACTCCACCGCCAGCGAATGGTCGACGATCAGCTGCACCGGCACCACCGGATTGACCTTGGCCGGGTCGCCGCCGCCGTCGGCGATGGCGTCGCGCAGGCCGGCCAGGTCGACCAGTGCGGTCTGGCCAAGGATGTCGTGGCAGACCACCCGCGCCGGGAACCAGGGGAAATCCAGGTCCTGGCGGCGCTCGATCAACTGGGTGAGCGAAGCTTCGAGGGTACCCGGGTCACACCGGCGCACCAAATTTTCGGCCAGCACGCGCGAGACATACGGCAGCGTGGCATAGGCCCCCGGCGCGATCGCGTCGACCGCAGCGCGGGCATCAAAATAGTCCAGCGAGGTGCCGGGAAGGGTTTTGCGGTGTTGCGTGTTCATAGCGGTCATGGCTGGCGTGCACTACAGGTTGGCGGGCCGGGGCTTGGATTGCGTGGGCCGGCCAACGGCCGGCGCTACCGGCGATCGTTGGCGGGCCCATGCGAGGGGCGACGTACCGCCGCCCTCTCCATGGCGTTACTGGCGCTCGGACAGCGGCACGAAGACCTGGTCTTCCGGGCCGGTGTAGTTGGCGCTGGGACGGATGATCTTGCCGTCGATACGCTGCTCGATGACGTGCGCGCTCCAACCGGAGGTGCGGGCGATGACGAACAGCGGGGTGAACATCGCGGTGGGCACGCCCATCATGTGGTAGCTGACCGCGCTGAACCAGTCCAGGTTCGGGAACATCTTCTTGATGTCCCACATCACCGACTCCAGGCGCTCGGCGATGTCGTACATCTTCAGATTGCCCTGCTCGGCCGACAGCTCACGGGCGACGTCCTTGATGACCTTGTTGCGCGGGTCACTGACGGTGTACACCGGGTGGCCGAAGCCGATCACCACTTCCTTGCGCTCCACCCGGGCCTTGATGTCGGCCTCGGCGTCGTCCGGGCTGTCGTAGCGCTTCTGCACCTCGAAGGCTACTTCGTTGGCACCGCCATGCTTGGGTCCGCGCAGCGCGCCGATACCGCCGGCAATGCAGCTGTACATGTCGCTGCCGGTGCCGGCAATGACGCGACAGGTAAAGGTGGAGGCGTTGAACTCGTGCTCGGCATACAGAATGAGCGAGGTGTGCATCGCGCGCACCCACGAGTCCTGCGGCTTCTCGCCGTGCAGCAGGTGCAGGAAGTGGCCGCCGATGGAGTCATCGTCGGTTTCCACGTCGATGGCACGGCCGTTATGGCTCCAGTGGTACCAGTACAGCAGCATCGAGCCCAGGCAGGCCATCAGCTTGTCGGCGATGTCACGCGCGCCTGGATGGTTGTGGTCATCCTTCTCCGGCGACACGCAACCCAGCACGGAAACGCCCGTACGCATGACGTCCATCGGATGCGCCGACGGCGGCAGCTCTTCCAGTGCGGCCTTGACCGCCGCCGGGATGCCACGCAGCGACTTCAGCTTGGCCTTGTAGGCGGTCAGTTCGGCACGGGTCGGCAACTTGCCGTGCACCAGCAGGTGGGCGATTTCCTCGAACTCACTGGTGTTGGCCAGGTCCAGGATGTCGTAGCCGCGATAGTGCAGGTCATTGCCACTGCGGCCCACGGTGCACAGCGCAGTATTGCCGGCCGCGGTGCCGGACAGGGCGACGGACTTCTTCGGCTTGAAGCCGGGGGCGGTGGTTGCTTCGCTCATGATCCCTCCAGAATACGGTAGTACGGATTTACTTCTTGGCGGCAAACAGCGCATCGAGCTGCTGCTCGAACGCGTGGTAGCCGATACGGTCGTAGAGTTCCTCGCGCGTCTGCATGGTATCGACCACGTTGCGCTGGTGGCCATCGCGACGGATGGTCGCATACACGTTCTCGGCGGCCTTGTTGGCGGCGCGGAAGGCGGACAGCGGGAACAGTTGGATGGCCACGCCGGCCGACGCCAGTTCGTCGCAGGTGAACAACGGGGTCTTGCCGAACTCGGTGATGTTGGCCAGTACCGGCACCTTCACCGCATCGACGAAGCGGCGGTAGGTGTCCAGGTCGTAGGCGGCTTCGGCGAAGATGCCGTCCGCACCGGCTTCCACGCAGGCGATGGCGCGCTCGATGGCCGCGTCCACCCCATCCACCTGGATCGCATCGGTACGGGCGATCAGGAAGAAGTCCGGGTCGGTTTTGGCGTCGGCGGCCGCCTTTACGCGGTCGACCATTTCACCCTGCGAGACGATTTCCTTGCCGGGACGGTGACCGCAGCGCTTGGCCCCGACCTGGTCCTCGATGTGGCAGGCGGCCGCGCCGGCCTTGATCAGCGACTTGACCGTGCGGGCGATGTTGAACGCGCTCGGGCCAAAACCGGTGTCGATGTCGACCATCAGCGGCAGGTCGCACACGTCGGTGATGCGGCGCACGTCGATCAGAACATCTTCCAGGGTATTGATGCCCAGGTCCGGCAAGCCCAACGACCCTGCGGCAACGCCGCCGCCGGACAGGTAGATCGCACGGTAACCGGCGCGTTGTGCCAGCAGCGCATGGTTGGCATTGATCGCACCGATCACCTGCAGCGGTGACTCGGCGGCCAGGGCGGCGCGGAAGCGCGCGCCGGCAGAGGAAACAGAGGTGGACATTCGACCTTCCATCAGGGGTGACCCGTATAGGTGCGCAAAGCGCGTGCCAACACCCAAGTGACTGAATTCATTGCGATCAGCACCTGCCGCCAGTGTTTCATAATGAAACATTGAAACAGATGTAACATGGAACCTCTGAAACAGCCCTGGCTGACCATGTCTCTGCACCCGCCCCGCCCGCGCCTTCCCGATCCGGACCCTGGCCACCTGCCGGTGATCTGGACGGTGAGCGTTTCGCGCCTCACCGGGCTGCTGGGCGATGTGATTCCCGAGTTCGACCGTCGCGCGCGGATCGTGCCGATCAACCTGGGCTTCGAGGAAGCGGTCGATGTGATCGGACAGCGGCTGCGCCGCGAGCACTGCGACGTGGTGATTGCCGGCGGCTCCAACGCCGCCTACCTGCGCAGCCGGCTGGAGGTCCCGCTGGTACCCATCCAGGCCAACGGCTTTGACCTGATGGAGGCACTGGCGCGGGCGCGCCGGATTGCACCTCGCATCGGCCTGGTCACCCACGCCACCGACGTGCCGACCTTCAGCAGCTTCCAGCACAGTTTCGGGCTGGATATCGAGCATCGGCGCTTTGTCACCCGCGAAGATGCCCGCGACTGCATCGCCGACCTGCGCGCGAACGGGATTGAAGTCATCGTCGGTACCGGCATGGCCATCGACCACGCCGAGCAGATGGGCCTGCCCGGCGTGCTGCTGTACTCGGCGGACTCGGTCCGGCAGGCATTCGAGCACGCACTGGAACTGACCCAGACCCTGGCCCGCTCCGGCGTGACTTCGACCCGCCACCGCGCACCGCCGCGACGCATCGAGCGCGCCCAAGCGCTGCTAGGCGACAGCCCGGCCATGCAACAGGTGCGCGAGCGCATCGCCTTGTATGCGCCGCACGACAGCACCGTGCTGGTCAGCGGAGCCACCGGCACCGGCAAGGAACTGGTCGCCCGCCAACTGCACGCCGCCAGTGGGCGACGCGGTCGCTTCGTGGCGATCAACTGCGGTGCCATCAGCGAGTCGCTGCTGGAAGCGGAACTGTTCGGTTACACCGAGGGCGCGTTTACAGGGGCGCGTCGTGGCGGTCGGGTCGGCCTTGTGGAAGCGGCTGACGGCGGGACGCTGTTCCTGGATGAGATTGGCGAACTGCCGCTGCCGTTGCAGACCCGCCTGCTGCGGGTTCTGGAAGAACGCGAGGTGCTGCGGGTGGGCGCGACCGAGCCGGTGGCAGTGAACGTCAGAGTGGTGGCGGCGACCCTGCAGGCATTGGAGGCCAAGGTAGAGGCAGGCGCGTTCCGCCGCGACCTGTTCTACCGTTTGGCCGCCCTGCGCATCACCCTGCCCGCACTGCGTGAGCACGCCCAGGATGTGCCGCTGCTGATCGAGCACTTTTTCCGTCAACTGGGCCAGCGTCCCGATCCGCTGGATGCTGACGCCCTGCATCGGCTGTGTCGCTATGCGTGGCCGGGCAATGTGCGCGAACTGCGCAACTTGGTGGATCGCCTGCGCGTGCATTGGCCAGCCTCGGCCGGCCCTTTGCCCCTGTCACGACTGCTGGAATGGGCACCGGAACTGCACGGTGCCCCCACACCGGCCGAGTCGCACGACCCGACCACCACCGCCGTCTCTCGTCGACCGGATGTGCACCGGCTGGAGCAATGGCTGGCCGACAGCGGCGGCAACCGCGAGGCGCTGGCCGCGCGCCTCGGCGTGTCGCGAACGACGCTGTGGCGTTGGCTGCGCCAGCGCGACTGATTCCCGGTTGCAGAATTGTTCGCGCAGGACGGAAACAACCTACAGGCAATTTCGGTTTAATCCGACGATCTGATTGGCAAAAACCTGTCGCATCGCGCCGCATTGCGAAGGGAGTTTGCGTTCATCAATCGCGTGTGCTGTTCCAGCACACGATCTCCCGCTACGCGGACACCGAGCCACGGCACATCGTGTCGCCGCTGCCCTGCTATCTGGCAGCCACGCCAGCCATCCCAACGCATTCAAACGTGCGGGTAATGGCGTAATACGCATGGTTCGACATCCGCCATGCACTGCCTTGATCGTGGAATGCATTTCACTCGCATTTTGCGGACTTTAATCGTGTTCATCAGTCAGAACCGTGCGTGAATTATTCCGCCGCAGCGCATCCCCATCAGGCGACTGGCAACGGTAGGTTCGATCTCGGACAGATTGCAGAGATTGCTGCTTCCGTCATCGCTATGCGTGCCATCGGCATGCATCCCACTGCCATGCACCGTATGACCGCCCGTCGCCAAGAGGTTTTTTATTCATGAGTCCTGCACCCGTAGATACCGCTCCACCGAAGACCCCTGTCGCTGTCCGCTTGCTTCGTCATGAGCGAAAGGAGAAATTGGTCACCGCACCCCGCCCGATCCACATCAGCAACGCCAGCGCCATCAATCCAGCCAAGGCGTCGGCATCGGTGCCGAAGGCGCGCGCGCCGCAGCTGCGCATGACGCAGTTCTCCGATGTCGGGTCGGCCAACGCCGCGACCGATGACGAAAGCCCGGAGGATGCACTGCATGTGTTGACCGTGCAGATCCATGCACTGTTGAGCGATTTGGCCGCGAACGAGTCTCCAGCATTCGCAAAGGCAGTGGGACAACTGCAGCGCGATCACGCCGAGCGGCTTGATCGATCCGCCATCCGCCATATCGCCCGCCTGCTCAAGAGACTGCCGCCCGCGCACCAGGCGTCCGAGCGCCAGCAGCTGCTGCGCGCGGCCGCGTATGACCTGACCCGGTCCGCCGAGGCGGAGCTGCTGCTGAAGCGCAAAGTGCAGCAGTACACCGAACGCCAGCAGATCAACAACTATCCCGGTGCCATGCGCGAAACCTCGCGTGGTTTCAGTCTCGGAGCCGCACTTGGCCTTCCCGGCGCGGTAGACGCCGGCATCACGGGTGCGGTGAATCGCGCGACCAGCACGGCGACCTTCGACGATCTGGCCGTGGCGACCTTCACCACGACCACGGTCAGTGGGCGCGCGTCGGTCGAAGCCGGACTTCCCGCCGGTATCGGCGCTGGCGCACATGCCAGTGCCCACCTGGCGCGCAGTACCGGCGAAGTGGCTGACAAAATGCAGGATCGCGTGCTGGAACTGGCGCGCGCTTCAGTCGCGCGCAAACTCGGTGGTCCGCGCCTGCTGCGCATGGCCAAGCGCATGGTCGGTCCGCGTCGCGACCGATACGCCGAGCGCGTCAGCACGGCTCTGGCCTGGCAGACGCGGCTGCCGATGCTGCTCGCACACGGTACGCCGCTGCGTCCCACCCTGTTCCATCCTGCCCCACCGCCACCGATCGCGGCGAGCATACGCACGGTAGGTGGCGAGGTGGGTGCGCATGCCGGTGCCGGCGTTGCGGGTCTGGCCGCCTCTGCAGGCCTTTCGAATACCGAAGTCACCAGCGAGCTGCCGGTGCGACTGACCGATGATGACACCGCCTCGCGCGCACTACGCCAGGAAAGGCCGCTGCTGCAGTGCCTTGAGGAACGGCTGCCGCCCGCGCTGCACGGGCCGGACACACCGCGCTCGCGCACGTTGCAACTGGTCCAGGACATCCTGCGCGCGCCGGATCCGATGTCCACGCTCGGCAAGCGTCTTGCCGCGGTGAGTCACCTTGAAGTGGAATTCGATCACCTGGAAGCGCTGGCACGGCATGCCCTCACCGCCCCCAGCCAGGCCCGGCCACCGCTGGAATCACTGGCCCGCGACTGGGGCAGCGAAAAAGCCGGCTGCGAACCGGTCATGATCGGCATGCTCGACACACTGGCCTGGCTGCAGGCCACCCCCTGTCCGGTGGAGAACAGCGAGACCCGCGCGGACTGGGACACGCTTCAGCAGCGTGTGCAGGAGCTGGCCAACCGCATCCACGACTGCCGCCTTCCGCACGACCGGCAGCAGGTGCACCGGGCCACGCACGCGTTCCGCCCGATGACCCAGCGGCTGGCCACGCGCCAGGGTACTGCGGCTGTGACCGCTGCACTGGGCGTGGTCGGGATGGGGGCGCGCGTCAACGTGGCCCGCCACGAGCGTGATGATCCCGATCCCCTGCGCGCCGGCACCTACCTGGACGTGACCCTGACGGCCGAGGTCAGCTATTCGGTGGGCGAGCTGCTGGCGATCATGCAGCGCAGCCTGCCCGGCGAATGGGAAACCCTGCCCACCGAGGACATCAAACAGGTGCTGCAGCATCTGTCGCCGACGTTCCCGAGCACGGCCAATGCACGCTTCGTGATCCGGCTGTTCACTCCACGCTTCCAGCAGGAGCAAGGCTTTCCTGCGGGGGCGAAAGGCGCGCATCTCCAGACCGTGCGCGTCTCGGTAGGCAGCGCGCACGGCATGAACCTGAGCACGCCGGTGCCGATGGCCCCCGGTATGTCGGCCAAGGTCGGCCTGCAGTACCAGCGACTGGAGCAGATACCGCAGAGGGAATGGCTGCACAGCAGCACGATCACCGGCCTGCTGCTGCGCTACAACTCGCTGCACACGCGCGACAGCAGCGAGACCACAGTGTGGGCGAACATGCTGGACCGACACGGACCCGACGTGGACCGCCTGGCGCTGGCGCTCGCCACGCCCGGATCGGTGGCTGCCAGCGAAGCGCGCTACTGGCTCAATCGCGATGCGGGGCCAGCAGGCCTCTCGGCCACACAGCGCCGCGGCCTGGCCCAACTGGTGGCGTTGAACCGCACCTCGGACGTGCAGACGCGGCGCACCCAGGTGCAGGGGCTGTTCATCGCATTGGCCGAGCAGACCCAACGCGTGAAGCGGGCCTCCCCCTTGATCGGCCCGCCGGTGCTGCCGCCGTCCCCGCTGCGGTGAGTCGCGCAGTCAGCGCTTACGGATACAGCAGGCGCTTGCTCCACTGGCCATCGGCAGCGGACTCATAGCACCAGCGTTCGTGCAGGCGGAACTGCGCGCCGTACCAGAACTCGATGCGTTCCGGGACGACGCGCAGCCCGCTCCAGCCCTCCGGCCGCGGCACGTCGCGGCCGGCGAAGCTGGCTTCGGCCGCGGCCACGCGCGCATCAAATTCCTCACGCGAGCCCAGCGTATGTGACTGCAGCGAGGCCCAGGCCCCGATCTGGCTCATGCGGGGACGCGAGGCGAAATAAGCATCGGCTTCGGCGGCGTCCACCGGCTCGACACGTCCTTCGATCCGGACCTGGATGCCCGCCTCACGCAGACTGCGCCACAGGAACAGCAGCGCGGCGTGTGGATTGGTCTTCAATTCGCGCCCTTTGTGGCTGTCCAGGTGCGTGTAGAAGACAAAACCACGCGCGTCGAAAGCCTTGAGCAGCACGGTTCGTGCCGACGGGCGACCGTTCGCATCGGCGGTGGCCACGGTCATGGCATTCGGTTCGAGTTCGGCACTGGCCTTGGCTTCATCAAACAACGCGGCAAAGGTGGTCAGCGCTTCGGTGTAGAGATCGGTCATGAGGGGTTTGGCTTCTTCACGCAGTGGGTTTATTGTCGTCGCATGCGTACCGCGCCGTACATGCCCCGCGACAAAGGATTTCCGGCCGAGCTGGTGGCACAGGCGCTGGAAGACGCCCTGGCCGTGCCCAGCCCGGTGCCAGTATTGGCCATCAGCGGCCTGCAGGGCAGTGGCAAATCGACGCTGGCCGCGCAGGTGGTGGCGCTGGCCGCCGCTCGCGGGCTGCGCGCAGCCGCCCTGTCGATCGACGATTTCTACCTGACCCGTGCACAGCGCCAGCGCCTGGCGCGGCAGGTGCACCCGTTGCTGCTGACCCGCGGACCGCCGGGCACCCACGATCTGCCGCTGGCGCACGCGACGCTGGACGCGATTGCCGCACGACAGCCGGTCGCCCTGCCCCGTTTCGATAAACTGGCCGACGAGCGCATGGCCCAGGCGCAGTGGCCGCGGCTGGACGGGGCATTGGACCTGCTGGTGTTCGAAGGCTGGTTCCTGGGCACGCCGGCACAGTCGCCCGAGGAGTTGCGTGCACCGTTGAACGCGCTTGAACGCGAAGCGGATGCCGATGGACGCTGGCGGGCGTGGTGCAACCAGGCGCTGGCTGAACACTACCCGGCACTGTGGCAGCGCTGTGACCGCCTGTGGTTTCTGCAGCCACCGGACTTTGCGGTGGTGCCGCGCTGGCGTTGGCAGCAGGAACAGCACCTGCAGGCCGCACAGCCAGAACGCAGCAGCATGAGTCGACCCCAGCTTGAGCGCTTCGTTCAATACTACGAGCGGGTCAGTCGACAGGCCCTGCGCTGCCTGCCGGACCGGGCCGACCGGGTGGTGGTGCTGGACGACCAGCGCCAGGTGGTTGCATCGGCAACCACTGCCGACTGAGCGGTCAAATGCCGCAGAGGTGGTAGCATCAGCGGCGATGAATCCTGCACCGAACCTGATCCTGATCGGCCCCATGGGGGCCGGCAAAACCTGCATTGGACGTCGACTGGCCGAGCGCTTCACGCTGGACTTCGTCGACGCTGACCAGGCCATCGTGGACGCAGCCGGTGCCAGCATCGCCACGATCTTCGAACACGCTGGTGAAGCCGGATTCCGCCAGCATGAGCGCGACGTCCTGCACGCGTTGCTGGACGGAAGCGGCCAGCTGGTGTCCACCGGCGGCGGCGCCGTGCTCGACCCGGATAACCGCCAGGCCATCGCGCGGCGTGGTTTCGTGGTGTACCTGCGGGTCAGCGTTGCCGCACAGCTGGAACGACTCGCACGCGACCGCACGCGCCCCCTGCTGCAGCGCCCCGACCGGGAACAGGTACTGCAGGAAATGGCGGCGCTGCGCGACCCCCTGTATGAAGCGTTGGCCGACCTGACGCTGGACACCGACCTTTACACGCCTGCAGAGGCCACCGCGCAGCTGGTGCTGCGTCTGGCCACGCAATGGCAACGCCTGGACCTCCCCCATGAGTAGCGCTCCCCGCACTGTCGCCGTCGGCGCAGACACCCCCTACACCATCCACATCGGCCCGGGCCTGCTGAGCCAGGGTGAACTGCTGGCCGCGCATGTGCGCGGCCGCCATGTCCTGCTGCTCAGCGACAGCGAGGTCGCCCCGCTGTATCTGGCCGGGGTCCGACAGGCACTGCTGGGGCAGCGCCCGGACCTGCTGATCGGGGAACTGGTGCTGCCCGCCGGTGAAGCATCCAAGACGCTGGCCAACTTTGGCGCGGCGATGACTGCACTGGCCGCCCTGGGAGCCACCCGTGACGCCTGCGTCATGGCGCTGGGCGGCGGCGTCGCCGGCGACCTGGCCGGCTTCGCCGCCGCCTGCTGGATGCGCGGCGTGGACTGCGTGCAGCTGCCCACCTCGCTGCTGGCCATGGTGGACTCGTCGGTCGGCGGCAAGACCGCGGTGGACATTCCGGAAGGCAAGAATCTGGTGGGGGCGTTCCACCCGCCACGTGCAGTCATCGCCGACACGGCGGCCCTGCGTACGTTGCCACCGCGCGAACTGCGCGCCGGCCTGGCCGAAGTGATCAAGTACGGGGCGATCCGCGATCCGCTGTTCTTCCAGTGGCTGCAGGCCGAGCGCAGCGCACTGCTGGCCGCCGACGATGCCGCGCTGGCCCAGGCCATCGCCCGCAGCTGCGAGCACAAGGCCGATATCGTCGCCCGCGATCCCTTCGAGCGTGGCGAGCGGGCGCTGTTGAATCTGGGCCACACGTTTGGCCACGCCATTGAGACCGAACAGGGCTACGGTGCCCCGGGCAATGACAACCTCAACCACGGCGAAGCGGTCGCGGTGGGCATGGTGCTGGCGGCACGCCTGTCGGTGCGGCTCGGCATGAGCGACCCGGCCGATACCCAGGCCCTGCACGACCTGCTGGTCGGCTATGGGTTGCCCGTTGCGATTCCAGCGGGGTTGAAGCCGCAGGCTCTGCTGGAACGCATGCGTCTGGACAAGAAGAACGTCGCCGGCCGCCTCCGGCTGGTGCTGTGGCGCGGGATCGGCCGCGCCGAAGTGGTTGCCGACGTGGACGAGGCACAGGTGCTGGCCGAGCTTCAGGCCGGCTGAACTGCGACCGTTCGCCGCACGGGCTGGGAGGACGCAGTGACGGCCGCCTGCACGCCCGACCGTTACAATTGCGCCCATGCATGTCTACCTGCAGCAACATCTCGGCGGCTCCGAGCCGGTCCGCTTCGTGCGGCTGACCCTGCAACCGGACCTGTTCGGTTGCTGGGAGCTGCTGCGCGAAAGCGGCAGCCCCGGCCGGCGCTCGCAGCTTCGGGTGACCCAGTTCGAACAGGCCGATCAGGCACAGCACGCGTTCGAGCGCGAGCGTGACGCGTTGCTGACGCGCCAGTTCCAGATCCTTTCGCATCCCTTGCTGCCGTAAGCCCGGCAGCGCACATTCCAAGGAAGCCTTACGTGACCAGCCATACCCGCCACGATCGCCTGCTGCGCGCACTGCGTCGCGAACCGGTGGATTGCACCCCCGTCTGGCTGATGCGCCAGGCGGGCCGCTATCTGCCGGAGTACCGCGCCACCCGCGCAAAAGCCGGCAGCTTCCTGGCCATGGCCAAGAACCCGGAGATCGCCTGCGAGGTGACCCTGCAGCCGCTGCGCCGCTACGACCTGGATGCGGCGATCCTGTTCTCGGACATCCTGACCGTGCCCGACGCGATGGGACTGGAGCTGTACTTCGTTGAAGGCGAAGGCCCGAAATTCCGCCACCCGGTGCGCGACGCCGCTGCCATCGCGCGGCTGGCGGTGCCGGACATGGAAACCGAACTGCGCTACGTCATGGACGCCGTGCGGGTCATCCGTCGCGAACTGGATGGCCGGGTGCCCCTGATCGGTTTCTCCGGCAGCCCGTGGACGCTGGCCTGCTACATGGTCGAAGGCGGCGGCAGCAAGGACTTCGCCCGGATCAAAGCGATGGCCCTGAACGAACCGGCAGCACTGCACCAGCTGCTGTCGGTGGTGACCGACGCGGTGGTCGCCTACCTGGCCGCACAGCGCGCCGCCGGCGCACAGGTGCTGCAGGTGTTCGACACGTGGGGGGGTGTGCTCAGCCCGGCGATGTACCGCGAATTCTCGCTGCGCTACCTGACCCGCATCGCGCAGGAACTGGACCGCGGCCAGGGCGAGACGCGCACGCCGTTGATCCTGTTCGGCAAGGGCACCGGACTGCACCTGGGCGCACTCGCCGACACCGGTGCCGACGCCCTGGGCGTGGACTGGACCCTCGACCTGTCCGACGCGGTGGCGCGTACCGGTGGTCGCGTGGCGCTGCAGGGCAACCTCGACCCGGCCACGCTGTATGGCAATCCCGAAGCGATCGAACGCGCTGCCGGCCAGGTGCTCGACAGCTACGCCCAGGGCAACCAGGGCTCACGCGAGGGGCACGTGTTCAACCTCGGCCATGGCATGTCGCCGGACATGAACCCCGAGCATGTGCAGGTGCTGGTGGAGGCCGTGCACCGTTTGAGCCGGCGCTGAGGAACCTGCCATGACCACCGCCAGCTATGCCTCGATCCGCCCGCTGTTATGGCTGGTATCGCTGGCGATCTTCATGCAGATGCTGGATTCGACCATCGTCAATACCGCGCTGCCGGCGATGGCGCGCAGCCTGGGCGAGAGTCCGCTGCAGATGCAGTCGGTGGTGTTCAGCTACGCACTGGCGGTGGCGACCTTCATTCCTGCCTCTGGCTGGATCGCGGACCGCTTCGGGACGCGTCGCACGTTTCTGGTCGCGATCATCCTGTTTACATTGGGCTCGCTGGCCTGTGCGCTGGCGCAGACGCTGCACCAGCTGGTTGCCGCCCGCGTGCTGCAGGGCGTAGGCGGCGCGATGCTGCTGCCGGTGGGGCGGCTGGCCGTGATGCGCTCGGTGTCGCGCGAGCAGTTCCTGCGTGCGATGAGCTTCATTGCCATTCCCGCCCTCATCGGTCCGCTCATCGGCCCGACCTTGGGCGGCTGGCTGGTCGAGGTCGCGTCCTGGCACTGGGTGTTTCTGATCAACCTGCCAATCGGCGTGATCGGCTACGTCTGGGCCATGAAGGTGATGCCGGACCACTATGCCGAGCATCGCACCCGCTTCGATCTGGCCGGCTACCTGATGCTGGCCTTCGGCATGGTCGTGCTGTCACTGGCGCTGGACGGCATCTCCGGCATGGGCACGCCGCATGCGCTTGTCATGCTGATGACGGTGGCCGGGCTGGCGGCGCTGGTCGGCTATTGGCTGCACGCCGCCAATTCCACCGCCCCCTTGTTCTCGCTGGCCCTGTTCCATGTGCCCAGCTACCGGATCGGGATTCTGGGCAATCTGTTTTCACGCATTGGCAGCAGCGCGATGCCGCTGCTGATTCCCCTGCTCCTGCAGGTGGGCCTGGGCATGAGTCCGATGAATGCCGGACTGATGATGATTCCGGTAGCCGCCGCCGGCATGCTGTCCAAGCGTTACGCGGTCAAACTGGTCGAGCGGTTCGGCTATCGGCGCGTGCTGATGGTCAACACGGTGCTGGTGGGTGTGGCCATGGCCAGCTTCATGTTCATGCTGCCGGGCCAGCCGATGTGGTTGCGGCTGGTGCAACTGGCATTGTTTGGCGCAGTGAACTCGCTGCAGTTCACGGTCATGAACACCGTGACCCTGCGCGACCTGGATCGTGACTTCGCCAGCTCGGGCAACAGCCTGCTGTCGATGGTGATGATGCTGGCGACCGGATTCGGCGCAGCCGCTGCAGGCAGTCTGCTGGCCGCCTTCGATCATCTGGACGTCCTGCATGGGGCCACCGCCGCGCTGCATGCCACGTTTGTCTGTGTCGGCGCGATCACCCTGACCTCCACGGTGATCTTCTGGCAGCTGCCGGACACCCGCCCTTCTCCGCGCGACGTGGAGGAGGTCGCCGAGTAGGCGACGTCGTTACCGGGAACCGTCCAGCAGCACCCGCGCAATCGCCTCTTCCAGCAGGTCGGCCGTGACCGGCTTGCGCAGGAAACCGCTGAAGCCCGCCTCGCGCACCTGATCCTCGATACCGGGATCGGTCCGTGCGGTCACCGCCAGCAGCGGCATGCGATAGCCCTGGTTGCGCAGGTGTCCGGCCAGTTCCATGCCGCCCAGACCCGGCAGGTCCAGATCCAGCAAGGCGACATCGAAGCTCGCCGCGCTCACCTCGCGAAGCGCCGCCAGCGCATGGACCGCATGCTCGACCTGATGCCCGCGCGCGCCCAGCAGCCCGCTGATCACACTGGCCACGGTCTCATCATCCTCCACCAGCAGAATGCGCAAGGGCGGCAGCGGCTGCCCCTGCACCACCCCACCCGCACCGGCCACCACCGCTGCCATCGCCGGCTGCAGAGGCAGTGGCAGCGTGACCGTGAACCGCGTGCCCACGCCCAGCTGGCTGTCCACCTCGATCTGTCCCTGCATCGCCAGCGCCAGCTCACGGCAGATCGCCAGCCCCAGCCCGCTGCCGCCATATTGGGCCGCGGTGCGCGCGCCATCGGCCTGTTCGAATCGCCGGAACAGCCGCTCCTGCTGGTCACTGCTGATGCCAGGCCCGGTATCGGAGATTTCCAGGTGCAGCCCCCGGTCCGGTGCCAGCGCGCGCACGGTCAGCCGCACTTCGCCCTGACGGGTGAACTTGACCGCATTTCCGAGCAGGTTGAGCAGGATCTGGCGCAGACGCAGGGCGTCACCAACACTGCAGGTGCCTTCAGGCAGCGTGTTGTCGAGCACGAACCGCAGCTGCTTCTGTTCCGCCAATGCGGTCATCAGCGTGCAGACATCGTCGATCAGCGGCTGCAGCGGGAACGGCAGCTGCTGCAGCTGCAATCGACCGGACTCGATGCGGGCGAGGTCCAGCGCATCGTTCACCAGGTGCAGCAGATGTTCGCCGGCATGCCGGATCGACTCGGTATAACTGCGCTGTTTCGCATCCAGCGACGAGGACAGCAGCAGCTCGCTCATGCCCAGCACCCCGGTCATCGGCGTACGCACCTCGTGGCCGAGGTTGGCCAGGAAGCGGGTCTTCGCCGCCGACGCCTGCTCGGCCAGCTCCTGTTTGTGCAACGCGAGCTGATAGGCATGCCGGCGCTGCAGGCGACGGCGGTACAACCAGGCGAACAGACTCAACAGCAGCAGCGCCATCGAGGTCAGCACCAGCAGCCCGGACAGGCTGCGCCACCACGGCGGCAGGACTCTGAAATCCAGCGCCTGCACCCGTGACCAGACCAGGTCCGCCGAGCGCGCCTGCACTTCCAGCCGGTATCGTCCCGGTGGGAGGCGCGAGAACACGCGTTCGCCTCCGGGCCCGACTTCCACCCAATCCGGGTCATAGCCGGCCAGGCGGTAGCGGTAGCTGTTGGACGAGGAATCGGCGAACGACAGCAGCCGCGCCACAATGCGCAGATCACGGTCGGCGTCGGCAATCTCCAGCGGAGCCAGATGGGTCAGATCGAGAACCCGCTCACCGCGACGCACTTCAACCCGCTCGATCACCAGCGGCGCGCGGCGCGATGCCGGGCGTACCTGGTCTGGATCGAACAGAACCACGCCCGCCGGCGTGCCGCCGACCAGACGCCCACTGGCCGTCCGGACCAGGGTGTTGGTACGGAATTCCTGGCTGGGCAGACCGTCGTGAACGCCGTACTGACGCACGTTGGCGTGCGCGGTATCCACACGGATCAAGCCGCGGGCGCTCGCAGCCCACACCACCCCCTGGGCATCCACGGCCAGCCCGGTCGCGGCCAGCTCGGGATAGCCATCGGCCGCACCCACCAGCGCCAGGCGCTGCAACTGGGTGCCGCTCCAACGATAACGACTGAGCCGACCCTCCTCCGAGACCCAGACCGAGTCGTCGTCGGCCAGCGCCATGGCGTGCACCCCGCGTACGGGACCACCGGGCATCGGTTCGAATCGTTCCTGCCCCGGCACCCAGTGCATCATGCCCTGGCTGGTCGCCAGCCAGAGGTGGTCGTCCGGACCACACAACAGGCTCTGCACCACCTGGCCGCTGCCCAGCCCGGCCTGACCGGGCGCGACCCGCTGGGTCACCCCTCCCTCCAGATTGCGCTGCTGGACGCCACCGACGGCGGCCGCCCACAGGTGCGCGTCATCGCAGATCACCATCGACTCCACCACGCCCGCAAGGCTGGCATCGGCACCGGCGTCCCGCCCCCAGCGGCGCATCGAGCGGTCACGCGGGTCATACCGCACCAGCGCTCCGTTGGAACCGATCCAGACCCGTCCATGCGGATCCTCGGTCACCGACATGAGCCAGTTGATGCCATCCACCCAGGTGCGGTGCTGCTCCACCTGCCCGGTGGCGGGGTCGAACTTGTCCAGCGCACCGTGCGTACCCACCGTCCAGACTCCCCCGTCCGCCGACGCGGCCAAGCCGAGCACATACGCGTTGCGCAGCGACTTCGGATCGTCCTCCAGCCGCGACAGGACGGAGAACTGCCACCAGCGTGGCAGCAGATGCCACAGGCCACCGTTGGTACTGGCCAGCCAGATGCCCCCCTCCCGGTCCTCGTAGGCTCCCGCCCAGTTGGGTCGCACCTGCCCGCGCGCCAGCGCGCTGTAGAGCGGGACCTGCTGGAACTGGCCGTTGTAGGCGCGTCCAAGACCCGAGCGCGTGTCGAGCCAGTATCCGCCCTGCTCATCACGCAACATCATTCCCAGCACCTGGTCGCCTTCGCTGACCTTCCACGGTGCTGGCTCGAAACGACCGTCGGGACGGCGGACGATGACCCCGTGATTGGTGCTGATCCACAGGCTGCCATCCAGCTCGGAAGTCAGGCCATTGATGTTGTCTTCGGGCAGCGTGCCCGGCGGCACGCGCTCAAAGTCCGTACCCGTCCAGCGCGCCAGCCCGGATTTGGTACCGACCCAGAGACTGCCGTCCACCGTGGTCGCCAGCTGCACCACCGACGCCGATGGCAGGCTGCGTGGATTGCCGGCCTCGGGCATGTAGCGGGTCAGCGCGCCATTGGGCCGCAGCCGATACAGCCCGCCCAGATAGGTGCCGAACCACACCGCACCGTCCGGGGTGGAGGTGATCGCCCAGATGGTGTTGCTGCCCAGCTCAGGGTGACTGCTGCGATCGTAGAATTTCAGCTCGCGGCGATCCGGCGACATCATCGCCAATCCGGCATTCTCGGTGCCGATCCACAACTGGTTGCGCGCATCCACATGCACGCTCCACACGTGGTTGTCGCGCAGACCGTCCTCGGCGCGCCAGATCCGGTAGTTGCGCCCATCAAAGCGCGCCAGCCCATCGTTGGTCGCCAGCCACAGGTAGCCGTAGCCGTCTTCGGCCATGCGATTGACCGTATTGGACGGCAGACCGTCGAACACGGTCAACTGCCGCGGCGTGGGCGGCACGGGCTGCGCCATCACGCGCGCTGGCAGAAGCATCACCATCGCCAACAGGAGCAGCCAACGCAAAGGCACCACCAATGGATCTCCTGAGGCGAATCGGGCATGCCAGCCAGGTGTGCGAGCCGGCAACGGGGGGCAGCGCTGTCGCAGCCGGCCCGCTCTGGCATGGTAAACGGTTCGTCCCGCTACGACGAACCTTCCTCGCTCACGGCCTGCTGCAATGCCCGGTGCAGCCCGGCCGGGTCGATCGGCAGCGACAGCACCGCATCGCCACCGGCGGCACGGGTCGCCGTCAGCTGCGCATCCGGATCGCCTCCCGGCCCTGCCGCCAGCAGGATCGGAATCCGTGCGTCGCGTGCCCGGATCATGTCCAGCACCGCCAGCCCATCCACCCCCGGCAGCTCAAGCGCAAGCAGGACCGCGTCGACTGGGGCCGCCTGCAGCTCGGCCAGGGCTGCCAGTGCATGGGCCACGTGTACGGCACGGTGTCCCTGGTCCTGCAGCAGCTGGCAGAGCGCAAAAGCGTGTGCCGGATCTGCTTCCACCACCAGCACGCGCAATCCATTGGCCATCCGCATCCTGCCCAGCTCCGGCAATCCCAACTGGATCATCACCTTCCAGCGCCCATCATCGGTGGCGTGCAGCCGTAATGCGCCGCCCAAGGTCCGCACAAGCCCCTGTGTGGCATCCAGCGCATCGTGCAGCACCCTGCGGGACACCATCGGCACGACCCGCGGGCGTGCCGCCCGCCCGGTGCTGGCGCGCTGCGCCGCACGCGCCGACGTGGTGGCCAGCTCCATCAACAAACCGTCGCGCCCCGGTTGCCACCAGACCTGCAGCACCAGCCCGGCACAGGCGGTGCGGCTGACCAGAATGTCGGCAACCTCATCCAGCAGCTGCAGCAGTCGTTCCGGATCGCCGCAGGTCTGCGCCTGCGGAGCCACGTGAACGCAGAGCCCCACGCCGGTGCCCCGCGGGCACAGCGCGAGCACGCTGCGGGCCTGCCATTGCCGGCACACGTCGGCCACGCGCACTCCCTGTGACTGCAAGGGCATCTGCCCCGCCTCGATGCGCGCCTCGTCCAACGCGTGGTCGAGCACATGCAGCAGGGTCTGACCGCCCTGGCGGATCCGTTCCAGTTGCTGTCGCTGCGCCGGTGCCAGCGGCGACGCCAGCAGCAGCTCGCTCAGACCCAGCACACCGGTCAACGGCGTTCGGATTTCATGCCCCAACGTCGACAGATAGCGTTGTTTGGCCTGCGCGGACTGCTCGGCCACCACGCGACGCTGCACCGACCGCTGCCGCCCCCTTCCCCGCTGCACCTGGCGCAGCGTGATCCAGGCCGCACCCGCCAACAGCAGCGCTGCCACGCCCATGCGCAACCCCACCCACAGTGGGTGATCCCAGCCGCCGCGCTGGACCTCCAGCTGCATCCACTCGCTGTCGGACCAGTGACCATCGGGTTGGCGGGCCTGGAACTCCAACCGGTACTGGCCGGGAGGCAAGCGCGCGAATCCTCGCGTACCACGACGACCCACCCGGATCCAGTCACGATCGAGCCCGTGCAGACGGAAACGATACTGCTGGGTCTCCACAGCAGGTCCGAGCCGGCGCACGGTCACCTGGAGATCTCGGTCACCCGTCTTCAGCCGAAGGACCGGACGCGGGGGCAGCACCTGCAGACCGCCTGCACGACGGACCTGCACACGCTCCACGACCGGAGCCGGGTCCGGCGAATGACCTTCCAGGCTCAAGGGATCGAAGCGGACACCGCGACCGTCATCCCCCAGCGCCAGCATCTGCGTCCCCTGCGCCTGCAGATGCGAAGAGAGCATCGCAGCAGGGACGCCATCGGCTCGGGTATACAGGCGAACCTGGCCTTCGCGTGGCAAGACCTGGAGCAGACCGCGTGCGCTGGTCGCCCACAGCACGCCCTGGGCGTCTTCGGCCAAGGCATGGAAGCGCAGTGGCGGCACTCCGTGCCGCTCGTCGATGCGGACGGTGTGCTGCAGGCCGTCTTCACTGATGCGATAGCGTCGCAGTACGCCTGGACTGGCCACCCACAGCGCACGGTCCTGGGTGACGTGCAACGCGTTGGCTTCCTCGTCGCTGCCCGAAGGGGCTTCGAATCGACCGTCCCGCCATCGACGCACGCCCTGTGCACTTCCCCACCAGAGGCCATCCCCATCATCACAGTGCACTGCCTGCGGACCTTCCGGGCGCGGGTGATTGGCTGCGTCCCATGACCACCGGCGGGCAGGCTGTTGCAGGCCACGTCGTCGCTCGATACCCCGCGCATCGACGTGCCAACGGGAGCCATCGCCGCATCGCAGCGCGTGGATCTGCGCTCCTTCCAGGCGTATGCCGGTGAGGGAGGTGACGGGCGCATCCGGAAGCGAGACCGGGCGAAAATGCTGCCAGTGCGGAGGTAGTCGCCACACGCCCAGATGGCGCCCCAGCAACCAGAGGCCACCATGACCGTCTTCGAACACGCTGCGGAACTGCGGGGCCAGCGGGGAGGTCAGTGACGCCAGCGAGATGCGCGGAGAGAGCCCTCCATGGCGCCACACCATCGCCCCCTGTGCCAACCACACCTGCCCCCGACGTGCGATTCCCAGCGCATGCGACCCGGTGGTCAGATCCAGCGGTTCCAGGCTCCCACTGCCACTGCCGCGCCATGGTCCTGCGGCTCCGCTGACCCACAACCGCTTTGCTTCGTCAACGAGCAGCGCGGTGACCGGCGCGCTCGCGAGCAGCGAGGGAGACGGCCGGGAAAAGCGGCCGTCATGCCAGCGGGACAGACCACCTGGCGTGCCGACCCACAGACTTCCATCGGCGGTGAATGCCAGATGCTCGACAATCCGGTCAGGAAGACCGTCACCGCGCACCGTGGGCAGGAACTGGCGCAAGCGGGCATCCGGCCCCAGACGGAACAAGCCCTGGCCACGCGTGCCAAACCATATCTCGCCCGCCGGACCTGGAAGTATCACCAGCACCGGTGCCTGTCCCATCGCGGGAAAGCGCTGTGCGTCAAAGACCTCCCAGCGCTGGCGGTCGGCGGACAACCTGGCCAGCTGCCCCTGTCCGGTACCCAGCCAGAGCTGATCATGCGCGTCTTGTGCCATCGCCAGGACCTGGTTGCCGGGCAGCCCCTGCTCGCGCCTCCAGGTTCGAAAGCGGCGTCCATCGAAGCGCGCCACGCCGTCGTCGCTGGCAAACCACAGATACCCGTGGCGATCCTCCAGCATGGCGTGAATCAGATTGGACGGGAGGCCATCGGCGGTCGTGAAGCGCTGGGCATTGTCAGGCACCGCGTGGGCAACGCCTGCTTGCGCAAGCCCCAGCAGCACGCAGGCCCAGAGCATGCGCACACGGTCCATCAACGCCGCCGGCATCGTGCCACCGCCATCTGCAACCTGTGCGACGTGAGTGGCAGACGCACAAATGCATCGAATCCGGCCGCCAGGGCTTCGCGCTCTGCACAGGCATCAGCGCGGGGACTCAGCGCCAGTCGGGTCACGCCCGGCCACGCCAGCGGCAGCCGCGCACTGACCCGCTCGCCTCCGGCCAGCATGTCGGGGTCAGCGGCAATCAGGTCCCACGGACCCGGATCAACCTGCGCCAGCCAGGTCGTGGCATCGTCCACGCCGAGCACCTGGTGACCGCTGGCCCGCAGCAGTGCGCAGACCACGTCGGAAACCGCGATGGAAGGCAGCAGCACCATCACCCGCAGGCAGCGCCCCTCTTCCATCGGGAGGGGCGGTTCCGGCAGGGTGTTGCTGCATGGCACCGCCTGCCAGGGCAACGTCACCGTCATACGGGTGCCCCGGCCCAGCTGGCTGTCCACCTCGATCGTCCCCCCCATGGCCTGCACGAGGTCGAGGCTGATCGCCAGTCCCAATCCACTGCCGCCATGACGGGCCAGCGTCCTAGCACCCTCTGCCTGGACAAAGCGCTGGAACAGGTGCTGCACCTGCTCGGCGGACATGCCTGGCCCGGTATCGGCAATGCAGATCGTCAGCCCGTGTCCATCATCGCCGCTGCGCACGGTCACCATGACCTGCCCGCGCGTGGTGAACTTCAGTGCATTCCCCAACAGATTCAGCAGAATCTGGCGCAGGCGCTGCACGTCGCCCAGATGGTGCTGGTCCGCCTCCAGCATGCAGTGCCAGTGCAGCGCAATGGCTTTGCCGCTGGCCACCGGCGACAGCAGGGCATGCAGTTCGTCGAGCAGGGCCGCCACCGCGACAGGCGCGTTGACCAGGTGCAACTGGTTGCCCTCGATGCTGGCCAGGTCCAGTGCATCATCGGTCAGCTGCAGAAGATGGTGTCCGGCCTGGTACAGGCTGCCCACCTGGGTGCGCTGGGTGGGCGAAAGCGTGGAATGCAGAAGCAGTTCGCTCCAACCGAGTACAGGGGTCATCGGCATCCGGATCTGACGCCCCAAACGCGCCAGGAACCGGGTCCGGTCCAGCGAATCAAGCTCGGCGAGATCGCGGCGTTGATGCACCTGCCGTCGACCTTCCCGCCGCCGCTGCAAGGCATGCAGCAGCCGCCCGACGAGCACGACGCAGGTGCACCCGAGCACACCCAGCAGCGCACGTCCTGCGGCGGTCTGCCACCAGCGTGGCTCCACCCGAAGCCGCAGTTCGCGCACCGCCGACCAAGGGCCACCGGCATGCCGGGCCTGGATCAGCAACACGTGCTCGCCCGCGGGGAGGCGCGCGAAGATCCGCTGTGCGACCGGCCCGGTGTCCACCCATCCCGTGTCCTGCCCCAGCAACCGGAAACGATGCTGGATGCGATCGGGATCACCGCGCCCGAGCAGGCTCACCGAGACGCGGAAGTTACGGTCGAGCGTACTCAGGAAGACCGTTTCGCTCCCCAGGGGCAGGGCCATGATCCTGTCGCTGCGATGCCGGGACATGGCATCCACCACCAGCACGGGGACAGGCGAAGGCAAGGTTGCCATTGACGGGTCAAACGCCAACACCCCGCCCTCGCGTACCGCAGCGACCAAGGCACCCGATCCCAGTCGCAACAACTGGCGCGGCAGAATCTCCTGCGCGGGCAATCCCTGCGGCACACCGAGCACGCGGACTTCGCCGCTGCCCGGATCCACCCGCACCAGTCCGCGGGTCGCCCCCGCCCATACCACGCCGCTGGCATCCAGGGTCAGCGCTGCAGCGCGCAGCAACGGGAAGCCCTGATCCGCCGATATACGCCGCAGTCGCTGCGCGCCCTGCGCGCCGGCACCATACTGGTCAAGCGCTGCATCGCGGGAAACCCACAGCGTGCCATCGCTGGCTTCGGCCAGTGCCGCTGCCATGCCGGCACCTGCGGCAGCCACGCGCAGGAAACGTTCGTGCGCGGAACTCCAGCGCAGAGGACCCTGGGGATCGGTTGCCCACACCTCCCCACTCCTGGTGCAGAGCAACTGGCGTCCCTGTCCGTCGCCACTCAATCCAAGCTCAGCCGCCGACGCGCTGACCAGGTCCCCCTGCTGCTCGGACCACCGGTGCACAGTGTCACCGGCGGCCAACCAGACGTTTCCCTGCGCGCATATCTGCAGGCTGGAAACGGGGGTGTTCCGCGTGGCTTGGAACAGCCAGCGCCGGGTCACACGCGACCTGCGATCGTAGCGCAGCAGTTGCCCGGGCATCGCCACCCACACCCGGCCCAGCGCATCTTCGTCGAGCGCGAATGAAGCCGGCCGCATGCCGGCCGCAGCCAGCGTCAGCGGGTGCGAGGTCTGGCCATTGCGCAGGTCCAGCCGCTGCAGAAGGCCGTCGGCTCCGGCCACCCACGCATGGTGCAGGCCCGATGCCGCCAACGCGCGTACGGGATGAATGCCGTGATCGCGAACCGTGCAACCAACGGTTGGCATCAGGGTGAACTGTTGCCAGTGGGACGGCAGCCACCACAGGCCGCGACGTTCAATGACCCACCACAGGTCCCCATTGCGATCCTGCAGCAGCTGACGGATCTGCACCGGTGCGTGCCTGTCCAGCATGGACGGTCGCATTCCAACCGGATGTGCACCGTCGCCCTTGCTCCATTGCAGTAGTGGGCCAGCCTGCTGCCATGTGACCTTCTCCCTGCTGCGCAGCAGGGTGCGTGCCCGATGCGGCCCCGCAACGCGCTGACCGTCACGATCCAGCGCCCAGCTCTGTGTACCCACGGTTATCTCGACGCCGCCAGACGGATCTGCCCACACGTTCTGCAGTGCGCCCGTCATTGCCTGCGGCAACGTCTGCTCACGGAAGTGCGTGTTTTCTCCACGCCATAGCCGCGTTGCACTGATGACCCACGCGACGCTGTCGCGATCAACCACCAGCTGTCGCACCGGGCCATCATCCAGTGCCACGCGCTGCCAGGCCGCATGCGCTGACGCTTGAACATACAGTCGCTCATCGTCGCCAATGACCCACACACGACCGTCAGGGCCGCTGGTGACCTGCCGGATGCGACCGCTGCGGACCGCAGGCGGCGCGGCAGCGTCCGCGCGTTCAAACGTCGTGCGATCAACACCCAACGTCACCACCCCCTGGTTGGCCGTTGCCAGCCAGATGCGATCACCGGCATCAATGTGCAGGTCCAACAGGTCCGCGTCGGGCAACCCGTCAGAACGATGCAGCGTCCGGAAGCGTTGCCCGTCGAAGCGCAGCAGTCCGTCGCTGCTGGCCAACCAGATGTAGCCGGTGGCGTCTTCAGCCACCGCACGGATGTCCGGGGTCGGCAAGCCGTCAGCAGCCCCGAGCGGCCGGGGCCATGGCAGTTGCATCACCTGGGCGGACAGCAGAGGGGGCCACGCCAGCAGCAGCGCCCACACCAGACAGGTCATGAGCCCACACGGGGCATTTCGCACGCGCATTACCCTCTACCGCAGCCACATTCGTTTCATGCGGCAAACGATATCGATCTACGCGGAACGATGCCGCGCCATTTGCGTCAACCTGTTTCGCGATGGAAAACAGCGATGGCGACCGGGGACGGCGATGGAAGGTGCGTGCTTCCCGCTACCAGGTAACGATCACTCGAGCGTATCGGTCAGCAGGACACCCCGCGTCGCGCGCGCCTGGGTGATCGCGCTCACCAGCAGTTCCCCGGTCACCGGCTTGCGCAGGAAACCGTCGAAGCCTGCGGCAAGCACCTGCTGTTCCGCATAGGCGTCAGAACGCGCCGTGACGGCCACCAGCGGCAGTGTGTAGCCCATTGCACGCAGCTGGCTGGCAATGGCGATGCCATCCAGTGCCGGAAGATCCAGGTCCAGCAGTCCAACATCGAAGCCGTCAGCCGCCATTTCCGACAGTGCAGCCAGTCCATGCATCACGTGCACGACGGTGTGTCCACGTGCACGCAGCAGCCCCGTGATGACCTCGGCCACCGTCGCATCATCTTCCACCAGCAGGATGCGCAGTGGGGGCAACTGCGGGAGCGCCCCTTCCAGCGCGGTCCGCCCGCCCATGGCGTGTACCCGCCACGGCAGCGGCAAGGTCACGGTGAAGCGCGCACCCTGCCCCGGCTGGCTGTCGATGCGGATGCGCCCGCCCATCGCCACGGCCAGTTCCTGGCAGATCGCCAGACCCAGGCCGCTGCCGCCATAACGCGATGCCGTACGCGGACCGTCGGCCTGTTCGAAGCGGTGGAACAGGCGCTGTTGCTGATCCTGGTTGATGCCCGGCCCGGTATCAGACACCTCGAAGGACAGCCCGAGGCCGTCTTCACCCAGCTCCGTGCCAAGTCCAACATGCCCCTGCTCGGTGAACTTGATCGCATTGCCGAGCAGATTCATCAGAATCTGACGCACGCGCATCTCATCCCCGCTGACCTGGATGGGTCCAGGCAGATTGAAGCTCCGCTCGAACGCCAGGCCGCGCTGGTGCGCCATGGGCTCCATCAGTGTCTCCACCTGGACCAGCATCGACATCAGGTCGAACGGACGGATGTCCAGCTCCAGGCGCCCGGCCTCGATCCTGGCCAGGTCGAGGGCGTCGTTGACCAGACGCAGCAGGTGCGTCCCGGCATGCTGGATCGAGGCAGCGTAGCCGCGCTGCAGTTCATCCAGCGGCGTGGCCAGCAGCAGCTCGCTCATGCCCAGCACTCCCGTCATGGGCGTGCGTACCTCGTGGCCGAGCGTGGCCAGGAAGCGGCTCTTGGCCTGCGATGCCTGCTCGGCGATCTGCTGCTTGTGCACGGTCAACTGCCATTGCTGGCGACGGCGCAACCGCGCACGGGCAATCGCCGCGCCGCCGAGTACCAGCAGCAGTCCCAGCACCAGATACCCCAGCAGGGCGGTGTTGCTGCGCCACCACGGCGGCTGTACGTGGACGCTGATCGCGCGCGAGGGCGTCCACTCGCCCTGCGCCGTGGCCGCCTGCACCTCGACGGTGTAATCGCCTGCCGGTAGACGCGAGAGCAGTCGCTCGCCGCCCGCACTCTGCATGACCCAGTTCTGGTCATACCCGCCCACGCGGTAGCGATACCGGTTGCCCAGCGGGCTGGCGTAGGACAACAAGCGCGCGGTGATGATCAGGTCGCGGTCGTCAGGCCCCAGCTGGAGCGGCGCGTCCACCGGCAACGATTGCTGGCCCTCGGCATCGTCACGGCGCACCTGGATGTTGTCGATCACCAGTTGCGAGGGCGGCAGGATCCGGTCCGGCACATCCGGATCAAAGCCGGTCAATCCGGTCGCTGTCAGGGCCAGCACGCGTCCACTGCGCCCCTGCACAGGAGGACGTCCACTGAACTCGACATCCGGCAGCCCGTCGCGTTCGTTGTAGAGGCGCAGGCGACGCTCACCTGGATGCCAGCGCACCAGCCCCCGCGGCGTGGTCGCCCAGACCTGGCCGGCGCTGCCCAGCATCAGGCCGCCGATGGAGGCGGGCGGCATGCCCTGCACCGCGCCGACGCGCTCGCGCAGCGTCATGCTCAGGCCATCCCAGCGGTAGCGCTCCAGCGCACCAGAACGGGCCAGCCATGCCTCGTTGGCGTCAATCCAGACCATGTCGAAGATCTGGCCCTGCGAGACGCCCGGCACCTGCTCGAATCGATCGTGCTGCCAGCGCAGCAGTCCCATGTCGCCCATGATCCACAGCTGGCCACGGGCATCGAAGCGCATCTGTTCGATCGGGTTCTCGGTGAGTCCGCGTCCTTCATCGATGCGGATGGTCTCGAGCAGGTTGCCCTGTGCGTCCCGTCGCTGCACGCCGTAGTTGATGATCGACAGCCACAGATCGCCATCGGGAGCCTCGCGGATGATATCGATGCGCTGGCGCAGGTCCTGCCCGCCCCCGATCTTCCACTCGCGCAGCACGCCGGTGCGCGGCTGGTACAGACCCAGGCGACCGGCACGCCCCAACCACAGGGCCCCGTCGGCGCGCGGCAACACCGCCCAGATGGCACCGACGCCCAGCTGCTGCTCGAAGGCGATCTGGCGCAGTTGGCCGTCCGGACCCAGCTCATAGATGCCGTGCGCACCCACCACATAGTAGGTGTCGCCCGACACCGCCGCGTTCAGCAGATAAAGGCTGTCGGTCGGCTTTCCGTCCAGCTGATACCAGGTGGAAAAGCGCCTCCAGTCCGGAGGCAGATACGCCAGGCCCTGGCTGAGCGTGGCGACCCAGATGCCGCCTTCATGGTCCTGCATCAGGTCGAGCACGCCACTGCGCCCGGTGAGGAAGCCGCTGCCGCCATCACCCGCCAGCAGGCGCGCCTGGTGCGCGTCACCGCGATACAGGCCGTCAGCCGTGCCCAGCCAGTAGCCCCCGTGCCGGTCATGCAGGACGATGCTCGAGCGCACATCCGCGCCGATCGCCCAGGGTGCGGGTCGTGCACTGTCATCCGGCAGGATCTGGAACAGCCCGCTTTCGGTACCGGCCCAGAATGTGCCGTCTGGATCGCGGGTGAGCCGGACCACGCTTTTCCCGGCCAGCAGGTCCGGAGCGATGCGGGTGAAACCGCGCCCGTCCCAACGCGCCAATCCATTGCCGGTGCCCACCCACACGCGACCCTGCGGGTCACTCACCATCGCGAAGATCGTATCGTCGGGCAGCGTACCCGGGTCGTCGGGCACCGATCTGTAACGGGTCAGGCGGCCGTCTTCATCGCGCCGGCACACACCGTACTTGTTGGTGCCGATCCACAGTGCCTTGCTGGCATAGGCCAAGGCCCAGTATTGCCCTTCGCATTGACCATCAAGCTCGGGGAAACGGCGGAAGCGGTCACGTGCATGATCCAGCATGCTCAATCCTGCGCCGTTGATGCCCAGCCAGACGCGATCCTGCGGGTCGACCAGCAGGCTCTCGACCTCGTTGCCGGGCAACGAATCGGGTTCGTCAGGTTCGTTGCGCCAGACCCGCAGGCCAACGCCGTCAATGCGGGCCAGACCATCGTCGGTGGCCGCCCAGATGTATCCCTGGCGGTCCTGCGCCAGTGCCAGAACCATGCGTGAAGGCAAGCCTTCGGCGGCACCCATACGGCGCATGCGCGGTGTCTCTGCCGATGTCCCTGCGGCCCACAGCATGGTCGGCATGAGGCACAACACCCCTGCCAGCAACACGATGCCAGCCCGCCAACCGCGCGTGACCAACGCCATCGAATCCTCCCTGTACCGGAGGATTGTCACACAGCCAAGGGGCATTCGTCCGTAGCCGGGTCCGCTGGCCGTCCCGTCCAAAGACACCACGAACTGTTGCAGCCATGGTGCTTGCCGGCCCTCACGGGGCTGCGCGTATGATCGGCCCGGTTCGTTATGGAGGCTCCCGTGATCCTGCGCCTGTCCAGTTTGCTGTTGTTTCTCACCGCCCCGTTGGCCGTCACTGCCGCCCCGCAGGACTGGCGCCTGGACCCGGTGCACACCCGGGTGCTGTTTGCGGTGGAACATGCCGGCTTCTCAAAGGCGCTGGGCACCGTGTCCGGCAGCGAAGGGCAGCTCCGGTTCGACCCGGACGACTGGAGCAGTGCGCGGTTGACCGTCAGTGTGCCGCTGCAACGACTGGATCTGGGCGACCCCAAATGGAACAAGGCGGTCATGGCTGGCAACCTGCTCGACACCGACCGCTTTCCTGACGCACGTTTCGTCTCCACCCGCATTGAACCGGTGGATGCGGCCCACGCACGCGTGTTCGGCGACCTGACCGTGCGTGGGGTGACGCAGGAAGTGGAACTGGCGGTCACGGTCAACGCGGTCAAGCGCCATCCGATGCCGCCCTTCCGCCGCACGGCCGGGTTTTCCGCCACGGCCACGCTCAGCCGCAAGGCCTTCGGCGTGGATGGCTGGCCGTCGATGATCGGCGACAGCGTTGAACTGCGCATCGAGGCGGAAGCGGTACGCGACCGCAGCGCGGGCGATGCACAGGACACACCGTCCTCCGATGCTGCGGGAACTCCGCCTCCAGCCAACGACTCTGATACGCCACCGGCCCCGTCCACAGTGAAGCCCAAGCCATGACTCTCAAGAACACCCCCAACCGTTGGGGCGGCGTCAGCCAAGGCCTGCACTGGCTGATTGCGCTGTTGATCCTGCTGCTGGGCATCGTCGGTCTGACCATGGGCGAGCTGCCCAGAACACCCCGTTTCTTCTGGGTATACACCGCGCACAAGTCGCTGGGCATCACCGTGCTGGCGCTGGTGGCGGCGCGGTTGGCCTGGCGTCTGTATGCCGGCGCACCGGCACCGGTGCCGGGAACCCCCACCTGGCAGGAGCGCATTGCCTCGGCCACGCACTGGCTGCTGTACGTGCTGATGTTCGCGCTGCCGCTGTCCGGCTGGATCTACGATTCGGCCAGCGGGCTGCGCCCCTTCCGCTGGTTCGGGCTGGTCGATGTGCCCAAGCTGGTCGCCCCCGATCCAGGCGCACGGGACATTTCCCACGCCATCCATGAGTGGGGCTTCTGGCTGCTGATCGCAGTCGTGCTTGCACATGCAGGCGCGGCGCTCTACCACCACCTTTTCCAACGTGATGCCACTTTGGCGCGGATGCTGCCGCAGGGCTGGCTCACCTCCCCCCAGAAGGACTGACGATGAACATCAAGCTCACTTCCCCTGCGGCCGTCGCCGCCGCCCTCGCTGGTCTGATGGCCACCGCGCCGGTGCTGGCCGCCGACTACGTGCAGGCACCGGGTGCGGGTTCGCACCTGGCGTTCGCCAGCAAGTATGACGGTGAAGTGTTCACCGGCAGCTTCCCGGGCTTCGCCACGACCCTGAGTTTCGACCCGGCCAACCCCGCAGCCGGCAAGCTCGACGTGACCATCCCCCTGGCCGGTGCCAAGAGTGGCAACAACGACCGCGACTCCACGCTGCAGGGAGCCGACTTCTTCAATGTCGCCAAGTTCGCCACCGCCCGCTACACCGCGACGGGTTTCACCAAGGATGCGTCGGGCAAGTACGTGGCCGACGGTACGCTGGAACTGCGCGGCGTGAGCAAGCCGGTGACGTTCACCTTTGAGTGGCAGCCGGGCGCCAATCCCGTGCTGAAAGGCAAGGCGACCGTCAAGCGCCTGGACTTCGGCGTTGGTGGTGGCGACTGGGCCGACACCAAAACCATTCCCGATGAAACCGCGATCAGCACGGTGGTGAAGCTTCAGGCCAAGTGATTGGCCATCCAGGCGGTCACCGTGGCCACGTCGAACGGCCAGTCCAGTTCCCGCCCACGGCCGTCGCGCAACACCGGCACGCGCGTGCCATAGCGGGACGCCAGTTCCGGGGCATCGTCGATGAACACACTCTCCAGGCCCGTCACACGGGCCTGGGCCAGGACGATCAGGGCCTGGTCGCACAGATGACAGTCGTCGCGCTGGAACAAGGTAAACACCGGCCCACCCGTGGTCAGAAATGTTGCGCCGCAGCCAGGGTGGCTGCCGAAGACAGCATAGAATAGCGCTCCATCCGATACCCGCAGTTTGGCAATCATGGCTGTCAGCACGTTCGACGTCTTCAAGATCGGCATTGGCCCGAGTTCCTCGCATACCGTTGGACCGATGAAGGCTGCCGAACGCTTCGTGCACCGCTGGCTGCTCGACCCGGGCTGCCTGCAGGACGTGGTGCGGATCCGCGCCGACGTCTACGGTTCGCTGGCGCTGACCGGCCGGGGACACGGTACCGACAAGGCCGTACTGCTGGGCCTGGAAGGCCAGCGCCCGAACCTGATCGATCCCGACATCATTCCGGAAACCCTGGAACGCATCCGTACGACCAAGCGCATCCGGCTCATGGGCACCCATGAAATCGCCTTCGACGAAAAGCGCGACCTGGGGCTGAACAAGCGGCAGAAGCTGCCTTACCACACCAACGGCATGCGCTTCACCGCCTATGACGCCCAGGACCAGGTCATCGCCACGCGCGATTACTATTCGGTCGGCGGCGGCTTCGTGGTCAACCAGGACGACGCCGCTGATGATCGCATCGTGCCAGATGAAACCCCGCTGCCCTACCCGTTCAAGAGTGGCGATGAGCTGCTTGCCCAGACCGCCCGCAGCGGACTGAGCATTGCCCAGCTGATGTTCGAGAACGAGAAATGCTGGCGCAGCGAAGACGAGATCCGCGCGCAGCTGCGCGAGATCTGGGACGCCATGCAGTCCTGCGTGACCCGAGGCATCCGCCAGGAAGGCACTTTGCCAGGCGGCCTGCATGTGTCCCGCCGTGCCCCGGCCCTGTACCGCGAGCTTTCGTCCAAACCGGAAGCGGCCATGCGCGACCCGTTGACCACGCTGGACTGGGTGAACCTGTACGCGCTGGCGGTCAACGAGGAAAACGCCGCCGGTGGACGCGTGGTCACCGCGCCGACCAACGGCGCAGCGGGCGTCCTTCCGGCGGTGCTGCACTACTTTGATCGCTTCTGTCCGGGCGCGAACGAACAGCGCGTGTTCGACTTCCTGCTCACGTCTGCCGCCATCGGCATTCTGTACAAGGAAAACGCATCCATCTCCGGTGCCGAAGTGGGCTGCCAGGGGGAGGTCGGCGTGGCCTGCTCGATGGCCGCCGGCGGATTGGTGGCAGCACTCGGCGGGAATCCCAGTCAGATCGAGAATGCGGCCGAAATCGGCATGGAGCACAACCTCGGCCTGACCTGCGACCCCATCGGAGGCCTGGTCCAGATCCCGTGCATCGAGCGCAACGCGATGGGAGCGGTGAAGGCCATCAACGCCTCGCGCATGGCCATGCGCGGCGATGGCAAACACAAGGTGTCGCTGGACAAGGTCATCAAGACCATGCGCGATACCGGCCGCGACATGCAGGACAAGTACAAGGAAACCAGCCGCGGCGGCCTGGCGGTCAACGTCATCGAGTGCTGATGCCGGCAACACGGGTGCCGGCCCCTGCCCGGCATTCGTAAGCGTGGGCGGTTATGCTCGGGGATCTTTTCCTGGAGACCGCCATGCGCATCCTGGCCGCCGCCCTGATTGCCTGTCTGCCCCTCACCGCCGTTGCCGCCCCCACCTACGATGCCCGCCTGCAGGGTTTCGACTATGGCTGGCCGGTCCAGACCTTCACCTTCGACTCGCAGCGCCAGTCGCTTGAAATGGCCTACCTGGACGTTCCGGCCAGCGCCCCGCCGCGCGGGACAGTGGTGCTGCTGCATGGCAAGAACTTCTGTGCGGGCACGTGGAAAGAGGCGATCAGCGCATTGAGTGCTGCCGGCTACCGGGTCATCGCGCCGGACCAGATCGGGTTCTGCAAGTCCAGCAAACCGCTGCGCTACCAGTACTCGTTTGGCCAGCTCGCCGCCAACACCCAGGCCCTGCTCAAGCACCTGAAGCTGGACACCACCCGGGTGGACCTGGTGGGGCACTCCATGGGCGGCATGTTGGCCGCGCGCTTCGCCCTGCAGTATCCACAGCAGCTGCGCCAGCTGGCCCTGGTCAATCCGATCGGGCTGGAGGACTGGAAGGCCAAAGGCGTACCGTGGCGCAGTGTGGATGCCTGGTATGCCAATGAACTGAAGACGAGCTTCGACTCGATCAAGAAGTACCAGATGGAGGTGTACTACGGCGGCGACTGGAAGCCGGAATACGAACACTGGGCGCGCATGCAGGCCGGCATGTACGCCGGTCCGGGTCAGCAGGCGGTGGCCTGGAGCCAGGCACTGACCTCGGACATGGTGTTCAACCAGCCGGTCGTCTACGAACTGCCCAACCTGCGCGTCCCCACCACGCTGTTCATCGGCCAGCGCGATCGCACCGCCATTGGCCGCGACCTGGCCTCTGCACCGCTGAAGGCAACACTGGGTGACTACCCGGTGCTGGGCAAGGCGGCAGCTGAAGCGATTCCCGGCTCGACACTGGTGACCTTCGATGAACTGGGGCATTCGCCGCAGGTGCAGGATCCCGCGCAATTCAACGCCGCACTGTTGAAGGCGCTGGCCACGGCAAAATGACGCCGCGTGTGGACCCACGCAGGGCGTGGCTCTACGTCCGGGTGATGGACAGGACGTCGTCCAGCAGGGCCGCGGCAGTGACTTCGGCCCCGGCCCCCGGCCCCTGGATCAACAGCGGCTGGATGCTGTAGCGGTCGCTGTGGATGGCCACGCGGTTGTCGGTCTGCGCGCCTCCCGCGAGCGGATGATCGTGGGCCACAACGCGCAGGCCGACACACGCGCCCTCGCGATCAACACCGCCGATGAAGCGCAGGCATCCGCCTTCCCGCTGGGCCTGGTGCCAGTACGCTTGAATGGGTGCATCCAGTAGCGCCAGCTGTGCCAGCGCCTGCTCAAGCGGCAATCCGGCCAGCGCGTCCGGAACCAGTGAACTGACCTGCACCTGTTCGCTGCGCAGCTCGATGCCGCTGGCCCTGGCCAGAATCAGCAGTTTGCGGCGTACGTCTTCCCCGGACAGGTCCACGCGCGGATCGGGCTCGGTATAGCCTGCGCTGAGCGCCTCACCGACCCAGGCTGAGAATGGCCGCTGGCCGTCGTAATGATGAAACAACCAGGCCAGCGAGCCCGAGAGCACGCCTTCTACCCGGTGGATGTGATCACCGCCGGCCACCAGCGCACGCAGGCTGCTGAGCAGCGGCAGTCCAGCCCCGACCGTGGCACTGTCGCCGTAGCGGGCACCGCCCTCCTCCACGCTCTCGGCAATGGCCTGGGCACGCGCCCAATGGGTGCCCTGGCCCAGTTTGTTGGCGGTCACGACATGAACACCGCGCGCAAGCCATTGTTCATGCCAGTTGGCGACCTCGTCGCTGGCCGTGGCGTCGACCAGCACGTCGCCGCGCTGTAGTCCTTCCGCTTCTGCCCAGGGCTGCAGGGAGGGCACGACACGTGCGGCACGGTTGGCGTGCGCCAGTTCCTGTGCCGGTTGGCCGCCGCAGCGAAACGCGGTACGCGAATTGGCCAGCCATGAGAACCGCGGCAGCGCAACACCGCGCGACTGCAGTGCCTGGTAGCGGTGCACGAACGCAGTGCCGACCGTACCGGTACCGAGCAGTGCAAGCCGCTGCGGGAGTTCGCGCACCAGCGGCAGGACCGCGCTCATGCATCCACCTGTTTGCGCAGGTCGTTGCGTGCCTGTGCGTCGATCACCGCCTGCGCGCGCAGCAGCCCGGCCTGCAGGTCGGCCACCAGATCCTGCGCATCTTCAATGCCAACCGAAAGACGCAGCAGGCCCTCGCTGATACCGGCATGAGCGCGCGCTTCCGGGGTCATCGCCGCATGGGTCATGGTGGCCGGGTGCGCGACCAGGCTCTCCACGCCGCCCAGCGATTCGGCCAGGGTGAAACAGCGCAGCCCGTCGACGAAGGCGCGCACGGCGGCATGCGGGTCATCGCCCGGACAGGACGCCAGTTCGAACGACAGCATCGCGCCGAATCCGTTCTGCTGGCGTGCGGCAATGGCATGGCCAGGGTGATCCGCCAGGCCGGGGTAATACACCTGGGCCACGGCATCGCTGGTGGCCAGCAGATCCACGATGGCCGCCGTGTTCTCCTGATGTACCCGCAGGCGCGCGCCCAGCGTACGCAGCCCGCGCAGGGTCAGGAACGCATCGAACGGTGAGCCGGTCAGGCCGAGCGCATTGGCCCACCACACCAGCTGCTCGTGCAGCTGCGGATCACGCGCGACCACCGCTCCGCCCACGACATCGCTGTGGCCATTGATGTACTTGGTGGTCGAGTGCAGCACCACGTCCGCACCGAAGGCGATCGGTTGCTGCAGCGCGGGCGACAGGAAGGTGTTGTCGACGACCACTTTGGCCCCGGCGCGATGCGCGGCATCAATGACAAAGCGCAGGTCGGTAATGCGCAGCAGCGGGTTGGAGGGCGTTTCCACCAGCACCAGCGTCGGCGACTGGGCCAGCGCATCGGCCAGTGAACGCGGATCGGTCAGGTCAGCGGTGACCAGGGTGAAGTGTCCCTTCTTTGCCAGCGCATTGAACAGGCGCCAGCTGCCGCCATAGGCGTCGTGCGGCACCACCAGGGTGTCGCCGGGCTGCAGCAGGGCGTTGAGCACCAGGTTGATCGCGCCCATGCCCGTGGAGGTGATGACGCCCCCTGCTCCGCCTTCCAGTTCAGCCAGCGCCTCGCCGAGCAGGTCACGCGTGGGATTGCCGCTGCGCGTGTAGTCGTACTGGCGCTTGTTGCCGAAGCCGTCGAAGCTGAAGTTCGACGACAACACGATCGGCGGCGTCACCGCACCGTGCGCGGTATCGCGGTCGATACCCGCGCGAACGGCGGCGGTGACA
>NZ_JASCOZ010000260.1 GCF_029960115.1 Stenotrophomonas sp. PS02289
CCGTTGGCCGGCCTCGACCCGCCTTCACCGTTCATGAGGGCCGGCCAACGGCCGGCGCTACCGTTTACAGGAACATCGCCATGACCACCTCCAGCGCCCTCGACAGCTTCCTCGACAAATGGCGCACCCGCTGGCCGGAATGGTCGGTGGCCGAACCCTTCATTCCCGAACACCAGCGCAATCTGGTGGTGGCGTGGTTTTCACTGCTGCAGGAATTCGACGACATCCTCAACACCGCCGGCGATCCGTTGCCCGCCGACGCCAAGCTGGCGTGGTGGGGCGAGGAGCTGCGCAGCTGGGCCGGGCAACGCTCGCGCCACCCGCTGGGCCGGCTGCTGGAACCGGTGCGCGCACCGTGGGCCGAGCTGGCGCAGACGCTGCCGGACCTGATCGAGGCGCGCGCGGTGCCGGTGGATGCCGCGCAGGCACGGCAGGCACTGCAGGCCTATTCCGCAGCAGTGGCGGCCGTGGAAGCGGTGATGTTCGATACGCCGGCGCGCGGAGACGTGGCCAGCCCGGTGCTGTTGCAGACGTTGAGCCAGCGTCTGCAGGAAGCCGGGGTGGCGGCGGTACCGCGTTCGCTGCTGGCGCAGGATGATGGCAATGCGGCGCAGCGCTATGCGGCGCAGCTGCTGCAGCCGTGGCCGAGCCGTGTGGCCGGTCCGCGCCCGCGGCGCATGTATGCCTCGCTGGCGCGTACGCGGTTGCAGGCGTTCGCCGAAGGTCGTGCGCCGCAGGTGACGCCGTTGCGCACCTTGTTGCGCACGTGGTGGGCCGGACGCGGCTGAGATCCCGCAGGACGCGCAGGGCGCGTCCCTACGGCTTGCGCTCCAACACCAGCAGCGGATCAATCCGGGTATCAAACCAGTTCATGCCCCAGTGCAGGTGCGGCCCGGTCGCACGCCCGGTGGCCCCGACGGCGGCAATCACCTGACCCTGTTCCACCCGGTCGCCGACCTTCACATCGATCCGCGACAGGTGCAGGAAGTTGGAGCTGATGCCGAAGCCGTGATCGAGCAGCAAGGTTCCGCCAGTCAGGTACAGATCCGCACCCGCAAACGTCACCACGCCAGCGGCAGGTGCTTTCACCGGGGTGCCGGTCGGCACCGCGATATCCATGCCCGAATGCCCTGAGCCGGGTTGCCCGTTGTACACCCGCGCATTGCCGAAGCGGCCGCTGATCCGACCCTGCACCGGCCAGATGAAGGCCTGTGCGAAATCGGCACGGTTGTCATCGCGCGACCGCGCGGCCGTGACCTCTGCCTGCTCGCGTTTGATCCGCTCGGCAATCGCCGGCGGCGGGTTCACTGTCTTGGGCGGCACGCCATTGACGCGCTCGACCGGCCAGTCGCGCGGCGTCACGGCAATCCGCGCCGTTTCCGTACTGCCGTCGGGGCGCTGCACGGCCACCTGCAGCGGCCCTTTTTCATCGCGGCCAATGCCGAACACCACGCTGCCGTAACCGCTCACCCGCAGCGTGCGGCCGGCGTAGGTGACGGTGCTGCCGGGCGGCACCTTGCCGATCACCATCGCCCCCTGCGAGGCGCTGGCCGGAAACACCACGCGCGTGTCGGCCTGGGCGAGGGCAGGGGCGGGCAGCAGCGCGGTCGCTGCGACGGGGGCCAGGGCCAGCAGGCCCAGGCCCATCATCCATGCCCGCATCAGCGGTCGTAGCTCAGGCGCTGGCCGTTCGGCGCGCCCACCAGGGCGGTGCCGTCCCAGGCCAGCTCGCCGTTGACCCAGGTCGAGGCGATGCGCGAGCGGAAGGTCATGCCTTCAAACGGCGACCAGCCACACTTGGACAGGATGTCTTCGCGCTTCACCGTGAACGGCACGTCTTCCACCAGCACCAGGTCGGCGAAGTAGCCTTCGCGCAGGTAACCGCGCTGGCTGACATCAAACAGCTGCGCGGGCGCATGCGCGAACTTCTGCACGACCTGTTCGATGCTCAGCTTCCCTTCGTGCACCAGTTCCAGTGCCGCGACCAGTGCGTACTGCACCAGCGGCAGACCCGAAGGAGCCTGCGCATACGGCTTCTGCTTTTCTTCCCAGGTGTGCGGGGCGTGGTCGGTGGCCAGCACGTCGATCACGTTGTCGGCCACCGCCTTGGTCAGCGCTTCGCGGTCGCTCACTTCCTTGATCGCCGGGTTGCACTTGATCAGGTTGCCGAGGCGGGCGTAGTCGGTGCGGTCAAAGCGCAGGAAGTGGATGCAGGTTTCGGCGGTGATCTGCTTGCGGCTGCCATCGGCGCGGATCAGCGGACCCTTCTCGAACAGGGCCAGTTCATCGGCGGTGGAAATGTGCAGCACGTGCAGGCGGGTACCGTGCTTCTTCGCCAGCGACACCGCCAGCTGCGACGACTTCAGGCAGGCCTCGCGCGAGCGGATGTCCGGATGCTGTTCGGCGCTGAGGGCATCGCCGTACTTCTCGGCGTACTCCTTGGCCTTGGCATCGATCATCGGCGTGTCTTCACAGTGGGTGATGATCGGCGTGGGGGCGTCGCGGAAGATCGCGTCCAGGGTTTCCGGGTTGTCGACCAGCATGTTGCCGGTGGAGGCACCCATGAACACCTTGATGCCCGGCGCGGTCTTGGGATCCAGAATCTGGATGTCAGCCAGGTTGTCGTTGCTGGCGCCCATGTAGAAGCCGTAGTTGGCACGCGCACGACCGGCGGCGGCATCGTACTTGGCCTGCAGCGCGGCGGCGTTGAGCGTGGGCGGGTTGGTGTTGGGCATGTCCATGAAGCTGGTCAGCCCGCCGGCCACGGCGGCGGCCGATTCGGTGGCGATGTCACCCTTGTGGGTCAGGCCCGGTTCGCGGAAGTGCACCTGGTCGTCGATCATGCCGGGCAACAGCCAGCGACCGGCGGCGTCGACCACGGTCTCGCCCGGGCGCGCTTCCAGGCCGGTGCCGATCTGCGCGATGCGGCCGTTCTCGATGCGCAGGTCACCCTGGGTGACGGTGCCTTCATTGACCAGACGGGCGTTGACGATGAGCGTGGAGGACATTTCAGTGGTTTCCTGGGCAGCGACAGGCGGCGCGATCGGTGCGCGCAGGCACCTCGTCGATACCGCCGGGATGGAAGGGATGGCAACGCCCCAGGCGCTTGGCGGCAAGCCAGCTACCGCGCGCGGGGCCGTGCACGGCAATGGCCTGCATGGCGTATTCAGAACAGCTGGGCATGAAACGGCAGCGCGGTCCCAGCAGTGGGCTGATGAAGCGCTTGTAGAAGCGGAGCAGGGCGATGAGCAGGCGTGAGATCACGTGCCCATCTTAGAGCAGTTGGCATGAAGGCCGCATTTGTCGCAGGATGGGCTGTTGGTTCCGTCCGCGCCGGGTGCGCGCCGGACCGCTCCGGCACCGTGGGTGCCGGGTCAGGTACCGAACTGCGCACGTCGGTCCACCCCCAAATGGGGCCCGATGTCACCGCAGGCGGCTCCGAGCATGAACGGAGTCCGTCACGTGGTTGCTGCTGCGGGTCGGGTAGGCTATAAAGGCCCGCTTTCCCGGGCCCCGGGGGAAACCAAGGAAGAGCGTTTCGTGGCTGCTAAAAAAACTGCAAAGAAGGCCGTCCAGGCCGCCAAGAAAACCGCCAAGCCTGTAGCAAAAAAGGCGGCCAAGTCTGTTGCCAAGAAGCCGGCGACCAAGCCGGTCGTGGCTAAAAAGGCAGCTGCCAAGCCGGCGGCCAAGGCACCGGCAAAGAAGGCTGCTGCGCCGGCCAAGGTCGCGAAGAAGGCAGCACCGGTCAAAAAGCCGGCAGCCAAGCCCGCCGTCGCGAAGAAGGCTGCGCCGAAGCCGGTCGCCAAAACGCCGGCCAAGAAGGTCGCCGCTCCGGCCAAAACCGCCAAAGCACCCGTAAAGCCGGCGGCCAAGCCCGCGCCGGTCAAGAAGGCAGCGGCCAAGCCGGCACCGGCCAAGCCCGCCAGCAAGCCCGTTGCATCCAAGCCGGCCGCCAAGCCGGCCGCAGCACCCGTAGTGAAGTCCGCACCGAAGCCGGCCCCGCCGGCGCCGGCCAAGTCTGTCCCGGCCAAGGCCGCGGCCCAGCCTGCGCCTGCCCCCGCCCCGGCGCCCCCAGCCGCCGCGGGG
>NZ_JASCOZ010000261.1 GCF_029960115.1 Stenotrophomonas sp. PS02289
GGGTTTGCGGGACACGCCGTGAATCCATCCCTGGAGGCTCGTCAAAAACATCCATGTTTTTGACGGTCCCGCAAACCCACCCCGCCCCACCTTCGACAGATGGTCGGTGGCCATGGGAAATCAAATGCACTTCCTGCGGATGCGCTATCGCTGACACGCATGGCGTGTCACTACACGGCTGGAATCACCGGAACGACCGGCATCATCTGGATGCTTGGGACCGGTAGGGTCGGTCGCAAGACGACCGCACGGACACTACCCACATCCGGTAACGACATGCATCCATCGACACCGCGCGCACCATCACCACGCGCAATGCATGTCGAAAACGACGAACAACAATCGATCACTGCACTGCCCCAAAAATCTCACCCCACCACAAACGAGACGCGCATCACACTCTCGAATCCCTTGCCTCGCAACGGATTCAACGCACTCCGTGCTCAATGCGCCATTTCCCCCGACCGAATGCGTCAGATCAAAATGTTCGATGGGAAAAATCGCATTCCGCTATCGTGCGTTTGTCCGCATGGTGGGCATCGGGAGTTTGAAAGCTCCGCAAGAGAATCGAAGTGCGTCCAATGCCGGGAGGGTGGCCCTATAAAACACCTTCGTGGGAAAAGGCTGCTCCGTCCTCTTGCACGGCTTTCAACCTCCCGGCTCCCCGCCATCCCGGCGGGGAGGTTCACCATGGAGCCTGTGTATGACCTCTCACACCAAAGCCCCCACGCGTCCCCGCATCGTCTACCACTGCCGCAAACCCCGCCGTGTGCGCGTAGAGGCGCTCACGCATCTGCGCGACGAACGACACCCTGACGACCCGCTCATCCCGTGCACGAAACTGCGCGGTATGTGGATGTGCAAATCCAGCGGCAACGTGGGTGCGGAGTACTTCGTCACCGATGGACCCAGGGCCATCCTGCTGACCATTGATGAAGCGACAGAAGAGCAGAAGCGTTGCATCGGACACGTGAGCCACACCCGCGACGCGTGACCGGTTCGGTAGCGCCGGCCGTTGGCCGGCGTTGCCGTTGGTCGTTGCATGTCGTTACCGGGCGTTGAGGATCTCCGTGCGGTCGTCTTGCGACCGACCCTACCGGCTCAACATCTCTGCGGAAGACAGATTTCCGGCCCGCCTAGCCAGGAAGGCCGTGAACCGAGGGCTTTTCGCACGAATCCAGCAGCAGCCACGCAGGGCGTGGCTTTACGGTGCTCTAACGTAGTCTACGAAGTCGAACGCGTACTCATGGCGCGCATCGGCTGGGTGATGCGTGCGCGATACCTCGGTCCACTGGGCCGGATCAATCTCCGGGAAGTGCACGTCAGCGTGCACCTCGGCATCCACCCAGGTCAGGTGCAATGCATCGGTCTGATCCAGCAGCTGCGCGAAAATCTCGCCGCCGCCGATCACGCACAACTCAGCAGCGCCCTCGCCTTCCGCGATCGCCCGGGCCTCGTCCATCGAGGCCACCGCGCGCATGCCCGCAAACGGCACCTGGCCGCTGCGGGTCAGCACCAGGTTGGTTCGCCCCGGCAACGCACGGCCCAGTGACAAGGCCGTCTTGCGCCCCATCACCACCGGCTTGCCCAGCGTCAGTGCCTTGAAGTGCTGCAGGTCGTCCGGCAAGCGCCACGGCAGGTCGTTGTCACGGCCAATGCCACGGTTGCGATCCAGCGCCACGATCATCGACAGCTTCACACCGCCACCGGTGCCTTGATTGCCGGGTGCGGGTCGTAACCATCAATGCGGATGTCGTCGAACTGGAAGCCGAACAGGTCTTTCACTTCCGGGTTCAACCACAGCGTCGGCAGCGCGCGCGGTTCGCGTGACAGCTGCTCGCGCGCCTGCTCGTAGTGGTTCGAATACAGATGCGCGTCGCCCAGCGTGTGCACAAAGTCGCCCACGCCCAGGCCGGTCGCCTGCGCCACCATGTGGGTCAGCAGCGCGTAGCTGGCGATGTTGAACGGCACGCCGAGGAAAATGTCGCCGCTGCGCTGGTACAGCTGGCAGCTCAGCTTGCCGTCCACCACGTAGAACTGGAACAGGTTGTGGCACGGCATCAGCGCCATCTGCGAAAGCTCGCCCACGTTCCACGCGCTCACCACCAGCCGGCGCGAATCCGGGTTGCGCTTGATCTCGTCCACCAGCCACTGCATCTGGTCGATGCTGCCGCCGTCGGCCGTGGCCCAGCTGCGCCACTGCTTGCCGTACACCGGGCCGAGGTCGCCGTTTTCGTCGGCCCATTCGTCCCAGATGCGGACCTGGTTGTCCTTCAGATAGCCAATGTTGGTGTCGCCCTTCAGGAACCACAGCAGCTCGTGGATGATCGAGCGCAGGTGCAGCTTCTTGGTGGTGACCAGCGGGAACCCGTCATTGAGGTTGAAGCGCATCTGCCAGCCGAACACGCTGCGCGTGCCGGTGCCGGTGCGGTCGGACTTCTCGCTGCCATGCTCCAGCACATGTTCCAGCAGATCCAGATACGCCTTCATGCCTTGCTTCCCTCAGCAGACGCCGGCGGGGCCACCGGCTGCAGCACCGGTGCGCGACGCGACAGCACCAGCAGCACCAGGCCGAAGGCCACCAGCGGCAGGCTCAGCAGCTGCCCGCGGGTGAACCAGTCGAACGCCAGGTACACGCCGTTGTCGGGCATGCGCACGAACTCCACCGCGAAACGGAACACGCCATACAACAACGCAAACAGACCCGACACCAGGTAACGCTGGCGCGGCTTGGCCGACACCGCCCACAGCACCGCGAACATCACCAGCCCTTCCAGCAGTGCTTCATACAGCTGCGACGGATGCCGCGCGTACTGATTCAGCGCACCGGTGGCGTACTCCGCCTTCAGCGTGGCCAGATCCATCTGGTTGAACGGGGCCGGCAGGCCGCTGGGGAAAATCACGCCCCAGGTGCCATCGGTGTACTTGCCCCACAGCTCGGCTCCGATGAAGTTGCCCAGCCGGCCAAAGCCCAGGCCAAACGGGACCAGCGGTGACATGAAGTCCAACGTGTCGAACAGGTGCAGGCGATGCTTGCGTGACCAGTACCAGCACGCAAACAGCACGCCCAGCAGGCCACCGTGGAAGCTCATGCCGCCGTCCCACACTTTGAACAGCAGCAGCGGGTTGTGCAGGAAGTCGCCCAGCGCATAGAACAGCATGTAGCCCACGCGCCCGCCCAGCACCACGCCCAACATGGCGTAGAAGAGCAGGTCGGAGAACCCGTTGGCGTCCACCCCCGGCAGGCGACCGGCGGCGATGCGCTTGCGGCCCAGCCACCAGGCGGCAATGAAGCCCAGCAGGTACATGATGCCGTACCAATGCACCTGGACCGGCCCAAGCGAGATGGCAATGGGGTCGATGTCGTGGAAATAGATCATGGGCAGCGCCTTGCAGGTCAGTGGGTATTCTACGGCCGCCCACCGCCTGGCTGACCGCCCGGTGGCTACAACAGCTGGGGCGTATTCGGCAGCCCGTCATCCTTGGACCCGCTGCCGGGCGGATAGTGCCGCGCCAATAGCGCGGAGACCTCGGCCACCGCCCGCAACACAGCATCCTGCAGGGCCCCTTCGCGCAGCAGCTGCTGCATGTGCGCGCACACGTCCTGCCATTCGTCCTCGCCCACCTTGCCGCGCAGGCCACGGTCGGCCACCAGTTCGATGGCGTGGTCGGCCAGCAGCAGGTAGATCAGCACCCCGTTGTTCTGTTCGGTGTCCCAGGTGCGCAGTTGGGCAAAGGCCTGCTGGGCGCGCTGGCGCGGGGTCACCCCCTGCCACAGGGCCATCCACGGCAGGTCGGCCTCCACCGCGAACATGACCTGCCCGCCGTGACGCTGCTCGCCAGCGGTGATCGCCTCGGTGATGGCCTGCAGGTGCTCGCCCGGAAACGCCCGGTGCACCGAAGGGGCCCAGAAGTGTCGCCATGCGCGCATCACCAGCCCCCCGAGGCACCACCGCCTCCCGATCGCCCACCACCACCGCCCCAGCCACCGCCGCCGCCGAAGCCGCCACCGCCCCCGAAACCACCGCCTCCACCCCAGCCCCCGCCACCCCAACCGGTGTTGCGGGCGAAGCGCCCGGCCC
>NZ_JASCOZ010000262.1 GCF_029960115.1 Stenotrophomonas sp. PS02289
TTGTGGTCGCGGCAAGACGGGGACCCGAAGAGGTTCGACGGGCGTGGCGGGATGTAACTGACAGCGACACAGAAACGCCCGGGCCTTGGCCCGGGCGTTTCGTGTTTCACACCTGTAGGATCAGTTGAAGGTGTACTTCGCACCCACCGTGAAGTAGCGGCCGATCGCACCGCTGAAGTGCAGCGGGTTGTAGTTGACGCCGCCGTAGGTGGTCGGGTCGAGCGGCGCGATCCGGTCGAACACGTTCTGCACCGAGGCATTCAGTTCAAAGGCGTCGGTGATGTTCCAGCGACCGGACAGGTCGAAGGTGGTGAACGAGGAAATCTTCTCGACCGGCGTGCCGTCCCAGTAGAACGCCAGGTAGTCGCCACCGCGGCGGTCCTTGTTCTCCAGGCTGGAGACGTAGTTGACCACGCCGCTGACACTCCAGTTGTTCTGCTTCCAGGTGGTGCCGAAGTTGACCCGGTCTTCCGGCGTACCGATGCAGTTGGTGACGTCGCAGTTGCCGTGGGTGCCCACGTAATCCACGGTTTCACCACCCTCGGTGCGTTCGAACTTGAGCACGTGGCTCCACTGCAGATCCATCTCCAGCTGGCCCGGGCCGATGTCGAAGGTCTGGCGGATATCGGTATCGATACCGCGCACACGCGACGAGTTGGCGTTCACGTACGCGGTGTTGACCGCCAGGATGCTGCCGGTGCCCGGAACGCCGTTGATCAGGTCGATATCGCGCAGCACGTCGCCGTCGGCGATCGCCTGGGCGGTGCTGCCCTGGGCGATTTCATTGGTGCGCTTGATCTGCCAGGCATCCACCGTCAGCGAGGTCGACGAGGTCGGCTGCAGCACGAGGCCCACCGAGTAGCTCTTGGACTCTTCCGGCTTCAGGTCCGGGTTCGGGCTGGTGATGATCGCCACCGGGCGGGCACCACAGTTGGTGGTGGTCGGGTCTGCGGCGCAGCGCACCGGGTCGCGTGCGGTAGAGAATGCGGCCAGGCCGCCGTCGCCATTTTCCGCCGGATTCGGTGCGCGGAAGCCTTCGGCGTAGGTAGCGCGCAGTGCGATCCAGTCCACCGGCGTCCACTTCACACCCAGCTTCGGCGTGGCCTTGCCTTCACCGCTCTCGTACTTGTCGTAGCGAACGGCACCCGTGAGCTCGAGCTGCTCCAGCACCGGCGCGGACAGTTCCACGTAGCCGGCGTACACGTTCTGGGTACCGTCGTAGGCCGAGTAGCCCAGGCCGATGATGTCACCCTGGTCGGTGTAGGTCTGCGGGGTCAGGCTGTTGCTGGTCTTGCGCCATTCGGTACCCAGCGCCAGGCCCAGCGGGCCGCCCTGCAGGTCGGCCAGGCTGCGCGACACGGTGAAGTCGAACATGTCCAGGCTGGACTTGGCGCGTGCGCTGATGGTCGGCGAGATGTAGTCATACAGCGCCTGCGAGTTCAGCCCGGCATCGTCGCCGATGCGCCACACGCCGCCGGCACAGTTCGGGTCGCCCAAGGCGCACTGCACGGCGCTGTAACGCAGGAAGCCGGTGCGCACGTTGGTCAGGTCGGTGCCCGAATGCAGGTAGGCGGTGTCGTAGCTCCACTCACCCCAGTTGCCCTTCACGCCGACCAGGAAGCGGTTGAACTCGTTGGTGTTGTTGGTCACGCGCGGACCCACGTCCCACGCCGAATAACGCAGGCGCGATTCCTGGCCCGGGATCGGGTTGTCCGGATGGGTCGGGGAGAGCACCACTGCGCCATCGCCACTGCTGGCATTGCGCGGGCCGCCCGGGTAACCCCAGCTGCCGGACACGCCCGACGGCGTGTTGCTGAAGGTGGTTTCCTTCTTCGAGTAGCCGATCTCGGTGTAGATCTCGCCGCCCTCGCCGAAGGCGAAGCTGGCGCGGCCGAACACGTTGACGTATTCCTCTTTCGGGCTCAGGTCGCGATACAGCTGCGCCGGATTCCACAGGCAGCCGTCTTCGGCGATGGAGGCGTCGGTCTGGCCCGGAATGGTGGTCAGGCCCTGGCAGCCCGGCAGGGGCACCAGGAAGGCCGGGTTGTCGTCGGTCACGTTGCGGTCGTCGAACACCGAACCGTTCGGGCCGGCACCGCCGCTGGTGCCGCCATTGAGGTAGGCACCGCCGATGAACTGCGAGTCCTGTGCGGAAATACCCCAGCGACGCAGGTCGCCGGTGCCGATCCACTTGCGGTTCTTGCGGTCGCTGATCTTGATCGCGTCGGTCTTGCCGACGTCCAGGCTCATGAACGCATTCCAGCCATCTTCAACCAGGTTGCCGGTGCCGATGGTCAGGGTGGCCTTCTTGGCATCACCGTCGCCGTCCTCGGACATGCCGTAGGAGCCACGCAGGATGCCGCCTTCAAAGTCGCTGCGCAGGATGATGTTGACCACACCGGCGATGGCGTCCGAACCATAGATGGCCGACGCGCCGTCCTTGAGCACTTCCACGCGCTCCACGGCATCCAGCGGAATGGTGCTCAGATCGGTGAACACCTTCTGGCCATCGTCGGCCAGGCCATAGGTCGCCATGCGGCGGCCGTTCAACAGAACCAGGGTGGACCCGGCACCCAGGCCGCGCAGCGAGATGCCCGCGCCGCCGCCGGCGAAGCCGTTGCCGAAGGTCTTGGGAATGGAGCCTGCGCCGTCGGCGGTCAGCGTCTGCAGGTATTCGGCCACGGTGGTCTTGCCGGTGCGGTCGATTTCCTGGCGCGTCACAACCTGGACGGGCGAGGGGGTTTCGGTATTGGTACGGGGGATGTTGGAGCCGGTAACGGTGATGCGGTCAAGATTGGTGGCCTGATCCTGGGCCATGGCCGTCGAGGAGGCCAGGGCACCGCTCAGAAGGAGCAGGCCGCTGGTAAGTGCGACGGATACGGAGTGAGCCAAGTTGTTGCGGCGGCCGAGGGTGGGCCGTTGGATCGGGTGTTTCACAGCTTCTCTCCTGACTGGGAAAACCATCGAAGTCGGTGGATCGCACTGAGGAACCAGTGTCGACCGCGCAAATCTATGTTTCCCGCAGGTGACGCCGCTGTGAAAAATTGCTTAATTGGTAACGCTTTCGGACGCCGGTCACAAAGCCGGGACGCGCTGCAAACGCGTCCCGGGACAGTCGTACCTGTTTGTGTCTCAGTTAGTCGCTGATGACGCGTTCAACCTCAGTCCGGCAGCGAGAAAGACACCGGCACCAAACCCTCTGCGGCAACGGTCTGGCCGTTCACCTGGGCCGGTACAAAGCGCCAATGACGCAGGATCTGCTGCCGCGCGGCGGCGTCCAGCGCCCGTGATCCACTGCTGCGCTCGATGCTCACGCTGGAGGCCTTGCCGTCTGCCTCCACCCGTACCCGCAACACGACGGTGCCTTGTTCATTGGCGCGGATCGCGGCGATCGGATAGGTCGGCGGCGGTGCCGTGCGGTACTGCAGCTGCACGCCGCTGGACATGGCCGGTGCCGGGTCGGCCGGAGCCAGGGTCGGCGTCTGCACGTCACTGGCCGGCAGCGCAGGTACCGCCAGCGTATCGTCGGCGGTGGCCGTCGGCGGCGGCAGCGGTGCCACCCGCTGCACCGGGGTGGACGTGACCGGCGTGATTGGCTTGGGCTCCTGCTTCTGGATCACGACCGGCGGAGGCGTCGGGGGCACCGGCTGCGCCTCAAAGAAGTTCACCGGCGTGCGTTCGCGCGGCAGCGGGGCGGCCACGTAGGTGGCCGGAATCAACAACAGCAGAAAGGCCAGCGCGTGGACGGCGATGGCCGTGCTCCAGCCGAGCACGCGTGAAGCTTCGATCTGCAGGGGTACAACGCGGGGATGGGTCCGGACCATGCTCGACTCTCCTTGCCAGGTGTGCGGGAACATCAACGTTGCGGCGCGGCGCGGGGCCGCGCAATGACAGGAATACTGGAGTGGCGCGCCCGCCGGAAGACAGGGGTGGCTGACACGTTTGGCTGCCAGTCATGGTTCCCGGTAGCGCCGGCCGTTGGCCGGCCCACGCATTGCCGAGGGC
>NZ_JASCOZ010000263.1 GCF_029960115.1 Stenotrophomonas sp. PS02289
GCCCAGGCGATACCGAGGGCCGGCCAACGGCCGGCGCTACCGATGTTCCCGACCTGGCGGTTTTCGCAATCACACAAACAAAAACGCCGGCTATCCAGCCGGCGTTCTCACACAGATGTTTCCTTGATCGCGCTTACTTCTTGATCAGGAAATCTTCCAGCTTCTTGCCCTTGGTGGTGTGGGCAGCCAGCCAGCGCGGCTGCTTGCCACGACCGGTCCAGGTTTCCTTCGGATTGGCCGGATTGCGGTACTTCGGAGCCACTTTACCGAGCTTGCGCACGGCCTTTTTCGCCGGGGCGGCCTTGGTGGCCTTGGTTGCACGGCCTCGTGCGGGGGCGGCTTCACCAAACACTTCTTCTGCCGTGTAACCGCTGCTCTTGAGCAGCTTGTTCAACTGCGCGCGAACCTTGGTGATGGCCGGGCGCTTTGCAACAACAGTCTGGCGCTTCTTTGCATTCTTGATCAGGGTGCCCAGCTCTTTGGCGGACAATCCACTCAGGTCGATACTCATCAACTACTACTCCGGAATTCAAACGAAGGACGGGGGCCGCCGGTCCGTGGCGAGTCCTGAGGATACATTCTCATTTGAATCGTGCACAGTAAGGGGCATTACCCATTCTGGCGGGATAATGAAAAAGCCGGGGTGTTACCCCCGGCTTTGTGATCACTTCGACAGTTTTGCCAGCAGCGCGCCCCGGTCGAGGCTTTCGGCCTCGCTGGCGGAGCGGGCCCGGTATTCAAACGTCCCGGCGGCGAGGCCGCGTTCGGACACCACCACGCGGTGCGGAATGCCGATCAGTTCCATGTCGGCGAACATGCCGCCCGGGCGCAGGCCGCGGTCGTCCATGGCGGCGTCCAGACCGGCGGCCTGCAGTTCGGCCAGCAGTTCGGCGGCGGCGGCGCTGACGCTTTCATCCTGCTTGGGATTGATCACGCACACCACGACCTGCCACGGGGCCATCGCGTCCGGCCAGATAATGCCGGCGTCGTCATGGTTCTGCTCGATCGCGGCGGCGACGATGCGGGAAATACCGATGCCGTAGCAGCCCATCGCCATCACCGCGGCTTTGCCATTCTCGTCGAGCACGGTGGCATTCAATGCCTGCGCATACTGACGGCCGAGCTGGAACACGTGACCCACTTCAATGCCACGCGCGATCTTCAGTTCGCCACCGTCGGCGGCGCGATCGCCTTCCTTGACGTTGCGGATGTCGACCACTTCCGGTTCCGGCAGGTCGCGGCCCCAGTTGACGCCGGCAATGTGGAAGCCCGCTTCGTTGGCACCGACCACGAAATCGGCCAGTGCGGCGACTTCGCGATCGGCGACGATGCGGATCGGCTGGGCTGGATTGAGCGGACCGAGGAAGCCGGGTTCGCTGCCCAGATGCGCCTGGATTTCCGCTTCGCCGGCCATGCGGTAGCCCTGCAGGCCTTCGACCTTGGCCAGCTTGATTTCATTGACCTCGTGGTCGCCACGCACCAGCGCCAGCACGAAGCCGGCCTCGCTCATGATCGCCACCGACTTCACGGTGCGGGCAAGTTCAATGCCCAGCAGTTCGGCGACCGCTTCGCAGGTTTTCTGGGTCGGGGTCTCGACCTTGCGCAGGTCTTCGCTGGCGGCGGCACGCGGTGCCGGTTCGGCGGCCACGGCGGCTTCCATGTTGGCGGCGTAGTCCGAACCGGTGGAGAACACCAGCGCGTCTTCGCCGGAGTCGGCGATCACGTGGAACTCCTGCGAGGCGTCACCGCCGATGGCACCGGAGTCGGCCTGCACCATGCGGAAGTCCAGGCCCAGGCGGGTGAACACGCGCGCATAGGCGCGCTTCATGTTCTCGTACTCGCGCACCAGGCACTCATCGTCCAGATGGAACGAATAGGCGTCCTTCATCAGGAATTCGCGCGCGCGCATCACACCGAAACGCGGACGGATCTCGTCGCGGAACTTGGTCTGGATCTGGAAGAAGTTGACCGGCAGCTGCTTGTAGCTGGACAGCTCCTGGCGCGCGAAGTCGGCGGCGGCCTCTTCAGCGGTGGGGCTGTAGCAGAACACCTGTTCCTTGCGGTCCTTGATCTTCAGCAGCTGCGGGCCGAACTTTTCCCAGCGGCCGGTGGCTTCCCACAGTTCCTTGGGCTGGATGGTCGGGACCTGGAATTCGACGGCACCGGCGCGTTCCATTTCCTCGCGCACGATGCGCTCAACCTTGCGCAGCACGCGCAGGCCCAGCGGCGACCAGGTGTACAGCCCCGAGGCCAGCTTGCGGATCATGCCCGCGCGCAGCATCAGGCGGTGGCTGGTCAGCTCCGCGTCGCTGGGGGTTTCCTTGGTGGTGTGCAGGTGGAACTGGGAGAGGCGCATCGTCGGCTTCGCTGAACGGCGGAAACCGATATTCTGCCAGCCCGGCAGGGTATCGACCAACGGTCGATACCGGACCCGCAAAGGACGGCGATTACGCCGCCGGCGCGCAATACGCCTGGACGCCCGCCTCGGCCATGCTCTTCTGGGCCTTGCGCTGGTCGGCGCTGAGCGGGGCATCAGGCTTGCCGTCGCCGTTGGTGTCGTACATGACCTCGCCCTGGCCGTTGAGCAGGGCCAGGTTCTTGCGGCTCTGGGTGCAGTCGGCCGATTCGGCCGGGGCGTCGGCCTTCTTGGCGGTGTTGACCGGGGCGCGGGTGTCCATGCGGCGCTGTTCGGCCTTCTGGTTGGCCGGCGGCTTCTCCGAGTACTGGGTCACGCCGTTGGCGTCCTTCCACTTGTACACGTTCTGGGCGCTGGCCGAGGCGCTGGCAAGCAGCAGGCAGCACAGCAGGGGCAGGACACGCATGGCAACTCCAGTTACTCAGGGTCAGGGCCGCGATTGCAGCATTCCGGCCCGGTGCTGGCAAGCGCCGCGGCGACAGGCGGGACGGGCGGCGGGGGCAACGGTCGGTGCGCAACCGCCCCAAACCCGGGCGCAGCCACTAAACTGGCCGGCATGGATCAGATGAAACCCCCGCCGCGCTCGCGCAGTATCTACCTGCTGCCCAACCTGTTCACCACCGCCGGCCTGTTCGCCGGGTTCTACGCGATCATCGCCGCGGCCAATGGCGATTTCGTCAATGCCGCCATTGCGGTGTTCGTGGCGGCGATCATGGACGGCCTGGATGGCCGGGTGGCCCGGCTGACCGGCACCAGCAGCGAATTCGGCGTGCAGTACGACTCGCTGGCCGACCTGGTCAGCTTTGGCATGGCCCCGGCGCTGGTGATGTACCACTGGTCGCTGTCGTGGCTGAAGTTCGACGACCCGGTGCTGGGCCGGGTGGGCTGGGCGGTGGCGTTCCTGTACGCCGCCTGCGCGGCGCTGCGCCTGGCCCGCTTCAACACCCAGGTCACGGTGGTGGACAAGCGCTGGTTCATCGGCCTGGCCAGCCCCGCCGCCGCCGGCCTGATGATGTCCTTCGTCTGGGCCTTCGCCGACGGCAACCTGGGCTGGGACGGCAACGAGCTGCGCTACGTGGCGCTGGGCGTGACCCTGGTGGCGGCGCTGCTGATGGTCAGCCGGATCCGCTTCTGGAGCTTCAAGGGCAGTGGTGAAAAGGGCCCGCGCGCCGACCGGGTGCCGTTCATGGCCCTGGCGCTGCTGCCGATCGTCATTGCGATCATGGTGATCGACCTGCCCCGCGTGCTGTTTGCAGTGGGCATCGTGTACGCGCTGTCCGGCCCGGCGATGTGGCTGTGGCAGCGGACCCGCAAGACGGCCGAGCCCGGCGCGTGAGCACCCCGGCCACGCCGCCGCTGTGGACCCCGGCCCAGCAGTCCTGGCTGCAGGCCATGGGCTACACGGTGTTCGTGGACGGCAGCGTCGAGGCCGCCACGCCGGAACCGGCGATTGAGTTGACCGCCGTGCCGGCGGATGCCCGACCCGCACATGCCCCTGGCCCGCGCGATCACGTAGAGCCGGGTCTTGCCCGGCTTGCCGCACCGTCCGAACGAACGGCCAGCCGGGCAAGACC
>NZ_JASCOZ010000264.1 GCF_029960115.1 Stenotrophomonas sp. PS02289
GGCTCTGCCCGGCTGCTCTGCAAGGTAAGCACAGCCGGGCAGAGCCCGGCTCTACGCGCCGCCCTGGATATTCGCTTTCACCGAAGGGTGCATCAGCTTCGGTTCCGCCAAGGTGGCATCGCGCGCCTGGCGGGTAGCCACAAACTCCGCCTCGGTGACCCCATCGCGAAGATGGATGTTGTGCGCGCGCTGCGCACCGATGGTGGTTTCATGGGCCACCTCGCGTCCGCCCGGACCGTAGTCATGACAGATGAACACCCGGGTGGCATCGGGCAGTGCGAGCAGACGCTGGATCGAGCGGTACAACAGTGCGGCATCGCCCCCGGGAAAGTCGCAGCGCGCCGTGCCGCCATCGGGCATGAACAGCGAGTCGCCGGTAAACAGCGCATCGCCGATCCGGTAGGCCACGCTGTCCGGCGTATGGCCCGGCACTGCGATCACCTCGGCATCGAGTCCGCCCAGCGCGAAGTGCTCACCGTCAGCGAACAGGTGGTCGAACGGCGCGCCGCCGCTGGGCACGTCCACTCCGTAGCGCGGCGCAAAGGTGCGCTGCACCTGGGTGATGCCTTCGCCCATCGCCAGCGTGGCCTGCGGCCACTGCTGTTTGAGCCGGCGACCGGCGCTCACGTGATCGGCATGCGCATGCGTTTCCAGCAGCCAGCGAACCTGCAGCCCATGCTCGGCTACATGCGTCCGCAATGCCTGCAGCGGTGCCTCGCCAAGGGCATCGGTGTCCGGGTCGTAATCCAGCACCGGGTCGATCACTGCCGCCTGCCGCGTGGCCGGATCATGCACCACGTAGCTGAAGGTATGGCTGTCGGGGTGGAAGAAGGCGGCAACGTGCAGCGACATGGCGGTGGTCCTCAGCGTTTCCCCAGCGTGTCGTTGAGCAGCACGGCGAGGCGTTCGCCGGCCAGACGCAGTTCGCGCTCGGCGACCGGCAGGTAAGTGTCGGTATAGCTCGCCTCAAGCTTACGCTTCGGTGGGTAAACGCCAGATGCAATGGCGATCCGGCAGCTGGCTTCCGCCCAGGTCACCGCGTCGGCATTGATGTTGGCGCGCTTGCTGAACTTCGGCTTCGGCAGCTTGTTCAGGCGCGTGGCGTAAGCGTCGTCATCCAGCTTGCGGGTATTGAGCATACCGCTGTCCCACAGCGAATGCAGGTTGGTGCCGCGGCCGTTGTACTGCACCTGGAAATCGTTGCCGCCCTTATCGTGCCCATAACCGGCATGCATCGGCTGGTGAATGTCGCCGACGAAATGCACGACGAACTTCAGCGCCTGCGCACGCTCGGCGTCGGAGCGACTGCGGTCACCGAGGATGGCGGTCTGCGCTTTCAGTGCCTCGACCACGCAGTTGCCGTTGCTGCACTGGCTGGCCGGCAGGTACTGGCAGTCGTCCTCGCCCATGTTGATGTAATGCCAGCGCGCCGAGCGCCGACCGAGGCCCGGGTCCTTGCTGCGCAGTTCGTCGGCCCACGGGGCCACGCCGGCCAGGGTCGGTACCGGTTCGCTGGCCAGCAGGCGGTCGACCTCGGCACGGGTGGCCGGGGTCAGGCGTGATTCGGCCACGCGTGCCACCAGAAGATGGCCTTGTGCGCCCCAGGCCAGGGCGTCGGTGGAGACAAGCGTGAGAGCCAGGGCAACGGTGCTGGCGCGGAGCAGGGAGGAGATCTTCATCGCCCCATTCTAGCGGGCGACGGTGCCGACGTTCTTGACCGCATCTGGCCAGCAGCAGAACAAAAAAGCCCCGGCCGAAGCCGGGGCAAATGCTTTGCTGCGAGGGGTGTTGCTCGGTTCGGTTCTGATCGGTCGATCAGAACTTGAAGACGTAGGCCACGCCGTACACCAGCGGGTCGATGTTGACGGTGCCGATCTTTTCGCCGTTCAACTTGACCTTGCTGTCGATGTCGATCCAGCGCACGTCAACGCGCAGCGAACCGTTCTCGGCAACCTTGAAGTCCAGGCCGGCGTGGGCGGCCAGGCCCCAGGAGTCTTCCAGCTTCAGGTCCGCGCCGGCCAGTGCCCCGGTGGTTTCCTCGCTGAAGAAGGTGGTGTAGTTGACACCGGCACCGACGAACGGCGAGACCTTGCCCTGGCTGTTGAAGTGGTACTGCAGGGTGACCACCGGCGGCAGGTGCTTGGTGCTGCCGACGCGGCCCAGGCCGTTGATGTTGATGTCGTGCTTGAAGGGCAGGGCGGCCAGCACTTCGATGCCGAGGTTGTCGGCGATGAAGTATTCACCGGTGATGGTCGGCTTGATGTCGCTGTCGACGTCGACTTCCAGGCCGCCGGCCAGGGTGCCGTTGTCGGACTTGGGGGCGACCTGGTGCACGCCGGCACTGATGGTCCAGTCGCCCTTGGACTGGGCCATGGCCGGGGCGGCGGCCAGCGACAGGGCGACGGCGAGGCTGGACAGCAGAAGGGTGGAGGTCTTGCGCATGAGGAAGTCTCGTTGCGGGGTGGAATGGGGCCAGTTTTCCCGGCCGCGCTTCACCCCGCCTTGATCCGGATCAATCCGGCCCGGCCGCTCAGCCAGCGGTCAGCCAGCCCGCCTGCGGCCCCGGCCGCCGGGGGACGGGCTTTGCTAGAATGGCGTCCCTTTCCATCGGCGCCGCACCGTCGCGGCTGCAGGAGCTTGTGAACATGGCAATCAAGGTTGGCATCAACGGTTTCGGTCGCATCGGGCGCAACGTGCTGCGTTCGGCAGTGCTGAACTTCGGCAATGACATCGAAATCGTGGCCATCAACGATCTGCTGGAGCCCGATTACCTGGCCTACATGCTGAAGTACGACTCCGTGCACGGCCGCTTCAAGGCTGACGTGAGCGTGTCCGGCAGCGACCTGCTGGTGAACGGCAAGAAGATCCGCCTGACCCAGGAACGCGACCCGGCCAACCTGAAGTGGGACGAAGTGGGCGTGGACGTGGTGATCGAATCCACCGGCCTGTTCCTGACCAAGGAAACCGCGCAGAAGCACCTGGATGCCGGCGCGAAGAAGGTGATCCTGTCGGCTCCGTCGAAGGACGACACGCCGATGTTCGTCTACGGCGTGAATGACAAGACCTACGCCGGCCAGGCGATCATCTCCAACGCTTCGTGCACCACCAACTGCCTGGCCCCGCTGGCCAAGGTGATCAACGACAAGTGGGGCATCAAGCGCGGCCTGATGACCACCGTGCATGCGGCCACCGCCACCCAGAAGACTGTCGATGGTCCGTCCAACAAGGACTGGCGCGGCGGCCGTGGCATCCTGGAAAACATCATTCCGTCCTCCACCGGCGCAGCCAAGGCCGTGGGCGTGGTGATTCCGGAACTGAACAAGAAGCTGACGGGCATGAGCTTCCGCGTGCCGACCTCGGACGTGTCGGTGGTCGACCTGACCGTGGAACTTGAAAAGGAAGCCACCTACGCTGAAATCTGCGCCGAAGTGAAGGCACAGAGCGAAGGCGCGCTGAAGGGCATCCTGGGCTACACCGAAGACAAGGTCGTGGCCACCGATTTCCGCGGCGAAACCCACACCTCGGTGTTCGACGCTGAAGCCGGCATCGCGCTGGACGGCACCTTCGTCAAGCTGGTGTCCTGGTACGACAACGAGTGGGGCTACTCCAACAAGTGCTTGGAAATGGCCAAGGTTGTGGCCGCGAAGTAATTCGCTTCGTCGGCAAGTCAAAAGCGGCGCGCTCCTGAGAAGGGGCGCGCTGTTTTTTTTATTGCGCGATTTACGTAGAGCCGGGCTCTGCCCGGCTGCTGTTGGTTTCAGGCGAACAGCCCTCGATTCACGGCATCTTCGGTTTGGCGGATCGGGGCGGGCGTTCCGGGGGACGGCGCAAGTACGTCCCTGTAGCCTCGATCGCCGCTTGCTCGTGTGCGCAATCCTGCGCACACGGCAAGGCCGGGGTTGGGCGTCGTGCCCAACCCGTCGGGCGCCTGCGCCCCGCCCCAGCGGCGCCCCCCCCCGCCCGCCCCCCCCCCCCCCCC
>NZ_JASCOZ010000265.1 GCF_029960115.1 Stenotrophomonas sp. PS02289
CGCCGGCCCCCGGTCTGGGGTATGTCTTTGGGCGGGCGGGCGGGGGCCCCCCCCCGCCCCACATCAACCCGTCATCGTTCCGTCCCCATCCACCCCCGATTCAGCCCGTTCAGGCAAAATCCCCCCATGACCTCCCAGAACGCACGCGCCATGCGCCTCCTGCTCCTCTCCGCTCTCACCCTGACCGCCACCGCCTGCACCTGGGTGCCGATCGAACCCAGCGGCAAGACCGTGCGCGTGCTGCCCGCCGGCCAGGTGCCCTCGGGCTGCCAGCAGCGCGGCGAAGTGGTGGTGACGGTCAAGAGCAAGGTCGGCTTCTACAACCGCAACCCCTTGCGCGTGCAGGAAGAACTGGAAACCCTGGCCCGCAACGAAGCCCCCAGCGCCCAGGCCAACGCCATCCAGGCCGCCGCCGCCCCGGCCGACGGCAGCCAGCGCTTCCTGGCCTTCCAGTGCCCGCCCCGCTGACGCATTCAGCCCCACGCCCGGACCATACGCCCGGGCGTGAATTCGTAAAGATGCGGTGAAAGCCGCTGGGGCTTACAATAGCGCCCCCTTCGCCTGAGCCTTGGCGCTAACTGATGCTCTTCAAGAATGTCTCGATCGCCGGTCTGGCGCACATCGACGCGCCGCATACGCTGACGTCGAAGGAAATCAACGAACGCCTGCAGCCGACGCTGGATCGTCTGGGCATCCGCACCGACGTGCTCGGCGACATCGCCGGCATCCATGCCCGTCGCCTGTGGGACGCCGACATGCTGGCCTCCGACGCCGCCACCCTGGCTGGCCGCAAGGCGCTGGAAGACGCCGGCATCGGTGCCGACAAGATCGGCCTGCTGGTCAACACCTCGGTCAGCCGCGACTACCTGGAGCCGTCCACGGCCAGCATCGTCTCGGGCAACCTGGGGGTCAGCGACCAGTGCATGACCTTTGACGTCGCCAATGCCTGCCTGGCTTTCATCAACGGCATGGACATCGCCGCCCGCATGCTGGAACGCGGCGAGATCGACTACGCGCTGATCGTCGACGGTGAAACCGCCAACCTGGTGTACGAGAAGACCCTCGAGCGCATGGCCCTGCCGGGCGTGACCGCTGACGACTTCCGCAACGAGATGGCGGCCCTGACCCTGGGCTGCGGCGCCGCCGCCATGGTCATGGCGCGCAGCGAGCTGGTGCCCGAAGCCCCGCGTTACCGCGGTGGCGTCACCCGCTCGGCCACCGAGTGGAACCAGTTGTGCCGCGGCAACCTGGACCGCATGGTCACCGACACCCGCATGCTGCTGATTGAAGGCATCAAGCTGGCGCAGAAGACCTTCGTGGCCGCCCGTGAAGCGCTGGGCTGGGCCGTGGAAGAGCTGGACCAGTTCGTGATCCACCAGGTCAGCCAGCCGCACACCGCCGCGTTCATCAAGAACTTCGGCATCGACCCGAAGAAGGTCATGACCATCTTCGGAGAGCACGGCAACATCGGTCCGGCTTCGGTGCCGATCGTGCTGAGCAAGCTCAAGCAGCTGGGCAAGCTGAAGAAGGGTGACCGCATCGCCCTGCTCGGCATCGGCTCGGGCCTGAACTGCTCGATGGCCGAAGTGGTCTGGTAAGCAGGTTCGGAATTTGGGGCGAGAGGCCTGAACCGTCATAGACGGTCGCTCTTGCCCCCAAGTTCGCCTATTCATGTCGATTTTTGTTATTTTTTCGACATGTTGCAGGCATCATGTCGATGAAATCGACATGAGCCGCACGGATGGACGTTCTGAGTCCCTACAACGATCTTCCTCCACTTCCGCCCGAGGCGGATCTGGAAACCCGCGATCTGCTGAAAGCGTGCATTGAAGCGCACAAAGCGCTGGCGTCGCTGCGGCAGGCGACTGGGCATCTCCCGAATCCATCTGTGCTGATCAACACGATTCCGTTGCTGGAGGCACAGGCCAGCTCGGAGATCGAGAACATCGTCACTACCGCGGACGAGTTGTTCCGTTTCGCTGATCACGAAGCGGCCGCAGATCCCGCGACCCGAGAAGCGCTTCGCTACAGAAGTGCGCTGCAGGAAGGGTTTCTCTCGCTGGTTGAACGACCCCTTTCAACCGCGACTGCAGAAGTCGTCTGCAGTCGTATCAAGAACACGTCGATGCAGGTTCGTCGAGTCCCTGGTACTGCTCTTGCCAATGGGCAAACGGGGGCAGTGATCTACACACCTCCTGTGGGTGAAAGCCTACTTCGCGAGAAGCTGTTCAACTGGGAAAGGTTCATCCATGAAGCCCATGACATCGATCCGTTGATTCGCATGGCGGTGGCCCATTATCAGTTCGAGGCCATCCACCCCTTCACCGATGGCAATGGACGCACCGGTCGAATTCTCAATCTGTTGATGCTGGTCGAGCATGATCTACTTGACCGCCCAGTTCTGTACCTGTCGCGCTACATCATCGAGCGCAAGGCCGAGTACTACCGTCTGCTTTTGGCAGTCACAATCGAGGGGGACTGGGCTGCGTGGATCAGATACATGTTGGACGCCGTAGCCGACACTGCTCAGTGGACGGGCAGGAAGATCGAGGCCATCCGCCAGCTTCACGATCACGCCTGCGAATGGATTCGCGCCCAGCGACCGAAGGTCTATAGCCGAGAACTGGTCGATGTGCTGTTCAGTCAGCCTTATTGCCGGATCCAGAATGTCGTGGAGGCGGGGGTGGCAAAACGCGAGACCGCTGCCCGCTACCTGCGCGAACTGGTGGATATCGGGGTGCTCCGGGAGGAGCGGATGGGCAAGGAAAAGGTATTCCTGCATCCGGCCTATCTCCGCCTGCTCTCGGACAACCAGCATGTGTCGCAGCGCTACGAGATCTCCTGACCCCTATCCCCGCTGGCGTGTTGTGCCTGACAATGCGCCCCCGGCTTTCCGTTGGTTCTATCGATGACTCTTCCCGGTTACCCCGCCCATCCGCAGCGCTTCGAGGTCCGCCCCGGCGTGACGATGAGCTATCTCGACGAAGGTCCGCGCGACGGCGAAGTGGTGGTGATGGTGCACGGCAACCCGTCGTGGAGCTATTACTGGCGCACGCTGGTTGCTGGCCTGTCGGATAAGTACCGCTGCATCGTGCCCGACCACATCGGCATGGGCCTGTCGGACAAGCCGGATGACAGCCGCTACGAGTACACCCTGCAGTCGCGTGTCGACGACCTGGACGCGCTGCTCAAGCACCTCGGCATCACCGGCCCGGTGACCCTGGCGGTGCACGACTGGGGCGGCATGATCGGCTTTGGCTGGGCGCTGTCGCACCACGCCCAGGTCAAGCGCCTGGTGGTGCTCAACACCGCCGCGTTTCCGATGCCGGCGGCCAAGAAGATGCCGTGGCAGATCGCGCTGGGTCGCCACTGGAAGATCGGCGAGTGGATCATCCGCACCTTCAACGCGTTCTCCAGCGGTGCCTCGTGGCTGGGCGTGGAACGGAAGATGCCGGCCGATGTGCGCCGCGCCTATGTGTCGCCGTACAACAGCTACGCCAACCGGATCAGCACCATCCGCTTCATGCAGGACATTCCGTTGAGCCCGGCCGACAAGGCCTGGTCGCTGCTGGAGCGTGCCGGCCAAGCGCTGCCGTCCTTTGCCGATCGCCCGGCGTTCATCGGCTGGGGCCTGCGTGACTTCGTGTTCGACCATCACTTCCTGAAGGGCTTCCAGGCCGCGCTGCCGCAGGCGCAGGTGCATGCATTCGAAGATGCCGGTCACTACGTGCTGGAAGACAAGCACGAAGTGCTGGTGCCGGAGATCCGCGCGTTTCTTGATCGCAACCCCATTTGACATCTGATCGACACGGATCCGGTAGCGCCGGCCGTTGGCCGGCCCATGCATCTGCCGGATGCGTTCATGAGGGC
>NZ_JASCOZ010000266.1 GCF_029960115.1 Stenotrophomonas sp. PS02289
GCCCGTTGCCGCCCGTGCAGCGCCGCCGCCGCTGCCGCCACGCGCGCCGGTGGCGCCGCCTGCGCCTGCGGTGCCGCAGGGGCCGAACGTCATTGAACGCGCCATCGATACGGTCAAGACCTGGTTCACCGAAGGCAACGTGCCGGTCAAGATCGGCATGCTGGTGCTGCTGGCCGGTGTGGCTGCGCTGCTCAAGTACGCCAGTGACCAGGGCTGGCTCAACGCCCCGATTGAACTGCGGCTGGCTGCCATCGCGGCCGGTGCACTGGGCCTGCTGGTGTTCGGGTGGGTCCAGCGCGAGCGTCGGCGGTTGTTCGCGCTGGCGCTGCAGGGTGGGGCGATCGGCATCCTGCTGCTGACCATTTTTGCCGCATTCAAACGCTATGGGCTGGTCGATCCCGGCATCGCCTTCGCCCTGAGCGTGCTGCTGATCGCCGGCCTCGGTGTGCTGGCGGTGGTACAGAACTCGCGCACCCTCGCCGTGCTCGGCATTCTCGCCGGCTTCATGGCCCCGATCTGGCTGTCCACCGGCAGTGGCAACCATGTGGCGCTGTTCTCGTATTACGCCGTGCTCAACGCGGCCATCCTCGCCATCGCCTGGTGGCGTCCCTGGCGTGTGCTCAACCTGCTGGGCTTTGCCTTCACGTTTGGCATCGGCACGTTCTGGGGCGTGCTGCAGTACCAGAGCGACAAGTTCGCCAGCACCGAGCCGTTCCTGCTGTTGTTCTTTGCGTTCTACCTGGTCATTCCGCTGCTGTATGCCCGCCGTCAGCCGGCGGAGAGGCGCGACCTGATCGATGGCAGCCTGGTCTTCGGTACGCCGCTGATTGCGTTCTCGCTGCAGGCGGGCATGCTGCATGACGACCGCCTGCTGCTTGCGCTGTGTGCGCTTGCACTGGCGGCGCTCTACGCCGTGCTGGGCTGGGCCCTGATCCGCCGCGAGCGCTACGCCGCGCTGGGGCAGTGTCATGCAGTGCTGGCGGTCGGCTTTGCCACTCTCGCCGTGCCGCTGGCGTTGTCCGCGCGCGCGACAGCCAGCATTTTCGCGCTGGAAGGGGCGGGTCTGGTCTGGCTGGGCCTGCGCCAGCAGCGTCTGCTGCCGCAGATTGCTGGTGCACTGCTGCAGCTGGGCGCAGCGTTCGCGTTCGTGGTCGGTGCCGATTACTGGCGCTTCGACGGCATTGCCGTGTCCAATCCGACCTTCATGAGCGGGCTGCTGCTGGCCGTGGCCGGGTTTGCGTCGGCCTGGAGCTATCGCCGCGCCGACAAGGAAGCACCCGCCATCGTGTACTACCTGTGGGGCCTGCTGTGGTGGCTGGGGACCTTCAGCCACGAGATCGGGCGCTTCGTCGCACGCAGCAGCGTGCCCGACGCCATGCTGGTGCTGGTCGCGGTCACCGCCTGGCTGGCCGCTGAAATGCATCGCCGCCAGCCGGCGCGCGCGCTGGTGCTGACCACGCTGGGCATGCTGCTGTGTGCGTTCCCGGTAGCGCTGTGGCAGGTCGACCTGCATGGCCAGCCGTTCGCTGGTTACGGCGCGCTGGCCTGGGCCGTGTTTGCCGTGCTCGGCGTCCGCAGCCTGTGGTGCCTGCGTGGCGGGCAGGGGCGTGCGGCCGTGGCCGCGCAGTTCACCTGGTGGCTGCTGTGGCCGACCGTGCTCACCCTTACCGCCAGCTGGGTGGCCGAGCGTTTCGCACTGGCTCAGGGCTGGGCCCTGGCGGCGGCACTGCTGCCGTGGCTGCTGCTGGCGGCGGTATCGCTGCAGCGCTGGCATTGGCTGACCCTGCCGTTGGGACCGCGCTTCGACGGCAGTCGTCATGCGCTGCAGGGAACGGTGTTCATGGCGCTGGCCTTTGCCTGGTGCTGCTACCTGTTTGCGCCGGGCGATGCCGCACCGCTGCCGTGGGTGCCGTTGCTCAACCCGCTGGAACTGGCACAGCTGGCGGTGCTGGCCCTGCTCGCGCGCTGGCTGTGGACCGGCCAGGCACCGCAGGCGTTGCAGGCACAGCGCATCCCGGTGCTGGCCGTGGCCGGGTTCATCGCCCTCACCAGCATCACCCTGCATGCCGTGCACCACTGGGGCGGCGTGGCGTGGAACGAGCAGCTGTGGTCGTCGACGCTGGCGCAGACCAGCCTCACCGTGGTCTGGAGCGTGCTGGGCGTGATCAGCTGGGTGTGGGGCTCGCGGCGCGGGCAGCGTGCCCTGTGGCTGGTCGGCGCGGTGCTGATGGGCGTGGTACTGGCCAAGCTGGTGCTCATCGACCGCCAGCATCTGGGCAACCTGCTCGGTATCGCCTCTTTCATCGCCTACGGCCTGCTGTGCACGGTCGTGGGGTATCTGGCTCCGGCACCGCCGCGTGCCGCCGAACCTGCTGTGGAGACTGCCCCGTGAATTCTGTCTGCCGGATCCTGACCGGACTGTTCCTGCTGGCCGCGCCGGGCTGGGCGATGGCTGTCGATGCGCGCCAGGACTACCGCGAGCAATGGCCGCTGCAACTGGAGACACCGTCGGCCGGAGCGTATCGGCTGACCTTGGGGGAAGCGCAGTACCGCAGCGCGGTGTCGCCGCAGCTGCAGGATGTGCAGGTGTTCAATGCGCAGGGCCAGCCGTTGCCGTCGGCGTTGTTCAGGGCGGAAACACCGCTGGCGCAGAGCGCCCCCCTGCAGGCATTGCCCTGGTTTGCACTGCCCCCGCAGGGCAGCGCTGGCAGCGACGACCTGCAACTGCTGACCGAGCGCAATACCGACGGCAGCGTGCGCCGCGTGGAAGCGCGACTGGGGCGTACCGGCAGCAGCGCGCAACCCGGCGGCTGGCTGGTGGATGCGAGCAAGCTCGATGTTGCCGTGCAGGCACTGCGGCTGGACTGGCAGGCGGGTCCGTCGTTGCAGCTGCGCGTCCAGGTGGATGTCAGCGGCGACCTGCAGAGCTGGCGCAGGATCAATGACGACGTGCCGCTGGTCGATCTGGCGCAGGACGACAACCGTCTGCAGCAGCGCCGCATTTTCATCGGACGCCAGGCACGATACATCCGGATTCTGCCGGTCTCCGGCAACACACTGCCAGCGCTGACCGCGGTGCAGGCCGAACTGATGTCGACGCTGCCGGCGATCGACTGGCAGTGGCGTTCACTGCAGGGGAAGACGGCCGCACCGGGCGAGTTCGAATACGTCCTGGATGGACGCTTCCCGATCGCGCAGGTCGACATCGCCACCGCCTACAACAGCGCGGTGCAGTGGACCCTGCAGAGCCGTGATGATGCGGGCCAGCCCTGGCAGGTCCGGGCCGGGCCGTGGGTGGCCTACCAGCTGCAGGACAGTGCGCAGCGCCGCCAGTCGCAGGCCCAGTCGTTGGCCACGCACAGCCGGGACCGCTACTGGAAACTGGTGGCCGCACAAGGGCAGCCCGCGCAGGCACCTACGCTGAAGCTTGGCTACCAGCCTGAAACGCTGGTGTTCCTGAGCCAGGGCGAGCCGCCGTTCACGGTCGCCACGGGCAGCGTGCGTGCTGCACGCACCTACGCGCCCGTGGGTACCGTGCTGGCGCAGCTGCGCGCACAGCAGGGGGAACAGTGGCAGCCGGCGGTGGCCACCGTGCAGGGCCCGGCGCAGGTGCTGGGCGGCGACGCCGCCGTGCAGCCCGAGCGTGACTGGAAGCGTTGGCTGCTCTGGGCGTTGTTGGGGCTCGGGGTGGTGATCGTGGGTGGGTTTGCGATCAGCCTGCTGCGCACCAAGCGGTAGCGCCGGCCGTTGGCCGGCCCACGGGTTGCATGCAACGTTCATGCGGGCCGGCCAACGGC
>NZ_JASCOZ010000267.1 GCF_029960115.1 Stenotrophomonas sp. PS02289
CTGCTCGCCAGCCTTGAGCCATGCAGCGCTGGCGTGGCGGCGGCCGCGCGCGTCCGAGCCCATGTTGGGCGCACCACCGAAGCCGGCAATGCGGTCACGGGTCGCCGTGGAACTGTTGCCCTGCAGGTCGATCTGCAGGGTGGACCCGATGAACATGTCGCAGGCGTACAGCCCGGCGGTCTGCGAGAACGCGCGGTTGGAGCGCATGGAGCCATCGGCACCGGTGAAGAACACATCGCCGCGCGCGGCGATGTACTTCTCCATGCCCAGTTCCGAGCCGAACGAGTGCACCGACTTCACGAAGCCTGATTCAATGGCCGGGATCAGCGCCGGATGCGGATTCAGTGCCCAGTGCTGGCAGATCTTTCCCTTGAGCCCGAGTGATTCGGCGTAGGTCGGCAGCAGCAGTTCGATCGCGGCGGTGTCAAAGCCGATGCCGTGGTTGAGGCGATTCACTCCGTACTCGGCGTAGATGCCCTTGATCGCCATCATCGCCATCAGCACCTGGATTTCGGAGATCTGCGCCGGGTCGCGGGTGAACAGCGGTTCGATATGGTTCGGACGTGGTGCCTGCACCACGAAGTTGACCCAATCGGCCGGAATATCGACGCGGGGGAGGGTGTCGACGATTTCGTTGACCTGGGCGATGACGATGCCGCCGCCGAAGGCCGTGGCTTCCACGATCACCGGGGTGTCTTCGGTGTTGGGGCCGGTGTACAGATTGCCGTGGCGGTCGGCGGCCTGGGCCGCCACCAGCGCCACGCCGGGGGTGAGGTCGATGAAGTAGCGGCCGAACAGTTCCAGATAGGTGTGGATGGCCCCGATCTGGATGCGCCCCTCGGCAACCAGGTTGGCCAGCCGCACCGACTGTGGGCCTGAGAAGGAGAAGTCCAGCTTCGAGGCGATGCCGCGTTCGAACACGTCCAGATGCGAGGGCAGCGACAGCACCGACTGGACCATGTGCAGGTCGTGCACCCGGCTCGGGTCCAGATCGGCCAGGGACTGGGCCAGGAAGTCCGCCTGCTTCTGGTTGTTGCCCTCCAGGCAGACCTTGTCGCCCGGTTCCAGTACCGCGTGCAGGAGCTCGACCACATCCCCGGCGGCGACCTCATGGCCGCGGGTCAGGCCGCTGGCCCGTTCCAGGCGGGCCTGGCGGCCTCGCGCTTTGCTGTCCCAGCTGGGGTTCATTGCAGGCATCCCGGAGGTGTTGACGTAATTACGGCATAATTACGACGACGGATGCAACCCGCAGTGCAGCAAAAGAAAGGGCCCGCCAATGGCGGGCCCTGTTCAGGTTTAAGCGATCCGTAGAGCCGGGCCATGCCCGGCAATCGGTCAGAACGCCCAGCGCAGGCTGGCGGACACGAAGCGCGGCTCGCCGTAGTTGTTGTAGTCCAGGTTCGCCCAGTAGGTCTTGTCCAACGCGTTGCGCACGTTGAGCGAGGCGGTCCAGTTGTCGCTGATGCGGTAATTGGCGTGCAGGTTGACCAGCATGTACGACGGCTGGGTCACGGTACGGGTGCCGCCGAGCGGGTACTGGATGTTGTAGCCCTCGACCTTGCTCTGCCACTGCAGGCCACCGCCGATGGTCAGGCGATCCAGCACGCCCGGCAGGCGCACGCTGGTGTTGAGCTGCAGCAGGTCTTCCGGCGGGTTCGCGTACAGCAGGTCGGTCGCGGCGCGGGTCACCTTGACGTGGGTGAAGCCGGCGTTGACCGTCCAACCCGGCAGGATCTCGCCGTTGACGTCCACTTCCCAGCCGCGCGACTTGGTGCCGTTGACGCCGATGTACGCCGAGCTGCCGTCACTGAGCGAACCGTCCGGCAAGCTCATGTCACGCACCGCGTAGTTGTCCTGCTTGGCTTCGAAGATCGCCGCATTGGCGGTCAGCTTGCCGTCGAACCACTGCGACTTGATGCCGGCTTCCAGGTTGGAACCTTCCACCGGAGCCAGCAGGTTTTCGTTGCGGTCCTTGTAGTTCTGCGGATTGAAGATTTCGGTGTAGCTGGCGTACACCGAGAAGTCCGGCACGATGTCGTAGACCAGGCCGACGTACGGGGTGACCTCGTCGGTGACCTTGTAGGCACCGCTGGTGCCCGTGTACGCGCCGGCGGCGTTGTAGCTGCGGCTCAGGGTTTCCCAGCGGCTCAGGCGCGCACCGGCGATCAGCGACAGCGGATCGGCCAGGCGCAGGCGGGTCGAGGCGTACACGCCACTCTGCTTGGTGTGCGCGATGCGGCGCGCACCGGTGCGGCTTGCGGTGAGTTCGGGAATGTCGCCGTCCCAGGTGTAGATGTTGGGGATGTTGTAGCGCCAGTTGGCCACCGAGGTCAGCGTCCAGGTGGTGGCTTCCAGGTTGTTGTAGCTGCCGCCGATCACCACATCGTGCTCGCGGCCGAACGCCGGGAATTTGCCTGACAGGTAGAGGTCCGCGCCCTTGCGGGTGTCTTCGGCGTCGCCGGCACCGGCCAGCAGGTACATCCCCGAACCGGTGACCGGATCCGGGTAGCCGCTGCCGTACACGCGCACGTTCTGCACATTGCCGCGGGTATAGGCGGTGTTGAGCTTCAGCAGCCAGTCCTCGCCGAAGCGCTGTTCCAGGTTGCTGAAGACGGTACTGGTTTCGCGCTGCCAGTAGCTCCACTTCGGAGCCATGTTGGTTTCGCGCGGCAGGTGGGCGAAGGTACCGTCGCTGTTGAAGAACGGCACGGTGCCCCAGGTCGAGCCGACCGGGTTGTTGTCCTGGCGCTGGTAGCCGACGGTGACGGTGGTCGAGTCGGTGATGTCACCTTCCAGCACGGCCATGCCGGCCATCTTGTCTTCCTTGTAGCGGTCGTAATACAGGTCGCGGTCGGTGTAGGCGGCGACCACGCGGCTGCGGAAGCGACCGTCGCTGGTCAGCGGCGCGTTGACGTCGGCTTCCATGCGGCGGAAGTCCCAGCTGCCGGCGCTGACCGAGACCGAGGCATCGAACTCCTTGCCCGGGCGCTTGCGCAGCAGATTGACCGTGGCCGAAGGAATGCCGGCACCGCTGAGCAGGCCGTTGGCGCCGCGGATGACCTCGACGCGGTCATAGAAGGCGGTGTCGTACTCCTGGTTGGTGGAGCCGCTGTAGGTCGGCAGGCCATCAACCTGGAAGTCGGTGATGGTGAAGCCACGCGCGTAGTACAGCGGACGCTGGGTGTCGTAGAACGACACGCTGACGCCGGTGACATTGCGCATGACGTCGTTGATCGAGAACAGCGCTTCGTCCTGCAGCCGGCCAATGCCGATCACGCTGGTGGACTGCGGGGTTTCCTGCAGGGTGATCGGCAGGCGGGTGGTGCTGGACGGGCTGGCCTGGGTCCCGACCACGTTGACCTGGTCAAGGGTCTTGGCATCGGCAGCATCGGCGACAGCGGTGTTGGCCAGCGCAACGGACGGGGCGGCGACGGCCAGGGCGGCCAGCAGGGCAACGCCCAGCGGGGCGCGACGGAAAGAGCGGGGCGAAGCAACACGTAAGGACATGCGAACGTCTCTGGAAACCCAAGGGGAGGGCACAACGGAACGCAAATGTAAATCGTTCGCATTCTAATTACAAGAATTTAACAATGTCGACGGGGCTGCGATGGACGCAATCCGTAGAGCCGGGCTCTGCCCGGCTGCTGTTGGTTTTTGGCGAACAGCCCTCGGCTGCCGATCTACGTGCCTGGGGCCGGCGGGTGGGGGGTACGGGACACGCCTTAAATCTCCCGTTTGGCTCGGGCGGCACATCCA
>NZ_JASCOZ010000268.1 GCF_029960115.1 Stenotrophomonas sp. PS02289
CCTGCAGCCAACCTGGGGGGGGCAAGGCTTACGAATGGGGGGGGTCCGAGCTAGGCGGCTTTCAGCCCGGGCGCAGCAGCCCCCGGCGCGCGTTACCGCGCGCCGGAGGTCGGTATCAGGCCAGGGCGCCCTTGGCGTCGAGGTAACGCTCGGCGTCCAGTGCGGCCATGCAGCCGAAGCCGGCCGAGGTGATCGCCTGGCGGTAGTGCTGGTCAGCCACGTCGCCTGCGGCGAACACACCTTCCACCGAGGTCTGGGTGGCGTTGCCGCCCAGGCCCGAGCGGATCTCCAGATAGCCGTTGTTCATTGCCAGCTGGCCGTCGAACAGGGCGGTGTTGGGGTGGTGGCCGATGGCCACGAAGAAGCCGTGCGCGGAGATGTCGCGGGTGCTGCCGTCCTGGGTCGACTTGACCCGGACGCCGGTCACCCCGGCCTCGTCGCCGAGCACTTCGTCCACGGTGTGGTGCCACACGGTCTCGATCTTGCCGGCGGCGACCTTGGCGAACAGCTTGTCCTGCATGATCTTTTCCGCCTTCAAGGTGTCACGGCGGTGCACCAGGTAGACCTTGCGGGCGATGTTGGACAGGTACAGCGCCTCTTCCACGGCGGTGTTGCCGCCGCCGACCACGACCACGTCCTGGTCACGGTAGAAGAAGCCGTCGCAGGTGGCGCAGGCGGACACGCCGCGGCCCTTGAAGGTTTCCTCAGTGGGGATGCCCAGATACTTGGCGGTCGCGCCGGTGGCGACGATCAGGGCGTCACAGGTGTACTCGGCGCTGTCGCCGATCAGGCGGAACGGGCGCTGGGACAGGTCGGCGGTATGGATGTGGTCGAAGATGACCTCGGTCTCGAAGCGCTCGGCGTGTGCCTGCATGCGGGTCATCAGGTCCGGGCCCATCAGGCCGTGGGCGTCGCCCGGCCAGTTGTCCACTTCGGTGGTCGTCATCAGCTGGCCGCCCTGCTGCAGGCCGGTGATGACCACCGGCTTCAGGTTGGCACGGGCGGCGTACACGGCGGCGGTCCAGCCGGCCGGGCCGGAACCCAGGATGACCAGCTTCTGATGACGGGAAGGCTTGGAATTGCTCATGTAGACTCGCGTAGAGAAGGGTGGGGCGGGGTGCCGACAGCGATTGCCGGTGCCCATGTTCACGCCATAGAGTGGCGGCACAGGCGGGGCGATTCAAGGCGACCGGTAGAACGCGGCAACCTGAAAATTGAGCCGCAGTCGTTTATTATCAAGCACTAACAGTGCATTCCCAAGGTCTGGTCTAAGGTGGCGAAACAGGTCCCGGAGCGATCCAAGTCAACTGACAGCAAGGCGTCTTCGCGCTGGGCTGCGCCTGCGCCTGCGCCGGCAGCGGAGAATCCGCGCCGCCAGCGCCTGTGGCGCGACCTGGGGCTGATCGCCATCGCCCCAGCGCTGCTGTATCTGGTCGCCAGTCTGTTCACCTACTCGGCGTCCGACCCGGGCTGGTCGCACACCGGCAGCGTGGTCGCGCCCATCCACAACATGGGCGGTCGGGTCGGGGCCTGGGTCGCCGACGTACTGCTGCAGCTGTTTGGCTACATGGCCTTCGTGCTCCCGATCGTGCTGGGCGCGCTGGCCTGGTTTGCGATGTTCGGGCTCAAGCGCGAGAACACCTCCGAGCATGACCTGGACCCGGCGCTGCGGCTGGTCGGGCTGGTGGGCTTCCTGATCGCCGGTACCGGCTTCCTGCACGTGCGCCTGTTCACCGGTGACGTCGGCCATGCGGGCGGCATTCTGGGCCGGCTGGTCGGCAACTCGCTGAGCGCCGGCTTTGGTGCCTTGGGCGCGAACCTGTTCGTACTGGTGCTGCTGCTGGCCTCGATCACCCTGGCCACCGGCCTGTCGTGGTTTGCCGTGATGGAAAAAATCGGCCGGGCGATCCTGGCCATTCCGCCGCTGCTGGACCGCAAAAAGGAACAGGCCAGCGAGTGGCAGCAGACCCGCGCCATGCGCGTGGAACGCCAGGAAGTGCGCAAGGTCGACGCCGAAGTCCGCGCCAAGCGTGAGCCGGTCAAGATCGAGCCGCGCCCCGAGCCGGTGCTGGAGAAGAGCGACCGCGCCAAGCGCGAAACCCAGATTCCGATGTTCCGCGGCGTCAATGGCGACGGTTCGGACCTGCCGCCGCTGGCGCTGCTGGACGATCCCAAGCCGCAGCCCAAGGGCTATGACGAGGAAACCCTGGAAACCCTGTCGCGCCAGATCGAGTTCAAGCTGAAGGACTTCCGGATCGAGGCGCAGGTGGTCGGGGCCTACCCGGGTCCGGTGATCACCCGTTTCGAGATCGAGCCGGCTCCCGGCGTGAAGGTCAGCCAGATCAGCTCGCTGGACAAGGACATCGCCCGCGGCCTGTCGGTGAAGTCGGTGCGTGTGGTCGATGTGATCCCGGGCAAGTCGGTGGTGGGTCTGGAGATCCCCAACGTCACCCGCGAAATGATCTACCTGTCCGAACTGCTGCGCTCGAAGGAGTACGACAAGTCGGCCAGCGTGCTGACCCTGGCCCTGGGCAAGGACATTGCCGGGCGCCCGACCGTGGCCGACCTGGCGCGCATGCCGCACCTGCTGGTCGCCGGTACCACCGGCTCGGGCAAGTCGGTGGCGGTCAACGCGATGGTGCTGAGCCTGCTGTACAAAGCCTCGCCGAAAGACCTGCGGATGCTGATGATCGACCCGAAGATGCTGGAGCTCAGCGTCTACCAGGGCATTCCGCATCTGCTGGCCCCGGTCGTCACCGACATGAAGGAGGCCGCCAACGGTCTGCGCTGGTGCGTGGCGGAAATGGAGCGCCGCTACAAGCTGATGAGCGCCGTCGGCGTGCGTAACCTGGCCGGCTTCAACAAGAAGGTGAAGGACGCCGAAGACGCGGGTCAGCCGTTGATGGACCCGTTGTTCAAGCCCAATCCGGAGCTGGGCGAAGCCCCGCGCCCGCTCGAAGCCTTGCCGTTCATTGTCATCTTCATCGACGAATTCGCCGACATGATGATGATCGTCGGCAAGAAGGTCGAAGAACTGATCGCCCGCCTCGCACAGAAGGCGCGCGCCGCCGGCATCCACCTGATCCTGGCCACCCAGCGTCCGTCGGTGGACGTGATTACCGGCCTGATCAAGGCCAATATTCCGACCCGTATCGGCTTCCAGGTCAGCTCGAAGATCGACTCACGCACCATCCTCGACCAGTCGGGCGCGGAAACCCTGCTCGGCCACGGCGACATGCTGTACCTGCCGCCGGGTACCGCGCTGCCGGATCGTGTGCACGGCGCGTTCGTTTCCGACGAAGAAGTGCACCGCGTGGTGGAGCATCTCAAGGCCAGTGGCCCCGCCGACTACATCAGCGGTGTGCTGGACGAAGTGCAGGTCATGGGCGATGGCGTGGTGGTCGGCCCCGGCGGCCTGCCCGAAGCCAGCGCCGGTGCGGGTGATGAATCCGACCCGCTCTACGACGAGGCCCTGCGCATCGTGACCGAAACCCGCCGGGCGTCCATTTCCGGTGTGCAGCGCCGCCTGAAGATCGGTTACAACCGCGCCGCGCGCCTGATCGAGGCCATGGAAATGGCCGGTGTGGTCAGCCCGCCCGAACACAACGGCGACCGCAGCGTGCTCGCCCCGCCGCCCCCCAAGTAAGCAGCCGGTTGCGCTCGATCGCAACCGACCTCTCCGGTAGCGCCGGCCGTTGGCCGGCCCTCGGTCCTCCAAGGAATCCCGATGACGCTGAAGC
>NZ_JASCOZ010000269.1 GCF_029960115.1 Stenotrophomonas sp. PS02289
GCTACCGCCAGCGCGCCGTGCGGCTGGCCCGTCGGGCCGCTGAACGCGACGCCCGCCGCGCGCCGCCGGCCCCCTCCCCCGACCTCAAACCCGCCCTGCCGGCGGCCGCCGCTGCCATTCTGGCGCGCGCCAAAGCCAAGGCTGCCGGAAACCCGTCCTGATGCCCCCCGTCACCCAGGCTGCCCCGCGCAGCGCACGCATGCCCAAAGCCGACGTGGTGGAGATGTTCACCCGCCTGCGCGAACTCAACCCGCACCCGAAGACCGAACTGGAATACAGCTCGCCGTTTGAACTGCTGGTCGCCGTTGCGCTGTCCGCGCAGGCCACCGACGTTGGCGTGAACAAAGCCACCCGCAACCTGTTCCCGGTCGCCAACACCCCGCAGGCGATGCTTGCGCTCGGCGAGGATGGGCTGAAGAAATACATCGCCACCATCGGACTGTTCAACGCCAAGGCGAAGAACGTCATCGCCACCTGCCGGTTGTTGATCGAACAGCACGGCGGCGAAGTGCCACGCGACCGCGCCGCGCTGGAAGCCCTGCCCGGCGTCGGGCGCAAGACGGCCAACGTGGTGCTCAATACCGCGTTCGGCGAACCGGTGATGGCGGTGGACACCCACATCTTCCGGGTCGCCAACCGCACCGGCTTGGCCCCGGGCAAGGACGTGCGCGCGGTGGAAGACCTGCTGGTGAGGGTCATTCCGCGCGAGTTTCTGCTCGACGCCCATCACTGGCTGATCCTGCACGGTCGCTATGTGTGCAAGGCGCGCAAGCCGGACTGCCCGCAGTGCGTGATCCGCGACCTGTGCCGCTTCAAGCAGAAAACCGCCGCCTGAACGCGGCGGCGTGACTGCCATCTGCGCGCAATCGCGCAGTCATCTGGCTCTGGCATCAATGTCAGCCCCTGACGGGGCCTGACTCCGTGCCGGTGCCGTATTGTCTGGAACTGTCACATTTACGCAATCTTCACGATCTAGCCTGCGCAGCATCTTCCCACCTGCCTGCAAGGCTCCTCTCCATGAAACTGCATCGCCAACTCCTCACTGCGGCCGTGGTCGCTGCGCTTTACGTGCCGGCCGCTCACGCCGAAGTGGCCATCGACGTGATCGGTGGCTCGGAGATCACGTTTGAAGGCCTGGTCCAGGCCGACGGCAACTGGTTCGACAACGATGTGACCGACCTCAACGGCGGCGACGCAGCTAACGGCAAGGACAGCGAGTTCGAACTGCGCCGCGCCGAACTGGTGCTCAAGGGCAAGGGCCCGGGCAACCTGGAATGGGTGGTCGGTTATGACGCCAAGGCCGACAAGTTCCTCGACACCAACGTCAAGTACAAGCTGGGCGGCAACTCCAACCACTTCATCCAGGCCGGCCAGTTCAAGCAGCCCAACAGCCTGGAAGAACTGTCCAGCACCAAGAACAACGACTTCATCTCCAAGGCTGCGGTCACCAACACCTACGCCGTCGCCCGTCGCCTGGGTGGTGCCTACAGCTACGGTGACAACAACTGGTCGATCACCGCTGCCGCCTTCGGCCGCGAGCTGACCCGCAACCTGGCCCACGGCAGCGGCTACGGCGCACGTGGTACCTGGGCTCCGATCAACGAAAAGGGTCAGGTCCTGCACTTCGGCCTGAGCTATGTCGACTACGACACCGACGCCGACACCCTGCGCGTGCGTGCCCGTCCGAACGCCGACCTCGCCACCGCGCGTCTGGTCGACAGCGGCAACATGACCGACACCGACAAGGTCAGCACCCTGGGTGCGGAAGCGATGTACATCGGCGGTCCGTTCAAGGCCCAGGCCGAGTACTACACCAGCAAGGCCAAGCGCATGACGCGCGACAACTACACCAGCGACGGCTTCTACGTCAGCGGCGTGTGGAACATCACCGGCGAAACCTGGGGCTACAAGAGCGGCGTGCCGAGCACCGGCCTGCCGGACGAGCCGGGCCGTGGCATGTGGCAGCTAGGCGCGCGTTACGACTCGATGAACCTGGACGATGGTGGCCTGCGCGCCAACCCCGTGGCCGGCGCTGCACCGATCGTCGACGGCGTGCTCGGCGGCAAGATGGACATCTGGACCGTGGGCGTGAACTACTACTGGCGTTCCAACACCAAGTTCATGCTGAACTACGTGATGGTCGACAGCAAGAAGTACAGCTCGGCCAGCCGTTCGTTCGTCAATGACGACCCGAACATCCTGGAAGCGCGTCTGCAGTTCTTCTGGTAAGTATTGGTCGTTGGTTGTCATGAAAGGGCGCAGCTTCGGCTGCGCCCTTTTTGCGTTTTCCATTGCCTCCCTCTACCGGCACATCTGCGGTGTCACGGTTACGTCATATGACAGTCGCTGCGCTGTCACGAGATCGTTATGGAATGAGCGCCGGGCGGGAAACCCCGCACCGTCATCCATCCCAGGAGCCACCCCGTGATCCACGCCTTCAAGTCGCGCGTTGCCGTTGCCGTTATCGCCGCGTCGTCCGTGTTTGCCGCCAACGCTGCCGATGTCACCGGCGCCGGCGCATCGTTCATTTATCCGGTCATGTCCAAGTGGTCGGCCGATTACAACGCCGCCACCGGCAAGAAGGTCAATTACCAGTCCATCGGTTCGGGTGGCGGCATCGCCCAGATCAAGGCCAAGACGGTCGACTTCGGTTCGTCCGACGCCCCGCTGAAGCCGGAAGAGCTGGCCACGGCCGGCCTGGCCCAGTTCCCGTCGGTGATCGGCGGCGTGGTCCCAGTGGTCAACGTCCCGGGCGTCGCGCCGGGCGCACTGAAGCTGGACGGCACCACCCTGGGCAACATCTTCCTGGGCAAGGTCAAGACCTGGAACGACCCGGCCATCGCCGCGCTGAACCCGGGCCTGACCCTGCCGTCGCAGAAGATCACCATCGTCCACCGTTCGGACGGTTCGGGCACCACCTTCAACTTCGTCAACTACCTCTCCAAGGTCAACCCGGAGTGGAAGAGCAAGGTCGGTGAAGGCACCTCCGTGCAGTGGCCGGCCGGTATCGGCGGCAAGGGCAACGAAGGCGTTGCCGCTTACGTGAAGCAGATCAAGGGCGGCATCGGCTACGTCGAACTGTCCTACGCCCTGCAGAACAAGCTGGCCTACACCGCCATGAAGAACGCCGCCGGCAAGATCGTGCAGCCGAGCGACGAGTCCTTCTCCGCAGCCGCCGCCAGCGCCGACTGGGCCAATGCCAAGGACTTCTACCTGGTCATGACCAACGCCCCGGGCGAGCAGGCGTGGCCGATCACCGCGACCAACTTCATCCTGGTCCAGAAGCAGCCGAAGAACGCCGCCGGCGCCAAGGCCACCCAGGAGTTCTTCCGCTGGATCTACAAGAACGGCGACGCGCAGGCCAAGCAGCTCGACTACGTGCCGCTGCCGGACTCGCTGGTGAAGCAGGTCGAGACCTACTGGTCGCAGAACCTGAAGTACTGATCGACGCAATACCGGTAGGTGCCGACCGTTGGTCGGCACACACCGAACGAGGCAACGGTGCCGCCAGGTCCTCTCTCCCCTTGGCGGCACCCCGGGCGCGGATCATCTGATC
>NZ_JASCOZ010000026.1 GCF_029960115.1 Stenotrophomonas sp. PS02289
AGCCACGCCCTGCGTGGCTTCGACCCACCGTCATCGCGCGTATCGACCGTAACCGCGCGAATCCGGCACCCCAGCCACGCAGGGCGTGGCTCTACGGCCCACCTGACGTCCCCATTCGCGTCAAACGCCATGCCGCCCCGGGCGCGCGGCCCGCGGTCATAATCGGCATATGCCAATCCCCGCCAACGCCGTTCCCGCCGCCCTCGTCCCCCTGGTAGACCGCGCCTTGGCGCGCCTGGCCCTCAGCCTGGCCGACAGCCCCCACTGGCCCCCCACCGAAGCCGTCCTCGACCAGCTGCGTGAACTCGCCCTCGCCAGCGACTTCGCCATCGACACCCTGTGCCGCCAGCCCGCACTGCTGTCGCAATTGACCCAAAACGACTGCCCGCCGATCCCGCTCCCGGAACTCGAACCCGAGCACCCCAGCGACTGGCCGGTCCGTTTGCGTCGCTACCGCACCGCCGCCTCCACCCGCCTCATCTGGCGTGACCTGAATGGCCTCGACGACGTGCCCGCCACCCTGCGCGGTGCCACCGCCCTGGCCGAAGACTGCCTCGGTCTCGCCCTCACCGCGCTGGAACAGGAATTCGCCACCCGCCATGGCGTCGTCCGCGCCAGCGCCGACGGCAGCCTCCAGCGCCTGGTGGTGTTCGGCCTGGGCAAGCTCGGCGGAGGCGAACTCAACTTCAGCTCCGACGTCGACCTCGTCTACGCCTACCCGCAGGGCGGCGAATCCGACGGCCCGCGCCCGCTTGCCGCCGAGGAATACTTCGCCCGCCTCGGCCAGCGTCTCGCGCGCCTGCTCGACGACACCACCGTCGACGGCTTCAGCCACCGCGTCGACCTGCGCCTGCGCCCGTTCGGCAATGCCGGCCGCGTCGCGCTTTCCTTCGCCGGCATGGACAACTACTTCCAGCGCGAAGGCCGCGACTGGGAGCGCTACGCCTGGCTCAAGGCCCGCGCTGTCGCTGGTGACATCGCCGCCGGCGAAGCCTGGCTGCAGACCCTGCGCCCGTTCGTCTATCGCCGCTACCTCGACTTCACCGCGCTCGACGGCCTGCGTGAAATGAAGGCCGCCATCACCGCCGAAGTCGCCCGCAAGGAGATGTTTGACGACATCAAACGCGGACCCGGTGGCATCCGCGAGATCGAGTTCCTCACCCAGGCCCTGCAACTCATCCGTGGCGGCCGCGAAGCCACCCTGCGCGAGCGCCGCCTGCTGTACGCGCTGCCCGCCCTCGTCGCCTGCGGGCAGATGGACCCGCAGGACGGGGCCGACCTGCTGCACGCCTACGACTTCCTGCGCCGGCTGGAAAACCGCCTGCAGATGCTGCGTGACGCGCAGACCCACGCGCTGCCCAGCGACCCCACCGACCGCCTGCGCCTGGCCTGCACGCTGGGGTACGAAGATTGGGACGCCCTGGTTGCCGCGCTCGATGTGCAGCGCAGCCGGGTCAGCACCGAATTTGGCGCACTGCTCGCCCCACGCGCCGGCCAGGCCGCGCCTGATGCGCTGTCCAACTACTGGCGCGGCCTGCCCGAAGGCGGGAGCGCCGAGGTACTGGCCGACGCCGGCTTCAGCGACGCCCACGGTGCCGACCAGTCGCTGCGTGACTTCGCCCAGTCCCTCGGCGTGAAGTCGCTCTCCGACGCCGCGCGTGCGCGCCTGGACCGCGTGCTGCCCGCGCTGCTGCACGCCGCCACCCGCTCGCCGCAGCCCGATGCCGCACTCAAGCGCGTGCTCGGCCTGCTGCAGGCCATCCTGCGCCGCACCAGCTACCTCGCCCTGCTCGACGAACAACCCAGCGCGCTCGCCCGCCTTGTCGACGTGCTCGCCCGCAGCGCGCTGCTCGCCGAGCGCCTCGCCGCCTATCCGCTGCTGCTGGACGAACTGCTCGACATCCGCGTCTCCGGCCCGATGCCCGACGAAGCCGCCATGCAGGCCGAGTGCAACGCCGCGCTCAACGTGGACGACCCCGAGGCCGCGCTGCGCCTGCTCAACGAAACCCGCCTCGCGCTCAGCTTCCGCATGGCCCTGGCCGCCCTCGACGGCCGCCAGCGCGCCGTCGACAGCACCCGCCAGCTCGCCCAGCTCGCGCAGGCCGTAGTCGTCACCGCGCTGCAGATGGCCGAGGCCGACATGCAGCAGGCGCACGGCGTGATTCCCGGCGGCCGCTTCGCCATCATCGGCTACGGCAGCCTCGGTGGTCTGGAGCTCGGTTTCGGTTCGGATCTCGACCTCGTGTTCCTGCACGATCATCCCAGCGACCAGGACAGCAGCGACGGCAAGCGCCCGCTCGACCCCGGCCGCTGGTACGCCCGCCTCGCCCAGAAGGTGATGGCCCTGCTCAGCGCCGTCACCGCCGCCGGCCGCCTGTACGACATCGACGTGCGCCTGCGCCCGGACGGCGGCAAGGGCGCGCTGGTGTCCTCGCTGGCCAGCTACACCGAATACCAGCGCGAACGCGCCTGGACCTGGGAACACCAGGCCCTCGTTCGCGCGCGCGGCATCGCCGGCGACGAAAGCCTACTCGCCGATTTCGAACGCGTACGCGCACAGACCCTCGGCCGCGTGCGGGACCATGACGTGCTGTTCGCCGACGTGCTGAAGATGCGCACGCGCATGCGCACCGAACTCGACCGCAGCGACGCCGGGCGGCTCGATTTGAAGCAGGGCCCGGGTGGGGTAGTGGACCTGGAGTTCCTGCTCCAGACCGGCGTCCTCGCCAGCGCCGCCGAACACCCGCAGGTGCTGGAGCCGCGTGATACCCCGAGCCTGATCGATGCGCTCGCGGAGATTGCGTGGTTGCCCGGCGGAACGCGCGACGGATTGCATGAAGCACATGCAGCGCTATTGGACGTGGGATTGGCCTGCACGTTGGACCGCAGGCCACGCATGGCAGTGCCCACGCCAGCACTTGAGGAAGCGCAACGCACCATCACCGCAGCCTGCAACGCCTCCGGCCTTGAATTCGCCGCGATGTCGGACCGGTAGGGTCGGACGACAGTCGACCGCCGATAACACTCATCGGCGCTTTAACGCATGGACCCCACCGGGCAAACGCCTCACCCCACCCGAGGCGCCATCTTCCACAACAACGCCCGGAACGGCGCCAACAAAAACACCCCGATCCCCAACTTCACCGCCAGATCCCCTGCCGCCCAACTCACCCACGGCAGACTCGATCCTGCGAACGCGATGCTCCAGAAAATGCACGTATCCAACGTTGCACTACACGTCGTCGCCACCATCGGCGCACGCCACCAATTCCCCTGGCGCAACCGATCAAACACGGTGATATCCAACAACTGCGCCGCAATGAACGCCACGCACGACGCCACCGCAATACGCGGCGTGGCAATCCACACCGAAAGCACCACAGCCAGCGCAAACCCCGCCCACGCCACCCGCCGCGCCGCCGCCGGCCCGAAGCGCCGGTTGATCAGGTTGCTGACCAGAAACGCCACCGGGTAGCTGAACGCCCCCCAGGTCAGCCAGTCATTGATCGGAAACTGCACCAGCACATTCGACAGCAGCACCACCGCGCCCATCGCCAACACCGCCAGCAGCAGGCTGCGGACGGTCAAAGGGGCAAACACAACAGCGGGGCGCGCGGACATGGCGAACAGGGGCAGGGCAGGGAAGGGCGCGCATTATCCCCCATCGCACGCGACAGGGCTGGATGCGGCGCTGGTAGAGGCGGTCGCAAGACGCCTGCCGATAACGCCCGATCGGCGCGTTAACGCATGGACCCCACCGGGCAAACCTCTCCGATCCCCGGTCATGCGTCCCCGGGCGCTGCACCGTTACCGGCGGTCGACTGTCGTCCGACCCTACCGGGCAGGTATCCCGTGCATCCCACGTGTCCCGTGCATCACAGGCATCCGTGCGTTCCGCATCACGCATCACGCATCACGGGCACGGGCGGAATGGTCGAACGCCCCGCAATGCATGCCCCGGTAGAGGCGGTCGCAAGACGCCTGCCGATAACGCCCGATCGGCCCTTTAACGCATGGACCCCACCGAGGTGAACGCCACCGTTAGCCGGTAGCTCGCCAATACAATCCCTGTCCTCAGGACAGGGATTGTAGGCGGCACAAGCGACAGCACAGGGAGGCGGAAACCCATTGGAAACAAAGGGATTTCATTGAACGCGCGGGCGGCGGACAGGTCCATCCATACAATCGGCGTCCTAAGGACGCCGATTGTATGGATGGAAAAACCATCTTCCCGTCAGCGATCAGCCACTGACGCTCACGCAGATCAATGACGCAGGTGTCCTGCTCGCCTCAATACACTTCGCTCAAATGATGCTTAGCCGCATCCTGCGTCGGCATGAACGCCAGCAATTCACCCTTGGCATTGGCCACCACCCACCCGGCCCCCACCTCGGTCGGGGTGAAATCCAATACATCCCCCACCTTCAGATCCTTGGCCGGGTTGTCATCACGCACCGGCCACTGCACCAGCGCCAGCTCCTCCGGCGCGTCAGGATTCTGAAGCGCCACCTCAATGACCCCATTGGCCAGGGTGTCTACCTTCGCCACCGTCAGCGGCGGCAGGGGACCGGCCTTGCCGGCGATCCTCCCGCCGCCACCCGAATGGTTGGAAGCGCCAATCAAGGTCATGTACCCCGCCGAGGTCAGCCAGATGGGCGAGGTGATCACATACAGACTCCTTCCGGAGCCCACCAGCGTCGCGCTTACCGCCCGCTCGCTCCACATGTTCCGCGCCTGCGCAGGTGCCATCAGCAGCACTGTGGCCAACAGCGCGAACACACCGGCACCCCGCATCAGTACGCCTCACTCATCTGGTTCTTGACCGCATCAGCCGTCGGCATGAACGCCAAGGTCTCCCCCTGCGCATTGGCTACCAACCAACCGGCACCGGCTTCGGTCGGGGTCAGAGCCAACACATCCCCCACCTTCAACGTCTTGCCCGGGTTGTTCTCGCGGGCCGGCCACTGGATCACCGCCAGATCTTCCGGCGACTCCGGGTTCTTGAGCGCCACCTCAACAGCTCCGTCAGCCTTGGTGTCCACCTTCTCCACCGTAAGGGGCGGCAGCTTGCCCGCTTTGCCTGCGGTCTTCTTGCCAGTGTTGCCGTCGCTCGATTTGTCACTCGCCATCATTGCGGCACCGGAGGCCATCCAAATCGGGGCGGTCACCAGTGACACAACCATGTAAGCGCCGATCCCCACCGAACTCACAACACCTTCGCTGAGTCTTTCCTGCCCTTGTACAGGTGCCGCCACCAGCAGCGTGGCCAGTGCCGCGGAAATAAAAGAACTGCGCATGATTGCGTCTCCCTGTTCGAGTGTTTCAAGGTTGCGGGGCCGCCATGCCGGCTACCGGCACGTGCGCCACGCTCATCTCCTGCACCAGCATCTTCTGCTGCTGCAGGAAATCAAATATCGACTCCACTGTGACCACGGAGTAGTCACCGGAAATACGTTCGCTGGCAGGGTGGTCGGTGGTGGCCGCATTGGCCGAAAAGAACCGTGCACCCAGGCGCTTGCCCACCCCGATGTGCAGTACGCTGGGCTTGTACTCGTACGCCTTCAACCAGCTTTGCGCCTGCGCGCGCCGGCTCACCGTGCGACCCTCTGCCTGCTGCATCGCGGCCACCAGAACCTCCAGCACCCACTGGTTGGAGTTCTGGTACTCCACCGAGAACGGGTACGCCACCACGCTGTAGCGCGGTTCGTGCAGCGCCTTGGCGGCCGCGCCGTCGCCACCCAGCAGTGCCTTCAGGGCATCACGCAGTGCAGGGGAGGGCACCCCTACGCGGATGTCTGTATGCGACCCGGTTTCGCCGATGAAGTTGCTCAATCCCTCGCGGAACAGCCGCGAGGTCGCGCCCTTGCACTCGTTCAGCAGGTGCAGCGTGCGCCACTGGCCGTCGGCCTCGCGCACTGCGAAGGCCACATGGCTGTGGCGAAGCCCGTATTTGCTCAGGTCCTGGCCACCGCGTGCCACCAGCGCCACGTCCACGCCTTCCAGCGCGTCCAGGGATTCGGCCGTGGCCTGCGCCACGTCGAACATCGCCGCCATGGAGGCCGGGGTGGGGTAGCGAGGCACGCATTCGCGCGCGGCCATGGCGGTGCCTGGCACTAACAACAGCAGAAAGATCAACCAACGTTCCATGTCACCCCTCCTGAGTCGCCTCAGTACGCCTCACTCATCTGGCTCTTCGCTGCATCGTCGGTCGGCATGAATGCCAGGGTCTCTCCCTGTGCGTTGGCGACCATCCAGCCCGCGCCGACATCGGTCGGGGTGAAGTCGAGTACGTCGCCCACTTTCAACGCCTTGCCCGGGCTGTCGTCGCGTGCTGGCCACTGCACGACCGCCAGGTCTTCCGCGGCTTCCGGGTTCTTCAGTGTCACTTCCACTGCGCCGTCGGCCTGGGTTTCCACCTTCTCCACCGTCAGCGGTGGCAGGCGGCCAGCTTTGCCAGCCGTCTTTTTGCCGTTGGCCTTCGAACGTGCGGAGAGTTTATCGACGGCTGCCGACGTGAGCCAGACTGGCGAGGTCACCACGTACAGGGTCACGAACGAGCCAATGGCGGCGTAGCTCATGGCCTTGTCGCTCAGGTCGTGCGTCTCCGCCTGTACCGGAGCTGCAATCAAGGCCGAAGCCAGTACTGCGGAAATCAAAACACTGCGCATTGTTGCGTCTCCATGTAGTTGCACCGAGGTTCCATCTTCTCGTCCGGACATCTTACCCGCCTGCGGCAGCCCTCGAACCTGTTTGGGCATCGCGCAGCCACGCAGGGCGTGGCTCTACGTGTCGGTTGTGACGGGCATCGCGGTGGTTCAGCCGGGCAAGCCCGGCTCTACGTGTCGGTTGTGACGGGCATCGCGGTGGTTCAGCCGGGCAAGCCCGGCTCTACGTGTCGGTTGGGTCCGGCATTGCGGTGCGTCACCCCGCCAACCGCTCCAACACCTGCTTCGCCACCCGCCCGGTCTCCCGCAGCGGCACCACATCCCCCTCAACCCCCCACTCCAACCACCGTTCCTGCAACCGCCCGCGTTCCCGCAGCGCCTGCTGGAACACCACCATCCTTCCCTGCGCCTGCTCCCCCAGCGCCACACACACCGGCACCCGGGTCGCACACGCCTCGGACAACAGATTCACCGAATCCGGCGACACCACCACCCGGTGTGCCCAGCCCAGCAACCCGGCATACGGGTTCACCCCGTCGCCCCCGTCGCCCCAGATCACCTGCGGCAAGCCGGCAAACGCACTGCGCAGCGCCCCCACCAACGCCGGCGGCGTGCGCCGCGAGGTCGTCGCCAACACACTGCCACCCTCAGCCCGCACCTGCGACGCCACCTGCTGGAACACCCGCGCCATGTCCGGCTCGTTCCACGGCGCATGCGCGGTCGGCCCGCCTACCAGCAAAGCCGTACGCGGCCCCGGCAGCGCGCCGAACTCCGCAAACGCCGCACGCCCCAAGGCCAGCCAATCGTCATTCACCGGGTTCAAACTGCCCAGCAGGGTCAGCACGTTCTCGCCGCGCAGGCGATCGTGTTCCGGCACCACCACCAGGTCCCAATGCCGGGGCGAAACACGCGGGTCCAGAATCTGCACCACGATCGAACCACGCGCGCGCAACGCACGCAGCGCCCCCGCCGCCTGTCGGCCACAGCCAACGGCCAGTTCCGGCGGATTCGCCACCAACGCCGCCAACCCCGGTCCAAAACCGTCAGCCATCCCCGGCAACCAACGCGGTGCCGCCCACTTCCACGGCGCACGCGGCTCCAGCACCAGCGGTCGGTGCGCGCCCAGCTTCAACGCACTGGCCAGCGCCACCGCCTGGCGCACATTGCCTGCGCGGCCGTCAGTGATCGTCCAGGGCGCGGTCCATTGTTTCACGTGTGGCATTAATTCGTTTCAGTCAGGCTGGGTGTTGCAGCTGTTGCGACACTCTACACTGCGAGCCTTCACCGATCCCGGAGGCTTCATGTCCAACGTGCTTAACGACACTGCGCTAGACCAGCTGTTCCGTACTGCCCGCACCCAGAACGCCTTCCAGGACAAGCCTGTCGAAGACGCCCAGCTGCGCGCCCTGTACGACCTGCTGAAGTGGGCTCCCACCGCCGCCAACGGCAGCCCCGCGCGCTTCGTGTTCGTGAAGTCGCCGGAAGCCAAGGCCAAGCTGGCCCCGGCGCTCTCCGAAGGCAACCACGACAAGACCCTGGCCGCCCCGGTCACCGTCATCATCGGTTTCGACGAAGACTTCCACGAGAAGCTGCCGTTCCTGTTCCCGCACACCGACGCCAAGGCGTGGTTCGACGGCCCGCGTGAAGGCCGCACCGAAGGCGCATTCCGCAACGGCAGCCTGCAGGGCGGTTACCTCATCCTCGCCGCCCGCGCGCTGGGCCTGGACGCCGGCCCGATGAGCGGCTTCGACAATGCCAAGGTCGACGAGGCCTTCTTCAAGGGCACCGCCATCAAGTCGAATTTCCTGGTCAACTTGGGGTACGGTGATCCTTCGGGCCTGTTCCCCCGGCTGCCTCGCCTGTCGTTCGACGAAGCTGCCCGCATCGAATAAGCGTTACCGCCAGACCGCGGCCCGTCTGTGCGGACGGGCTGTACGCGTTGTTGCTTTCTTCCCCTTCCCTTAGCGAGAGAGACTCCCATGACCGTTACCCGCAAACTGCTCCTGCCGCTGGCCCTGACCCTGGCCATCACCGCCTGCTCCAAGCCGGCCGATGAAGCCGCCGCCCCGGCTGCCGACGCCGCTGCCACCCCGGCCGCTGCTGAAACCACCACCCCGGCCACTGACGCCGCTGCCGCTGCGCCGGCGGCTGAAGCCATCCAGATCGCGTCGGGCACTTACAAGCTCGACCCGACCCACACCGACGTGCTGGCCCAGTGGAGCCACTTCGGCTTCTCCAACCCCAGCGCCCACTTCGGCAACGCCGAAGGCACCCTGGTGTTCGACTCCGCTGACGTGACCAAGAGCACCGTCGAAGTGAAGCTGCCGCTGAGCGGCCTGAACAGCTTCACCGCCAAGTTCGACGAACACCTGAAGAGCGCCGACTTCTTCGACGCCGCCAAATTCCCGGCCGCCACCTTCAAGAGCACCAAGGTGGAAGCCGCCGGCACCAACAAGCTGACCGTCACCGGTGACCTGACCATCAAGGACATCACCAAGCCGGTCGTGCTGGACGTCACCATCAACGGCGGCGGCGAGCACCCGATGGCCAAGGTCCCGGCCGCTGGCTTCGACGCCACCACCACCATCAAGCGCAGCGACTTCGGCGTCGGCGCGTACGCCCCGAACGTCAGCGATGAAGTGAAGATCCGCATCACCACCGAAGCCACCGGCGAAAAGCCGGCTGCTTAAGGGTTGATGGTTTGAAATGAAGACGGCCCGCCATGTTTGGCGGGCCGTTTTTGTTTTGGGGTGGGGCTTTGGCTTTGGCTTTGGCTGTCGCTTTGGCTGTTGCTCTTGCTTTGGCTCTTGCTTTGGCTCTGGCTGTCGCTCTGGCTGTCGCTCTGGCTGTTGCTCTGGCTGTTGCTCTGGCTGTCGCTCTGGCTGTCGCTTTGGCTGTCGCTCTGGCTGTTGCTGTTGCTCTGGCTTTGGCTCTGGTTTTGGTAGCGTCGGTCGACAGACGACGGCCGATAACGCCCGATCGGCGCTTTAACGCATGGACCCCACCGGGCAAACGCCTCACCGCCCGGCAAACGCCTCCGATCCCCCCTCATGCCTCCCCGGGCGTGGCACCGCTATCGGCGGTCGACTGTCGTGCGACCCTACCGGTCTCACACAATCCGTGCGTCCCAAGCGTCCCAAGCGTCCCAAGCGTCGCCACGCGCCCGGATCTCACCGCGCACCATCACCCCACCAACTTCCCCAACCACAACGCACTGAAATCCGTCGGCGTGCGCCGTGCCGGCACCACCACCCCGGTGCCGCGCAAAAACACATGCGTGGCTTGCGCATACCCCTGCCGCGCCACCAGCGCCGTCTGCTTCACCGCCGCCTGCTGCTTGCGCAGCTGCACGATCTGCAGATTCGGCTTCCCCGGTGCCGCGAACTTCTGATACTTCCGCAGTTCATCGGCCACCAGGTCCATATCGGCCTGGGCCTTCAACAACGCCTGCTGGGAAAGCGCCAAGGCCAAGACCGCCTCGCGCACCGGGACGGTGGCGTTGGGGGCTGCGGCGGCCAGGGCGGCATCAAGGGAAGGGTCGCCTTGTTGAAGGCGCGCGATGAGGTCGGCAAGGGCCGAAGAGGTGAGGGCAGGCATAGGGGCGAATTGTAGGGCGTGGCTACACGTCGGGTGGATCAAACATCGCGCGCGATCCCGTAGAGCCGGGCTTGCCCGGCTTCTGTCCGACATCGCGGTCGTTCAGCCGGGCAAGCCCGGCTCTACGTTTCTTGCGTCCGACATCGCGGTGGCTCAGCCGGGCAAGCCCGGCTCTACATTCCCCCGTCCGGCATCGCGGCGCGGTCAATCCCCTTCATGCTCATCCGCATGCGCCTTCCAATACCCCTTCGACCGGATCCACTCCTTCGGCACCCCCAAATGCCCCTCCAGATACTTCCGCATCATCCGGGCCCGGCGTGACTCCGTCGCAATCCAATAGAACGTGTCCCCGTCCGGCTCCTCAAAGTCCGTAAACACGTCCTCCAACAACGTGCTGCTCGCCGCATCAAACCCATTACGCTCCAACCACCACACCGTAATGCGCTCATCCTCCGGCAGCGCCTGGCGGTCTTCCGCCTCCGGAATCTCCACATACACCTGCGCCTGCGCGTTCTCCGGCAACTGCTCCAGCCACCGCGCAATCGCCGGCAGCGCGGTCTCATCACCAATCAGCACATAGGTGTCAAAGTCGTCCGCCGTGATATGCGAGCCGCGCGGCCCACCCACCGCAATCGCATCGCCCGGCTGGGCATTGGCCGCCCAGCGCGAAGCCACGCCGTCGCCGTGCAGGACAAAGTCGATCGCCAGCTCACCCGCCTCCAGATCCCACCAGCGCGGCGTGTAGTCGCGGGCGGGGGAGGGCTCTTGGCCTTCCGGGTAGCGCGGGCCGTGTTCGGTCATCGTGGGCACCACGAAGTCGCCCGCCGCATTCGGGAAGAACAGCTTCACGTGGTCGTCCGGCGCGGGCGAATCAAAGCCCTCCAACGCCGGGCCACCCACCACCACCCGGCGCATGCTCGGGGTGATCTCCTCGGTGCGCAGCACCTGCAGCGGGCGGAACTTCACGGTATGACGCAGCAACTGATGTTCGTGCAAAGCCATGGGGGAATTACCTGTATCAAGGCCGCCGGAGCGGCAAAAAAATGACTAACGCCCAGCTCGAATCCGAACCGCCGCCTCACGCAACGCCTGCGCCACAACGGCCGTGTTCTCATCCGACCACCGCGCATGGTGCAAACCCAGCGCCTGCTTCACCTCGCGCAGCGCTTCCCGCACCGACATCGGCAAGTTCGCCTTGGCAATCGTGCGCGCGCTGTCGCGAACCCGGCGCATGGCCGCATTCACTTCCTCGCGCTGCGCCGCAAGCTCCGCCTGGCCCAGCGCATTGAGCTGGAAGCGCCGACGACCACCGTCATCGCTCACATCCACCCAGCCCGCCGCCTCGAACTGCGACAGCACCGGGTAGATCGAGCCCGCGCTCGGCGTGTACACCCGCACGAACATCTCCGCGATGCACTGAATGAGCTCATAGCCATGCCGCGGCTGCTCGGCCAGCAGCGCCAGCACCAGCAGGCGCAGGTCGCCCCGGCTCAGCGGGCGTGCGCTGGCCGAACGGGCAGGGACATCAGGTTCGCGCGGACAGGTCATTTCGATATATCGATTCGAGTGCGTTAACGATATATCGAAAACCCGTCCGGATCAATCAACCCCCGCAAACCCCATGGAACACTGCGTCACAATGTCGCGCGCTGTCCCAAGACACCGCCCCAAAACCGCGCGCCACGCCCCCGTAGAGCCGGGCTTGCCCGGCTGCTCTTGCTCCATACGCACCCGTAGCGAAGATCGCAAACCCATTGGTGCGCTACACTTTGCGGCTAGAAATCTAAAACAAGTCGCGCGCGTGCGTGCGGTCATGGGAGCGCTAATGAACTGGTTGAACGATGTGCTGAGCAACGACCCGAACCCGGTGGAAACCCAGGAGTGGATCGAGTCGCTGAAGGCCGTTATTGATGTCGAGGGCCCTGAGCGCGCGCATCAGCTGTTGGAAGGCATGGTGGAACTCACCCGTCGTTCGGGTGCCTACCTGCCGTTCTCTCCCACCACCGAGTACGTGAACACCATTTCGCCGAACCTGGAGGCCAAGAGCCCCGGCAACGCCGAACTGGAATGGCGCATTCGTTCCATCATCCGCTGGAACGCGATGGCCACCGTCGTGCGCGCCAACCGCAAGCCCGGCGACCTCGGCGGCCACATCGCCAGCTTCGCCTCCGGTGCCACCCTGTACGACGTGGGCTTCAACCACTTCTGGCGCGCCCCGAGCGACAACCACCCCGGCGACCTGCTCTTCATCCAGGGCCACAGCGCCCCGGGCATCTATGCGCGTTCCTTCCTGGAAGGCCGCATTGACGAACAGCAGCTCGACAAGTTCCGCATGGAAGTCGACGGCGGCGGCCTCTCGAGCTACCCGCACCCGTGGCTGATGCCGGACTACTGGCAGACCCCCACCGTGTCGATGGGCCTGGGCCCGCTCGCCGCCATCTACCAGGCGCAGTTCCTGCGTTACCTGGAAAACCGTGGCCTGATCGAAAAGTCCGACCGCAAGGTGTGGTGCTTCATCGGCGACGGCGAAAGCGACGAGCCGGAAACCCTCGGTGCCATCGCCCTGGCCGGCCGTGAAGGCCTGGACAACCTGATCTTCGTGGTCAACTGCAACCTGCAGCGCCTCGACGGTCCGGTGCGCGGCAACGGCAAGATCATCCAGGAACTGGAAGGCGTGTTCCGTGGCGGCGGCTGGAACGTCATCAAGCTGCTGTGGGGCGGTTACTGGGATGCCCTGCTGGCCAAGGACACCAACGGTGTTCTGAAGAAGCTGATGATGGAAACCGTCGACGGCGAATACCAGAACTGCAAGGCCTTCGGCGGCGCGTACACCCGCGAGCATTTCTTCGGCAAGTACCCGGAAACCGCCGCCATGGTGGCCGGTCTGTCCGACGACGACATCTGGCGCCTCAACCGCGGCGGCCACGACCCGCACAAGGTGTATGCCGCCTACCACGAAGCCGTGAACACCAAGGGCATGCCCACCGTGATCCTGGCCAAGACCGTGAAGGGCTACGGCATGGGCAGCGCCGGTGAAGCGCTGAACCCGACCCACCAGACCAAGAAGCTGGATGACGAAGCCGTTCGCCACTTCCGCGACCGCTTCAACATTCCGGTGACGGACGAGCAGCTGAAGGACGGCCAGGTGCCGTTCTATCACCCCGGCCCGGACAGCCCGGAAGTGAAGTACCTGCAGGAACGCCGTGCCGCCCTGGGCGGTCACCTGCCGCAGCGCCGTCGCAAGGCCACCAAGAGCTTCAACGCACCGAAGCTGGAAGCCTACGAGCGCCTGCTCAAGAGCAGCGGCGAGCGCAGCTACAGCACCACCATGGCCTTCGTGCAGAGCCTGAACATCACCCTGCGCGACAAGGAACTGGGCCCGCACATCGTGCCGATCGTGGCCGACGAAGCCCGTACCTTCGGTATGGAAGGCCTGTTCCGCCAGATCGGCATCTACGCGCCGTTCGGCCAGAAGTACAAGCCGGTCGACGCCGACCAGCTCATGTTCTACCGCGAAGACCAGAGCGGGCAGGTGCTGCAGCAGGGCATCAGCGAACCCGGTGCCATTGCCTCGTGGATGGCCGCCGGTACCAGCTATTCGGTCAGCAACGTGCCGATGCTGCCGTTCTACATCTACTACAGCATGTTCGGCTTCCAGCGCGTGGGCGACATTGCCTGGCAGGCCGCCGACATGCGTACCCGCGGCTTCCTGCTCGGCGGCACCGCCGGCCGCACCACCCTGAACGGTGAAGGCCTGCAGCACGAAGACGGCCACAGCCACTTGGCCGCCGGCGGCATTCCGAACGTGCGCAGCTACGACCCGACCTTCGGCTTCGAAGTGACGGTGATCCTGCAGCACGGCACCAAGGCCATGATGGAAGACCAGGTAGACGAGTACTACTACCTGACCCTGATGAACGAAAACTACACCCACCCGGAAATGCCGGAAGGTGCAGCCGAAGGCATCGTGAAGGGTATGTACCTGCTGACCGACGCCGGCAAGCCGAAGAAGAACGAGCTGCGCGTGCAGCTGCTGGGTTCGGGCACCATCCTGCGCGAAGCCATTGAAGCGGCTGCGCTGCTGGAGAAGGACTTCGGCGTCACCGCCGACATCTGGAGCTGCCCGAGCTTCAACGAACTGCGCCGCGATGGCTTCGACGCAGAGCGTTGGAACCGCCTGCACCCGGAAGACGCCCAGCGCAAGGCCTACGTGACCGAGCTGCTGGAAGACCGCCAGGGCCCGGTGATTGCCGCCACCGACTACGTGCGCGCCTACGCCGACCAGATCCGCGCCTTCGTGCCGGCCACCTACACCGTGCTGGGCACCGACGGTTTCGGCCGCTCGGACACCCGCGCCAACCTGCGCCGCTTCTTTGAAGTGGACCGGTACTACATTGCCCACGCGGCGATTGCGGCGCTGGCGAAGGACGGGAAGATGACCGGGAAGGATGTGGCCCGGGCGATCAAGCAGTACAAGATTGATCCGGAGAAGAGTAATCCGGTTGGGGTTTGATTCAACTTGATTTAAAGTAAGAAGGGCGGCTTCGGCCGCCCTTCTTTTTTCCCATCAAAATGCCGGCCTACTAGGAAACGTATTGAATGCGAGGGAATGCACTAAGCCCTGAATATGCTGGATGCGATAGCTTCACCGTGACGGAGGTATTTACTCCGACGCGTCCAGCACGAGTGGCGTTCGTCGAGCGGGAGGAGATCAACGATAGACTCGTGAATGCTCTTAGCACGCCGGGTCGACAAGTCGTTGTCTACGGTTACTCGGGAATGGGCAAGACCACACTGCTTGTCAATAAGCTTCATCAGTTGTACGAACGACATATAACTACGCGTTGCATGAAGGGTATGAAGTTCGATCAGCTGATTTTGGACGCATTTGATCAACTTGATCCGTACTACACCTCAGAATCCAGTCGCGCGATAAAGAAGCAGTCTGGCGCTGAGCTTGGCGCTTCTTATTTGCTCATTAAAGCAAAGATTGCTGCGCAGGAGACAAAAGAGCATTCGGAGAAGAATTCGCGAATCTTACCTCCTCAGCTGACGGCACAGACACTGGCGCGCTTACTCGGTGAGGTTGGCGCTTGCTGGGTCATTGAAGACTTCCACAAAGTCGATGCTGCTGAGAAGCAGAGTTTGGCACAGATGATGAAAGTCTTCATGGACATGTCCGATGACTATGAGCGGCTCAAAATAATCGCGATCGGTGCGGTGGATACTGCGCGTCAAGTGGTCGACTATGATCCAGAGATGCGAAACAGAATAGCGGAAATTCATGTTCCACTTATGGATGAGGCGGAGCGCGCAAGAATCATTGAGAAGGGTGAGGCGGCACTGGGTATTCGATTTGACAGTTCAGTGAAGCGTCAGATCGTGCGCCATTCCAATGGCCTGCCTTCTGTCTGCCATCACCTATGCTTGAATATGTGTCAAGGGGCAGGCATTACCGGCACCATCAGAGGGCATGATGTCGTGCTCACCGCATCTGACTTTGAAAGGGCACTCAAGGACTATATTGCGGAGGCTTCGGATAGCATCAAGAGTGCTTTCTCCAAGGCACTGAAGCCGAAGCGTAATGAAAGATACAAGCACGCTGAACTGATCATTCGAGCCCTCAGCAATCTGGGGGAGAACGGTGCGGCGCGCTTGCAGATTCTTCGTAGGATCAGACAAATTGAGCCCGGATATCAGGATGCTAGCCTCAAGAGCGCCATAGTGCGCCTTCTGAAGGTTGAGAACGGCGCGGTCATTAGGTATGACTCGTCTACCGCCCTCTACTCATTCTCCGACCCTATTTATCGCGCATACGCACTTGCAACCCATACAGGTCAAGCTGATGGATATGAAATTGCATTCGAGGGCTTTGATGCTGACGACGTCAACAGGACTCTGATTCGAATCCTTGGTGAGCTTACGGGAAAGAAGGTCGCCGTGAAGCACCGAGAGAAGGCTGCAGAGTCTTGATGGACCGCTCTCTCTCTCAGCAACGACTAATAGGCGAGATCAAGTGCTGCATCGCCCCACGCAAGCTAGAGCTGGTACTTGGGATCATCTAGGGCAAGACGACTGTCGCTGCTGCCAGTCGCTAGCTCGATCTAACGGCGGCCGAGATCAAACTCTAGGTCGAGGATGGTAATCGTGGTATGAGAACCACGCCTCGGGCCAAGCCTGGGGATGTGGGCGCAGTACGACCATCTATACAAATCAAACTGCGGAACTGCCATGGAATCATTCTCAAAGATTTCCCCCCGAAGCGTTCGCTACATAAAGCTCGGAGTTGGTGGGGAGTGGGAGCAAGTCTGCATCGAGCAAGGGGCTCTTCGCTTCGGAACAGACAGCGGCAGCCCAGATACTGCTCGATGGGCGGAAGAGGGTAATTGGGAAAAATTGGCAGCATCTTGGCGAGCTACGAAGTCACAGGGGACAGCGACGCGCTTCACAAACGAGACCCGGCTCTATTTCGAGGCTGGAGTCGAAGACCTCTGGGTGACATTCGTCGGAGAGCGCTTTTATTGGGGCTTCCTCGAAGCAGGTAGCCCGGAGCCAGTTGAAGAAGATACTAGCTCGGTGCGCAGAATCAGGGGTGGCTGGCGCTGCGTCGATAGAAATGGCAAGCCACTACTTAAGTCCAACCTCCCCGGGAGTATTACCAATCTGGCGGCCTACCGAGGCACCTCGTGCTCGGTGAAGGCGGCTGAGCACGTTGTCCGCCGCATAAACGCGGAGCTGAGCAGGGAGGTGCAAAGGGCTGAGCTTGGCCGAGCGGAGCTTATCGAAGCGGTCATCCCGCTCATCCAGCGACTCGGGCCGAAGGATTTCGAGGTCCTCGTAGAGCTTGTTTTCGGCACTAGCGGCTGGCGCCGTATCGACGCTACAGGCGGAACCAGGAAGTTACTTGATCTAGATTTGGAGCTTCCGTCCACTGGAGAGCGCGCGTTTGTCCAGGTCAAGGCCAGAACGACTCAAGCAGAATTCAATAGTTACGCTCAAAAAGGCAAGGACGGGGTCTTCAGCCGGATGTTCTACGTGTTTCATACCGGCTTAATCACCGCAGATGACGAGTCGATCACATTGATCGACGCATCGAAGCTAGCACGAATGGCTCTAGACGCTGGACTGACCGACTGGGTTATTCGCAAGGCAGAATAGATTTTTACCCCAAGGCAAGCTCCAAGTATCGCTCCGTCAAAGGATGCAAGGTCACGTTAGTAGGCGACGATTCGATTCAACACTCTGTTTTCCAGGGGTCTGGGAAACGGCGACAAAGCCAACAACACCGCCGATTGCGCATGCCATATATTGGGGCAATCTGGCCTTGCGCGCCCCCTCCGTCCGACGATTCTCCACCAATCGCTGCGCTGCAAATGAGGCACCCTGGCGGATCAAAGTTGGGTGACCCCGAGCGGGGTCTAAGCGATCAACTAAGTGGATGGTGCCACCGGCAAAGGGGGCGGTGAACAGGAATGCCAACCGCATCCCAGTGGATAGGCCGCATCAACGTGGTCTGTCTCAAACAGCAAGTGGGTTGGGCTAACATCGGAACCTCGACCCGCAGAACCAGTATCCATTCCCATTTCCAGGAGTGAGTGCATGATCACCAGGACGTCCTCCCTGAGCCAACTGCAGGCTCACGTCGCACAAGCCGAACTTACCCGCGGATTCCTCACCCAGAGCGCCGCAGACAAATGCCTGCTCCTAGGCGAGGAAATGGGTGAATTGTTCAAGGCGGTGCGCAAAGCATCCGGCTTGGCAATTGATCCCCTTTCCCAGGTCGGAGATGTTGGCAGCGAACTAGCCGACATCCTTAACTACGTACTGGCCATCGCTAACCGCTACCACATCGATCTGGGCGAAGCCTTCGTCTCCAAAGAAGCGGTTAATGAAACACGCATGTGGACCGTTGGTCCATCCTCTTAAAACCCAATCTCGAATCAACGCTGATAAGCAGTAACAGCGACCACTCCGGCTCCCCAACCAAGTGGAAAATCCACGCCCTTGCGCTCACATTCACCGCACGCAAGAGAGTCCACCTGCCTGCGCCAGTCGCTACGCCAGTTCGCGGCCATGTCGCCGTGGCACTACAGCACATGAGTGTTACCATTTCGTTAATGCCCCCCCCCCTCCGGTTTTCACTCCATAGCCCGGAGGTGTCTGGAAGTGCCCCGGTTACATCTGTTTGTGGGCGGCGTATTGAAAGTATCCGCGTCTCGTGTGCATTATTTGGGTGGAAAGCAAAAGCGCAAGTAACGCTATTGACCTGTTCAACGGCGCAGGAGGTGCCTGGCAGTCATGGGGATTCTTCGGATCGTTTTGCTCAGTGGTCCTTTCAAGGTTGGGAAGTCCACGGTCACCGTCGAGCTTGTTCAGCAGTTTGGTTATCTCAAAATCAGCTCCAGCGACCATCTTCGCTCGCTGTGCCCCGGTGTGGAGCAGTTGGACGTCGCTAAAGCTCGCTTGCGTCTGCAAGAAGCAGGTGACGAGCTGGATCGGAAGACGGACTTCCGCTGGGTGGTAGACCCGGTTGCGACTTCTGCCGTCGCCACCGCCCCAGAAGCGTTTAACTGGCTTTTCGATGCAGTGCGAAAGAAGCGGCAAGTCGAGCACTTTCGAGAGAAGTTTGGCTTTGCCGTCATGCACGTCCACCTGTCGGCCCCCGATAACGTTCTGCGACTTCGTAGCGGCTTGTCTGACACGACGTACGGCATCGCGTCATCTCACCCCAACGAAGTGAGCGCACGTTCCCTTATTCACATTGCTGATCGAGTCTTCGACACCACTTTGCAGACGGCACATGAGATAGCGAAGCAAATCGCTCAGGCGGGAGGCTGATATGAAGAAGCACCATGTTGTCATAATCAGCGGAAAGACCTGCACGGGGAAGACAGGTCTTGCCGAGAAACTGCGCCAGAGATACGGATTTCGGGTGGTTTCTTCCCGCGACATCCTCAATGCGCGTCTAGAGCACGCCGGCAAGGACAACCGCTCTGCGCTCATAGAGGAAGCGCGTAGCCAGGATGAACAAAGCAACTCCAAGTGGATTGTGGAGGAAGTGAAGCCACAGTTCGAACTGCTTCAGGATCATGAGCCTGGCATCGTGGTCGACCACGTCAGTAGTGCCGAACAGGTTCGACAATTTCGGGAGTGCTTCAGCACCAACCTGGTTCACGTCCACCTCTATGCCACCCAAGATACACTACTGAATCGCTACGCCGAAGCAGAAGACTCGGCTGAGGCCCCCACATACTCAGAGATTGACCATCTAACACCCGAGTCTGTGGAAAGCCTGAAGGCGGACGCCGACGTTCGCATCTTCACCGACCGCACCGACAGCGAAGACACGCTGGTGCGTGTCGCTGCTCAGCTCCACTTGCTCACCCCGCCCGAACTGCGCTGCGTGGATGTGTTGGTAGGAGGGCAATACGGCAGTGAGGGAAAGGGAAACATCGTGGCTTACTTGGCTAACGAGTATGACGTGCTGATCCGCGTCGGTGGCCCCAATGCAGGCCATACCGTGGCTAACGCAGAAGGCAAGATCGTCCACCACCAGTTGCCCTCAGGAACGCGGTTCTCCAAAGCCAAGATCCTTCTGGGGCCTGGCATAACGCTCAACGTCAAAGGGCTACTGGCCGAGATCGAGAAATCGGAAATCGGGCAGGGAAGGCTGTTCATCGACCCCCAAGCCACCATCATCGACGCCCAAGACATCGCCAATGAAGAGGGAGGCGTAAAAGGCACCATCGCTTCCACCGGAAGCGGCAGCGGCGAGGCCAAGGCCAGGCGCATCCGTAACCGAGGGAAGCCTGATCAACCGAAACTGGCCAAGGACATTGTTGAGTTGAAGCCCTATTTGGGTTCGACGGTGGAGCACTTGGAGCTCGCCTACCGCCATGGTCACTCTGTACTACTAGAAGGCACGCAAGGCAGCGCGCTGAGTCTATATCACGGCGAGTATCCCTACGTGACGTCCCGCGACACCAACGTAGCCGGATGCCTTGCCGAAGCCGGCATCTCCCCTAGCCGGGTACGCAAGATCCTGATGGTGGTTCGCACCACGCCCATCCGGGTTGCTGATCCCGATGGGGACAAGGGTAACATCTCCGGGCACCTGAAGGTTGAAACCTCGTTCCGCATCATTGCCGAAAACGCGGGTCTCAATCCAGACGATGTCGAAGCGGCCGAGAAGACGTCAACAACCAACCGAAAGCGGCGTGTAGGTTGGTTTGAGTGGAGTCAGTTCCGACGCGCCTGCGACCTCAACGCGCCCACGGACATCGTGCTGACGTTTGTGGACTACCTGAGTGCAAGCAACCAGAAGGCAAGGCGATTTGAGCAGCTGTCCTCCGACACGATCAAGTTCATTGAAGAACTGGAGCGCGTGGCACAGGCACCCGTGTCATTGATCAACACGCGATTCCCTCAGAAGGACGGCGATTTCAAGGATCTCCGTTCTATCATAGACCGTCGCAATTGGACGGCCCGCTCTCCCATTAGGTGACTTTCGTGCAACTGGAAAAACTCCTTCAGCGTTATCCGTATGTTTACCATATGGCTGAACTCGGCACCTGGCCCAGCATCCAGCAGCGCGGCCTCCTGTCCACTACCGCCTCCTTGGATGCGCTTGGTATAGCCGGTACACAGCGCACTGCCTTTGAGAGCGCTTACCGTCCGGAAATGTCCCATTTAAGCCCGGGTGCGGCCGACGACATCGTCTTGAGGGACCAGCGCCCTATGCCGCCAAACCGACTAGCGCAAGCACTGCCAGTCGGGCTTACCACCGAACAGTGGTATCGGCTCATCAATAACAAAGTCTTCTTCTGGGTGAGTCCTGAGCGACTGGGTAGATTGCTTCGGTCCTATGGAGACTCCCTGCACGACGTTTTGCGAGTAGACACGGCGAGTTTGCTAAGTGCACACTTTGCGCGCACCTGGCTCTGTCACATGAACTCGGGCAATACCCTGCCCATTCCTCATTACCGTGATGAGACCATCTTCAAGCGCATCCCTGACTACCCGGTGAATCGCGTTGGCACACCCGTGAAAGAGGTGGTTGAGCTGGTCGTCGACTACTCAGTGCCCGACATCGCGAATCACGTGGTTGATGTGAGTCGCGTCCAGGGCGACACCCATTTAGGCGTAGTGTGGAAGCGCTGATCCATTTCTTCCGAGCGCATCATAACGAGAGTCAAGCCGGGAGCCTGGCACCTCGATCTGCTCGCATCTATCTAGAAAAGAAGTTTGAGTGCGGAATTTTGCATGCGAAAAAGTTCACCAAGTAATTTAAAGTTTTCAATTTAAAATGTCTAATTAAACGGCACAGTGCGGCAGCAATCCGACCCCGGCCATATCTGCAGTACCTAGTCATTCAACGAAGTGACCGCGTGCAGGCGAAGTTAGTCAGCTGATGACGATGTGCTTCTCTCAATAGTCCAAGTCGGACTATAGGGTGTAAGCTCGACAGATGACGCACCACTGGGTACCACCAGGACAATAACAATCTCCATGGCATTTCGAACTCCACCTTATCTCTCCGCATCGCTCGCGCTGCACCTACTTGGTATCCTGCGCGAATCATCCGGAGAGCCCCTGCGCCTGGAGGAGCTGCTGACGAGTGCGTTCGAAGCAATGGGCGTTGATGCCGGTGAAGTCAGGTACCGTACACGGACGTGGAACGAAATTAACGCCCTGGCCGCCGATATTCTCGCAGACTATGGGCAACTCGGAATCGTGTTAGCCGACGGTGGCGAGGAACCGCGCTATTACGCTCCAGCAGGCAACGGTCCACCCGGGCGGCCGCTAGGACCTGATGCTCAAGGGCCAGGAGATGGTGGCTCAGGCATGGCCGAGGTACTCGCGCACCCAGTTCTTTTCTCCGTGCCGAAGGAAGACTTCGAGGCCGCAATCTCGCGCGCACTGGAGAGCTACTGATGGCAACAATCAACAGTCTCGCGCTACTAGCCCTGAAGTGTGCTCCGAACGTGTTCGACCTCTCCAGCGATATGTCCCACGCCAGCATTAGAGACCAGATTGTGCGCGCGCGGTTGCTGGCGCGCGATCTGGTCGGCCTACCGCAACCGCCTAAGTCCGTGCTCGTGGTCGGTGCAGGCTTCGCCGGAATCTCAGCGGCGCTGGCCTGCGCCAAAGCTGGAATACGAGTATCGGTTGTAGACGTGAATCCACGGCCCTTCCAGCTGCAAACGGGGGTATCTGATCGCTGGGTCGGTCCATTCCTCTATGAGTGGCCGAGCCACCGGGCGCACGATCAGACCTACCCTCCATTGGCAACGCCGAGCTGGATTGATGACTCGATCCTGAGCGAGATTTGGACGCAGTTCGCACCTGGTCCCGATCCCATCCAGGCCGATATCCTTGCAGGACACGCACGAGACGTTCTCAAGAACTATCTGACCAGTTCACCCAAACCTGCAGGGGTCCTTAACATATACGTCAATCCCACGATTTCCACCGAAGCCTCGTTCAGATCCGCCGTACATTCGTTCGTGGGAGAATTCGCAGCGGACCGTCAACGAACGCTAACACTTCCGCGATGTCGCGATTGGCCTGAGGCAAATGCTGTCGCTCCGAGTATTGATGTGAACGCCGTGATCCTTGGCGGCGGGCTCGGCGCTGAACGGATCGCCCTTGATCCCCTCCCACATCCGAGTGCATCGGAACCTCTGGTTGCAGGCACTCCATTTTGGCAGAACGATGGCTGGCTATCCGCGCCGGCAAGCGATCGCGTCGGCATATTTGGAGCTGGCGATGGCGCATTGCAGGATGTATTGCGTGCGCTCACCGGTCATCGTCACCCACTCGAAACACTGAGAGACATCCGAATGGATCCACATGTGGATCAAGCATTGGGAGAGGCAGAGCTGGAGTTGCTGGGAATTGAGCAAGAGGGGCGACTGTCCGCAACTTGGACACAAGTGAATCAAGATTCCAAAGCGCAGTACCATCGTGGATTGGTCGACGACAGAACCGATAGGCGCTGCGCTTCTGTTGCTCAAGGACTGGCTCGGAACCCCGGCGTACGAGATGCAGTACAGCAAGTACTGCAGTCGGGGACTGGCGAGGTTTACCACATCTTTCGGGAAGTCCGCTTCACGAAGGCGTACATGCTAAATCGCTTCGTACTGCACCTCATTGAGGCCTGCCAAGATGTATACGGTCCTTTCCCTGGAAAGGTTCGCTATGTCAGGTCAAGCGGCGTGCGGGCTATGCTCGGTCGGAATCATGGCAGCGGCCACAGGCCGGCCCAGTTCGAAGTGCACGTGCTTGACGAAACCGGTGCTACGCTGAAGGATCTTTGGCTGGACCGTGTTGCCGTTCGCTTCGGTCCGGATCCCAAAGGTATGCCCGGACATCAGATGCTGGGTCTCAGCAATGCCGAGATCGCTGAGCGGACCAGCTTGGGGCAGGTGCCCTATCCCTTCGTTGCAGATCCGATGCCCTGGTAGCCCTCACAGGCCAGCAGCGTCAAAAGTGGGATTTTCTCGTACGCTAAACCCATCAAATCCCATGAAGCAATAGCGATTTGCCGACAGCCAGATCTTCGCCTGACTCGAGCAGATCGAGGGCGGCGAATCGGTGCCTGACCTGTGCCAGCGCAGCATGGCATCATGCTTGACCACCATTCTACAATTGGCGTCGCATGTTCGGCAGCATGGGCGTATCGATGTAGTCCCAGCTGTAACACTTGCAGTTAGGGAGCCGACGCCGTGAAGAGATGTATGCGGACGCACAATGGCGCGCGGACCTACCGAAGGTCACCCTCAGATAAAGATGGTGAGACCATCTCTAGCTTCGCCTCGCCGTACGCTCCTTGCAGATCCTTGATCAATTGTCCGTACTGCTCGCGAAAGTCCTTTGGCCTGGCTTGCGGCTATTCTCCATGCCGCGCTTGCCATTCTCCAGCCAGATTTCGATCTCGGCCGGGGGCGGGTCGAACTGTTGACTCGCCGGCACCACCGAGGTCTTGTCCAGGATGATCTCAAGTGCCTAGCTGCAGGCGAGCCGCTTCTATTCCTTCTCGCCGTCGATGAACTGAGTGGAAAGGCATGCTGGCAAGACTCGAAGGTAGGTCGCTGCATCCTCCGCAATACGATTCTGAGCTTCAGGACGCTCAGCCAGCCTATCGACCCATTGGCGGCCTGGGTGTAGAACATCCCACCTGGAGCGCATGCCTGCATGCCGTCCTTTTCCAGGATTGTGGTTGCCAAAGCCATCAATTAGTGAGTTCCAGACGGGGGTGAAGCGCGAAATAATCAATGACTCGCCCAGTGGGATCCAGATGTCATCCACCACCAGGAATCGACAATGGAAGTCGTCGATACTGAGGTTCGTTGCCGCCCGTATGCTTTCGGCGTGCTCCTTCAGTCGCTTGTAGAGCACTTTGCCAGCGGGGACATCCGTGCCCGCACCAATACGCGCGCCGGCCGGAACTGCCTTCCCAACGTAAATAGGCAGCGAGAACCTTCCATTGGCATTGAACCTAGTCACCTGCTCATATGCTTCGAAATCGCCGGTGTAGTAAATGGCATAGATGCCCGCTCCGTCGAACTGATGAAGCTCCGCCAGGGGATGCACATCCATCGTCAACAGTGCTTCCGCAACGCTCGCGCCGAGGTTCTTCTTGTCCAATGGGTTGAAGGGAATAACTTTGGCCGTCATGCGCGCTTCTTCTTGTCCGATACGTCATTCTTGGCGATCTTGCTTAGTCCTGCAATCGCAAGCTCTTCTGCGACGCTGGCTGCCACTACTTGGCCCAGTAGCACCGGTACTGCGTTCCCAAGCTGGCGCATGGTTTCGGACCAGCTTCCGTGGAACTGGAATCCGTCTGGGAAGGTCTGGATCCGAGCACTCTCGCGGATCGTGAAGTAACGGACCGATCCATCGTCCTTTACCAGCATGTTCTCGCCACCGGGCACTCCATGTCCGCCCGCCTTCAAGGTCTTCGCCGGCAGGTCCAGTGGGCTGCCGGTGTGGCCAGGGTAAGAGCGTGCACCGGCCTGGAACAAATGGTTGGCGTATTTCTTGGCCTCTCTGCTCTCCGGATCCGGAAGACCTTGCAACGCATCTCGCACGGTTCTCCAAGGCTGGGTCGGCAACATTGTGCGGAACTGCTGGAGCTTGGCCACCTTGGATGCCAACTTGGCAGGCATCTTGGGTTTGCGGATGCCATGCCGCTTCCAGTAAACCCCCGTCACCCACTGGTCATGCAGTAGCGCATCATAGCTGTGCGTTGCAGCTGGGAAGGACCACTCCACGCCCAGGTCGTCCCGGAAGCCGATAAGGAAGACTCGCTCGCGCTTCTGAGGAACGCCGTAGTTGGCAGCATTCACCAGGGTGGGGATTACGTTGTAGGTCAAGCCCTTGCCCTTGCGTTTGCCAGAGGTTCTCTCAACCTGCAGGCGGGCGAGGTGATCGGACCAATCCTCGTCCTGGCGTGGCGGCACATCCGGGAACTCCAGCTGCAGTTGGATGTAGTGGAAGTAGTTTGCGAACTTGGCGCGGGTAAGGCCCTTCACGTTCTCCACGATGAAGGCTTTGGGGCGAAGTCGCCGAATGATCTCCACGGTGGCAGGGAACATGTCCCGGTTGTCCTCGTGGGCTTTGTGCTTTCCTCCAATGGAGAAGGGCTGGCACGGCGGTCCGCCAGCTAGGAGCTCGATGTCCTGGGGAACTGAAGACCAGTCAAAGGAGCGAACGTCGCCCTCGTGAAGCGTCCACCCCCGAACCAGCGGGTAGTCGCGCTTCTGGTTCTCCCGAACAGTGTCGCAAGCCCATTTGTCCCATTCGACTACGGCAAGGTGTTCAAAACCGGCGATCTCGCACCCCATGGCCAGCCCGCCGGCACCTGCGAACAGCTCTACGGATTTCATTCTTGACTACTCCAATAAAACGTTGATCGACGCAAGGCGCGCCCGGGCGAAGCCGGCTGCTGCTTCAAGCATCACTGGGAAGGTGGGACTCGGCCTCGACCAAGGCAATCTCCATGCCCACCGCAGCCAGAACCGCAATAAGTTTCCGGCTACCAAATTCGGGGAGCCGGCCTCGTTCGAAGCGCGACAGGGACTCAGGGGTGACGCCACTTTTCCGGGCGACGTCAGTCTGTTTCAGGCCTAAACGCTTGCGGCGTTCAGCGATCTCGCTTCCAAGCTGTTGAAGGGTGCTCACGAGTGGACCGGGTCCCAGGTGTCTGGGGGCAATTATTGATCTATACGTCAAGTCAGGCAAGCGGCGTTTGCGCCAATTCTGGTCGCAGTCGGTCTCGCAAGCTGAGACTTGTGCAGATCGCTGAAGAGGGCACGAACAGGGCAATGGGCTTCGTGCTCGATTGCGTCCCCTGGAGCAATGAGTTCATCCCGCTGACAATCCTCGACGACGCCGTGAATTAGCTGAGGGAGACCGGGGCGGAGCGGACCATCTTTGGCTGCGGCGCGGCACAGGAGCTGGATCCGCGCGCACTGAGCCAAGGCTCGCACTAGGATAGCCGAGCCACAATGGCAAGAGACTTTGCGCGGGGAGCTGGCTGTTACAGCCCAACATCAAGCCCGTAGAAAGCCCATGTAGTGGACGGAGTTGATATCGGCTGTAAACCGGCCTGAGTTAGATTCCCGCGCCAAGTCGAAAAGAAGCACGTAGTTGCCCACGAGGTCATGCACGCTGTCAAGGCGATAGCGGTCCAGGATGGCCTGAACCTTTGACTTGTGGATGGAAATACGGAAGCTAGAGTTGTCGGTCCCAAAATTGGAGTAATAGCTCTCTCCGTACGCCCAGTACTTCAATGGTTGTACGAGACCCCAGAAGCCAAGCCAGCGACCCGTGTGGAGCTCGACGTTGGCATGTTCAAATCCCACGAACCCATCATGCACTGGTACGGTCGTGTTGTCGGGCATCCGCATCGGGAGTGCGCTTGTCTTGAAGCTCGGCCAGTGGAGTAGCTGCTCTAACAGTCGTTGTGGTCCGCGGGACAGAGGTCCCGCCTGACCCTTCTGTCTTCCTCCGCCACCTCCGTTCGTCCCTGTGTCTCCAGAAGCCTCTTCAGTGGTGGTTGTAGACTGAGATTCCTCCCCTCTTGGAACCTGAATTCGAACGATCAGTGTCTGTTTCGCCTCCTGCCACTGACGCACTGTCTCGTCACCCTCATTGGTTTCCCATGGGTCGCCATTGCGGCTAGCAATGTCACAGTTGGGTGCGTGCGGCCGGCAGTAGAAGTGAGGGATGGTTGGCTTGCGATTTCCGCTTGGCTCGCTTTCTCTTCGAAAATGAGCACTGGACTCGCATCCCTTGCACTTCAAATGCAACAGGATAGAGCGGCGCTCTTCATCTGAGTAGCGCGATAGCTCAAATGCGGAATACACCTGTTCATTGCGTCGATCAACGGCTTCCTGCATCAAAGCACTCCTGTCGTTTAAGTAATGCTTTGCTAACTCGGTGCGTGCTGTCAAGATTTGGAGAATCCGGCCGATAAGGCAGATAGTTGGTGGTTTGTCCCCGCGATGGCGAGATAATTGTCTGGTCGTTTGCCGCTATCCCAACGGAAAATCCGACGAGCGAAAGGATGGAAGAATAGAGGGCGTGCGGGATCTCGTGGCGCAGGCCCCTGAGAATTGAGATCACGCAGGGCCACAACGCCAGTTGCAAGTGATCCGAGGGGAGGGCTAAATTTCAGATTTGCCAGATCTCTTCGGCAATCCCGCCCAATCCTTCCTGACGCCGCTCCATGGCGTCGAGATCCCACTTCGGATAGTTGTCCAGTTCTGAGGTCATCGCGATCTTTGAGTGGCGGGCCATCTCCTCATCCCGAGGTGTCCCTGTGCTTCCAAAGGCGAAAGCGCTCGGGCTCCGCGCGTTCCGCTTCCAGTGAGTCAGGAGCGTGTCGCGAATTTCCAGCTCCTGTGCCACGTGAACACAGCTGACGCCGGGCTGTCTTGCCTGCTCAACTGCACTATGGAGGCCCACAAAGGACAGGTTAAGGGGGGGGAGTGACCACTGACCCATGCGCACGGGCCGCACCGGGGGCACTAGCCCTGGCCTTGGCGTCTGGGATGGGCATTGTCTGGAACTTTCAGATGACTGCGCCATGGAGAGCAACCCATCTAGCAGGATCAGCGTCGAGCGCCTTTATCTCATTGGCCTAAGGTCAAGGCTGATGGAGGCCGATTGTGTCCGGTACCGACTGCTTTCCCCGTGCCCATGTTCGGGGAAGCGTTCGTGGCACAGCAGTGGGCCTTGGATGCGCAACCACTTGATCACAAGTCCAGCTACACCCCGCCCCACTACGTCAGCGCTTCATTGCCTGCCAACCCAAGGAGTACATGCATGACCAAGTACGTGACGCGAGTTGTCCTAAAGCGTGCCGATGGTGACGACTATGAGCGGCTGCATGACCTGATGGATACTCAGGGATTCGGCAGAACGGTCACGTCGACTGACGGCAAGGTAAGACAGCTACCGGACGCTGAGTACTACTTTTCCGGCAGCGTCACCATCGACCAGCTTCTCGAGCGCGTCAAGGTTGCCGCGAGAGGTACTGGACTGGAATACGCCATCCTCGTGACCGAAGCCACCGCGCTCAAATGGGTGAATTTGGATAGCGCCTGAGCGGCGCGGTCAACGCCAGTTACTCGTAGTGTCGATGGTTCACATTGGAGCCACAGGCATAGCAACGCCGATAGGCACCGCCCATTCGTGCACGTCCGGCACGTTCCTGGCCCAGCGGTCCGCCGCAGTTTGGACAGTCATGGCCAGCGCCGCGCTCCCACTGGATCAACCTGTAAGTGGCCATCCCCATCAGGCCCAAGCTTGCCGCCACCAGACAGACCGGAACCCAGCCGACCACCGACTGCAGGCCGGCGAGAAGGGTGTTCTGTGGCCAGGATGAAAGCATCGATAAAACCAGCGCGGCCAGCAGAAGCAGACCCGCTGCTGGGCCGTATGTGCGCATCGCCACCCAGTTTCCTCGTTCCATGATCCCCTCCGTTGTCGTAGATGCTTGGATGATTGTCAGTATCTTGCGTCGCACAGGATGAGATCGCGTCGCTCCGGCTATTGTCTACCCGGGTTTCCCATCTACTTCTACTGGAAGCACTCATGGCCTGGCGGGCCTGGGCGGGTTGCTCGGCGCGTAGGGAACTACCCTACATCCAGAGAAAGCCGGGATTACTAAGATGGTGAACTCACTCATGAACAAGGATGTGCGACAGCATGGGTACTCCGTACGAGAACCAGATTCTGGGTGCTTTCATCTTCGCCTTGGGCATTGAATGCGGCAGGACTGGAACATTCATGCCGGCCAATCTCTTCCAGCAAACTCCATTGGATGGGACATTCGGTGATCTCGTGGTCGGCGCGGACTGGTGCGTTGCACTGGAGTTCAAGCGAGAGGAAGGAACTGTCGACTCTGAAAAGGGCAAATGGAGTAGCGAAGCACTTCTGGCATTCCAGACTGACACACTGTTGGTAGCTGCTTCTCATAAAGCCCATTTCCTATGCTTCAGCCGGCCCAGCGAAGATGGGATCGACCTGTTCGCTATGAGTTATGCCTCCGCACTGGGACTGCGAGCTTCCAAGACTGAGCTCGGGTGCGAACGTCTGATCAAGGGCCTTGTCCAGCTGGTCGGCGACACCACTCCCGAGGCGAACAAGAGAATCGGTCTGCCTCCCGATGCACTTGAGGCGTACCTCCGGAAGCTGGCTTCGTACCGAAAAAAAGGCGGAGGCGGTAGGGAGGCAACTTGGCTGGCCGTGGCCAAAAGCGGTGATGGCCTCAAGATTCGGACGAGCTCGTCGCTGGAGCAACTGCTTGAACATCGACAAGCGCTTGTTCGATCTCATGATCAGCAGCGAGGTCGCAGTCTCTGGCGGGGACCGACGCTCGGCGGTCGTGACGATGAAGAACGCGAGCGGTGATACACAAGCGGGGTTGGCTGAACCCATCATTCCCACCCAAATACACTTAGCGAGTGCATCCAAGCCTAAGTTGGCCGCCGTTGAGGATCAGCTTTGGGAGTCGCCTTACGTCCCAGCCACTGACGTGGGTACGGGCTACACATCAGGGAGGCAGTCCGGTGCTCTACGCGGTGCCCGGTAGGTTGCCTACACACGGCCCTTTTCACGTCCGCCCCACCCGTGGGCGAGAGTTGAGGATGAGTCTCAATCTGCGCAGTTAGCCACGGCCGATCACCGGCTTGCTTATGTTCTTGGTTGTCACAATTGGCCCGGAAGCGGTCGCTGCATCTGGGCCATCTCGTTCAGAATTACGGGACTGATGTCGTCGCCTTCTGGGGCCTGACGGTGCCGTTCAGTGACAGCAAAAGCCTTTCACACGGGCTTCTGGGGGCGGGGGGCAAATTGGAGGAGGAGCCGGTGCCGGATCTGAACCTCACCAAACGCCACCGTCCCCGCCCTTGACGGGCGGTCACTCCAGCGGATGATCTACCCGGTCGCAGGCTCTGCGACACAGGGGGGTTTTACTTCCCACCAATGCTGAGTGATACAATTTCTTTACTGATGGGGATGATCATGACGATCCAATGGGAAACGCCGAATCCGCTGGGCTGGAACCGCGTTGACGTTTCGGCACTGGCTGCGAGCGCGGCTAGAGAACTGGGCTTTTGCCCAGGCGATCCGATTGAGCCTATCGTCGAGAAGCTCGGGGGTGAGATTGTCTATGGTGACCTCACTGATGACGAGTCTGACTCTGGCTCCATCCGCATCGAACCAAGCAAATTCGTGATCAACATACCGTTGAACACGAGTCCGCTGCGCGACCGCTTCACGATCGCCCACGAGCTGGGGCACTATGTGCTCCACTACTTAATGCCCAACCGCGATCTTCCTGATGGCAGGAAAATTAGGTACTTGAGCGCTCAGCGCTATGGCAGCGATCAGACCGAGTACGAGGCCAATTGGTTCGCGGCAGCATTCTTGATGCCAAGCGATACCTTCAAAGCCGAGTACATCCAAAAGGGCGGTGATTTGTTGAAAGTCGCTGAGCACTTTAAGGTGTCTCCCAGCGCCGCTAGCGTAAGGGCCAAGTCTCTTAACCTCATCTGAGATGTCGGAAGCCTCTGCTCTCAATACCAAGTTGCGCGAATCACTTGAGCCGAAACTCAAGTTGTTCATGAGCGCAGACATTGTGGGATCTACTGCGTTCAAGCAGCGCACTGGTCAAGAGTTCAATCAGCAGTGGTTTAGCATCGTTCGCTCTTTCTACACGTTGGCCGAACAGTTTTTTGAAATGCGCTGGAAACAGGCAATCAAGGAATTCGAAGATGCCAAGTGTGAACTTCCGATTGGCAAAGAGGTTCCTCAGCTGTGGAAGACCATCGGTGATGAAGTGTTGTTCACCAAGGACATTGCTAGCCCCCATGAGGCGATGATCTGCATGGGGGTCTGGCTTCGCGTACTGGACGACCTCCGTGGACTGCTTAAGAAATCCGACTCGCTTGGCCTGAAGTCTGCTGCTTGGCTTGCGGACTTTCCAATCCGGAACCGGGAAATCCTGCTCCGTGCGTGGGACAGTGACAAACGCATGTCGGCAATGAAATCCGACGGTCCCGAGCTACCGTCTGATGAACCTGCAATGGCCACGGATAACAGGGTGCCTGCCAACGGGCAAACCGCAGGTGGCGATGAGGGTGCTGAGCGAATTGGCGAGCAACCAACTGCAGAGCTTGGCGCCACTCCTGAGCAGGCGCGAGGGCAGGCGGCTACCGAGGAAGAGGAAGACTCGGAGTGGGAGAATGACCGTCTCTTCGCCGACTTCAAGAATAATTCCCCAGAGGTGAGCCGCGATTTCATTGGCCAGTCCATCGATACCGGCTTCCGGGTTAGTACGGCCTCTTCTGCACGTAAGCTCATGCTTTCAGTTGAGCTGGCCCATATGCTCAGCTTGGAGTGCATTCGGGTCAAAGGACAGCCACAGCGACTTCCGAAGGTATTGGTTACCAACTTTGCGTTTCACTACGACGGTCGCCACAGCCTCAAGGGTGTCCTCGACGGAATCCCATATCCGTTGATTTGGCTGGACGTCGAGCCAGAGAAGCTCATTCATTCCACTGAAGATACCCTAAGTGCGAGGCCCAAGCCGACCGCGAGCCAGGTCCACGAATTCACTTCTGCACTGATCAGTGACTTCCCGAACAGATTCTGTACCCAGCTCGAGTTCCTGGTGCACAAGCCAGCACTCTACGAAAAGTATGAGCAGGAGATCTCTGACGCCATCGACAAGCTGGAGGTCCGTTTTGCAAAACGAGACGCGAGCGTGAAGGTGACTAGTGAATCCACGCTCGTCTCTGATGATGGCATTCCCAGCAACACCGCTGACGTAAATTCGCTTTTTGCGCCCGTTATCGGCCGTTCTTCGGTGCCGCCGCCCACCAGCCCGTAGGCTACAACACAGCCCCAACGCCAAGAAAACCGAAAGGAGTGCCCCGGTTCGCGCTGGTAACTGAATCGCTCCAGGCACTCTATGTAAACCATACTTGGGGCGGTACGGGGGTGCGGAAGTGTCTGCATGCCATGAGAACTAGCGCGGGCGCGCCAGCACTGACCGCAGAGAATGAGTCGACAGTCGCAATGTTCCCAGACTGCCGCTTCAAGCGTTCAAGCTCATTAAGCTCACTCATCTGAGTGGGAAGATGTATGGAAATCTCCATAGCCCCACTGTCGTGCTGAGCAGGCTCGCGATAAAGCAGCGACTCAGTCTTTGAGTCGGCATACCAAAGCTGGAAGAAGACGCCCTTGAATCCAACATCCTGTTGGGCCTGAAGCCTCTGGTACAGATCCTTCAGCCCGAACTTGGCACACCAGTACATGATTGTTGGAATCAATGTGCTCAGATGCCTGAGTCTTTGAATCTGCTCTTCGCTTAGATCAAGGACCTCCATTGCCACCAGATCCTCCATGGAATCCGTGGCGATGGGAAAGCAGTGAGACACTGCGAAGGTAAATCTCAGTCTTCCTGCGAGATGCTCCAGCCAACGGGAGGCGGACTGATGCGCTTGGGTATTGTGTAGAAGAATCAAAGCCAATGATATCTCGATCGCATTTCCGTCGTATCGGGGCGAGAAGGACGATGGATTGTTAAAGATGAGTTGCACCAGTAACGTAGACACAGATTGCGCTCGCGCCAGAGCATCCTCCCTCCCTTGAGCGCTCAGTCCAGGACGGGTGGACCTTTCCAAGTGGAGAATTCCGATCTCAGCGAGGATGCCGATCTGCTCATAGATCGTGTTCGTAACCAGAGCGTTCTCCCCCGAGAAGATTGACACTCCATCTCTGACCGCGAAATACGTCCGCATTTTTTCGATGTAAGCGTCGCAGATGCGAAGGTGAGATTGATACAGATCCTGAAACACTCTTTTCGCAGGCCCATATCCCGTCAATCCGCGCAGGCGGATCGCCTCCCATGCCCAAAGGCAGCAGCGTTCTCCTAGCCGGAACGCATTGAGCAGGTTGCCGCCTTCGGCCGCCCAGCGGAATGCAATCTCCAAGACGAGATTCGTAGTCTTCAGTTGCCGGATGAACCTCTTTTGGCCTGCGGCTGTGCTTGCGCGAGATCCATGCTCGCCATCGAGCAGTAGCGATCTCAGTACCTTATGGGCATGGCGAAGGTCGTAATCTCGGGAGCCGATCAGAGCCAAAGCGCGTCGCAGGTCGGCTCTGGCTGACGGTTCAATGGCGTATTCATCCAGCAAATGTTCTTCAATCCACCCTGCAAGGTCGTCTCCGGACCAATACACCAGGCTGTAGTGCGATGCCTTGCCGTTTCCATAGCCCGTGAAGTCCTGGACAACATCTTGCCTTAAATCCCCGGTTGAACAAATCACCACCGTCACCGGCAGCGACCTATGTTGTGGTCTGACGGAGGTCGGCAAATAGACGTCTTCAATCTGCCCAAGGGTCTCGCGAACGCCGTTGACGCCTCCATTCCAGTCCTTTCGTCCCAAGTCACCTACCTTCAGAACGAAGAGATACAGTCGCTTCATCCCCTGATCGTCCTTTCCGACCGCCGCGATATCGACGCCATTCTGCCGCACTCCAATCTGGGGGCGGCTGATCGGAATGATCTTCATCCTGGACAGCAGGTCAGGCAGCAAGCGGTCTAGATCACCGGACTCACGGAGCTGGCTGAGGTACTCCTTAATGATCAGCTTCATCGTATACGAGCTTAGGAAGTCATGATTAATCGACGCAGAAGATCATCTCCTACCTTGTCGATGATTCCACTGCGAGGGATCGCAATTGAGTGACTGATGGACACCATGTCGTTGATAGGGCCAACCTGCCCATCTCGCACAAAGAAAGTCGAGCGGCCGGCCTTCACGGGCACGGTTGTCGCAATATGCCGCAGGATTGAGTTCTTACTGGCCTCCTCGGATTCTTGTTCGCTTCTTCGGGCGCGTTCCTTCGCAAACAGATTTTGCTCCTCAGACCTCGGCAACAGCTCTTCAGTAGATTTTAGAGGGTCCAACGCGTCATAGTACGCGCTGAGACCGCGCATAATCTCTTCTGCAAGGTCGCCAAGGGGGGATTGGCGCTCATCGCGACGAATCGCGTCTAGGAACTTATCGGTTGCGTCGGGATAGTCATATCCAGCCTCGACCATCGCGTCCTTCACGATCGCGAAGCTTTGCTCCTGAGCATCAGCCATTCTGGTCAGAGACCAGATCAACGACAGACGTTGCTCTTCACGCCACGCGTGGGCTTCTGTCCGCTTGATCAGGTGCGCGAGCGCAGGGAGGCTCAGGTCATTCAAGGCGGCTGGAGGATACGTAAGGTCCATAACCTCCATAAGTCCGAGCTCATTGAGAACGCCACGACCTATCGCCTGAACCCCCAGGTTAGGCTCGGTCAGCCAGCGGGCCAACGATGCGCCGAGCTGCTCCCTGTCATCGATCAATGAAGCAAACAGCTCGGGCAATTCTTTTGAGATGGATGCTTCTCTTGAACTATTTGCTTGAGTCCATTTATCCAACCAAGACAGGCAAGCTTGCTTATCGATGGAGTAGCGCTGGGCCAGGATGTGATCGGATCCGCTGAAGCTACCCGACTGTTGCCCTTGCTTGCCTGCAAGCAAGGCAATCTTCTGCAAGTACCAAGGCTCAGTGCTGAGTTGATGAGCGGAGAAAGCGAGGTGGTCGCCGACATACTGAGTAATGTAGGGCGCATCCAATCGGGCGATCTCATCAATCAGCCCGTGATAGCCGGAAGCAGAAGTGGCGAGATTAAGACCTGCCATCACGGCCGTCCTATGCTCCGCTTCCCCTCGGGAGGAGTGCAATTTCTGGCGGATGACCGAAGCCGCAGCGTCAACTTCGCTGCCGGGAGCCTTGTCCCAATGAAGGTGTCCAAGCGCCTCAATCGCAGCACGGGACACCAGTGGATCATTATCACCCACCAATGCGTGGACCCGATCGAGCCATTTCGAGCGCTCCGTGGCCGCACCTTGGATCAACGCGACCCTCAGTAGTGTCGCCAATCTCTGCGTAGGCCTGCCCAAGCACTCTTCGACTACCGATTCGACGAGCTGCGGGTTCGCTTCCAGCCATTTCGCCAGCGACCCGAAGGAGAGTCCTTGATCAGCAAGAAGATCAGTCGCTTGAACTAGTTCGTCAACAGTAACATCCCCCAGCAGTGGTAGCGCGTCACCGATGACGCGCGAGACCCTGCGTGGATCACAATCGTTCGCGCATGCATTGATTGCAAGTGCTATGGCATTGATTTCACCAGCGTGATGCATTCGGGCAAATGCATGGCCCGGAAGGTTCTCGCTGCGAGCTTGTCCGGCGCCTATATAAGCGTGGTGTAGCTCGGCAAACAGCTGATCGGGCGTTGCTGCGAAAGGCCGAATTGCAGTTGCTTGGAGGTGTCGGATCGCCTGTTCCCGAGCGCTCGTGGGATCAACGAGAGTTAGTGCACTCTCACTGATTAGGACATGGCCCGCGAGATCATCCTGGACCAGACCGAGCGATTCAAAGTCTGTCGTCTGCGGCTTTGTCAGCAGCAGCCAGGCCAGATGATCAAGTTTGAGCTCTCGATCACTCGAAAATTCTGTCATCGCTGCATACTCCAATGAGTAGAGCCAAGTGTGTTGGCCCCAGACGCCTTACGACCGCAACCATCAGTCCGCACTCATTGAGTGCAGACCGAACCCAGGATGCCCTGGTGCCTATGACCAATCGTAAGATGAACTGGTCACGGACCGAGAGTCATTGTTGCCATGGCAGGTCCCGATTACCCTGGCAGTAGTCTACCCGCGACCTCCTGGGGCATCACCGCTCGTACTTGGAAGGCGAACCCTGAGGTGCCGATTGAGGCAAGCTCTTCGGCTGGCAAGCTTGGTGGTGGAGACCTGGTACGTAGGGGATGCGCACCCACTCCTTTCCCGGGGGGGGCCGGGGGGAGCAGGTCACGTGCGCTGCGGGGCCGTTGATGGGGACATCGGACAACACCTGTTCGGAGGGGGCGCCAGATACTGGCTTTCGGGGCGCGAAAGCGAACATTGCTAATGCCAATCCTCCAACCAGAACCACGACACCCAAAACGCGCAACAAAAGGGTGTATCGATCCTCTCCGCGCTTGATGCGATTCCATTCCGGCTTTAGGACCAGATTGCCAAGCAGTGTGGAATTGTCGATGGAGCGCCTGATCATGTCGTAGCGCGCCTCGGCTCCGACTTCGTAGTACCTGCCCAGGAGCTGCCTGACCAACTCATCAAGTTGTGCCACAAGCAGTGCTGCAGCTTCCGATGGCTGCCCGTTCTGATCTGGATCGTAGCCGCTGGTGACCGCTAACCCCTTGGTCAGCTTGCTTGAACGCAGAAGCAGATCCCAAGTGTGTTCGGCTTTCTCTGCGGGAGTGACGCTCTGCTCGCATGGGAATGTGGCCCAAGCTGTCTCGCTGAAGTTCAGATGTAGCAGGACAGTTCGATGCGCTTTACGCAACGTATTCCAATGTGATGTGAGACTTGATTCCAGCTCCGCCACTTCCTCTGCAGTGAGCAACATGGGATCCAACTCGGGAGCCCCAAGAACTGGATGAACAAGTTGAGCTTCACCTTCTACGACTGCGGCCAAAAATGGGGCATTGGCGCTATTGTCAGCGGTTGGCCGCTCTTGAACGGCATCCTCTTGCTCGTCTGCCGTGGCTGCTAAAGGTGACGCTGCGGGTGCCTGGATCTTGGACGAACTGGCATGCCGCTTTGCAAGCTCTGCATGTCTGATCCGGATCTTGATCCGGCCGGAGATGGCATACGCCTCACCCAGCATTTCCGACAACGCGGCGCGAAAGCTGTTGATCCAGTCCTTGCGGAAATCAGAGATTCTGGTCTCTTTATCCGCGATTAGCTTTGCAATGGCGAGTAGGGCAGCGATTAAGGCTGCGCTGAGGGCAACGAGCTCACGTCCTTCCATGGAGATACCTTGGCGTTCTGGTTTATGGCACTTTGGAGGCACCAGATGCAGCTACTATCGGCCGGAAATCCGGCAACTTTAAGGCTGGTAGGTTTAGCGTCATCACAACCGTTCGGCCAGTTCAATACGTCCGCTATGGTGGGCGATCCTAACCGGGGTGGGCTTGGTGCACCGGTCGCTCAGCATGCGCCCGGCCGTGGGGCTTTGCACGAGTTCCCCAGTTCGCGCAGGCACTTACAAGAAGCTCTGCCTTGCTGAGCTTCTGCCCTTGCACCGCCGCATATTGAAGGGCCCGATACGCGTCAACCGCAGTGGCTAACTGACCCGAAGTCCATTCGTTCACGTTTGCTTCCTCGCTCTATGCAAACCCTGGGTTCGATCTCAGGGGGGGGGGGGGGGGCAATTTCATTGGC
>NZ_JASCOZ010000270.1 GCF_029960115.1 Stenotrophomonas sp. PS02289
GCTGCGGGGTGCCAGGCCGGGTCGAAGCCACGCAGGGCGTGGCTCTACGTCAATTCCGGCGAAGCCTGAACCCGGGAGGCGGCAGCCAGGTTGCGATTTGGCGGCAGATTGATGACGAGGCGGGCCGTGCGGCCGTCACGCGGATGGAACACTGGCCCCCGATGCTGGGCCCTAATGCCGTAACGGCGGCCTTTCCGGGTGGGCACGCCGGCTTAACCACGGGCAACTCCCGCTGGGCCACAATGCAATGGCAGCACTTGCCGTGTATCATTCGCGGCCATCTTTCCATCCGAATCAAAGGATATTAAGCCTGATGTCCAGCTACCTCTTCACTTCCGAGTCGGTGTCCGAAGGCCATCCCGACAAGGTTGCCGACCAGATCTCCGATGCGGTGCTGGACGCGATCCTGACCCAGGACCAGCGCGCCCGTGTCGCCTGCGAAACCATGGTCAAGACCGGCGTCGCCATCGTGGCCGGTGAAATCACCACCTCGGCCTGGATCGACCTGGAAGCGCTGACCCGCAAGGTCATCGTGGACATCGGCTATGACAGCTCCGACGTCGGCTTCGACGGCGCGACCTGCGGCGTGCTGAACCTGATCGGCAAGCAGTCCCCGCACATCGCCCAGGGCGTTGACCGCAAGAAGCCGGAAGAAATGGGCGCGGGCGACCAGGGCCTGATGTTCGGCTACGCCACCAACGAAACCGACAGCTACATGCCGGCGGCGATCCACCTGTCGCACCGCCTAGTCGAGCAGCAGGCCAAGATCCGCAAGAAGAAGAACTCGCCGCTGTCGTGGCTGCGTCCGGACGCCAAGAGCCAGGTCACCCTGCGCTATGAAAATGGCGAAGTGGCCGCCATCGACGCGGTCGTTCTGTCGACCCAGCACGCCCCGGGCATCAAGCAGAAGGACCTGATCGAGGCCGTCCGCGAAGAAATCATCAAGCCGGTGCTGCCGGCCAAGTGGCTGCACAAGGGCACCAAGTTCCACATCAACCCGACCGGCAAGTTCGAGATCGGCGGCCCGGTGGGCGACTGCGGCCTGACCGGCCGCAAGATCATCGTCGACACCTACGGCGGCTGGGCCCGTCACGGTGGTGGCGCGTTCTCGGGCAAGGACCCGTCGAAGGTTGACCGTTCGGCCGCCTACGCCGCCCGTTACGTCGCCAAGAACGTCGTGGCTGCCGGCCTGGCCGACCGTTGCGAAGTGCAGGTCTCCTACGCCATCGGCGTGGCCGAGCCGACCTCGATCTCGGTCACCACCTTCGGCACCGGCAAGATCAGCGATGACAAGATCGAAAAGCTGATCCGCAAGCACTTCGACCTGCGTCCGTACGGCATCATCAAGATGCTGGACCTGATCCACCCGATGTACCAGCAGACCGCCGCTTACGGCCACTTCGGCCGCAAGCCGAAGGAGTTCAGCTACCTCAACGGTGCTGGCGAGACGGTCAACGCCACGGCCTTCTCCTGGGAGAAGACCGACCGCGCCGCCGCCCTGCGCGCCGATGCGAAGCTGAAGTAAGAAATGGGCCGCGAAAGCGGCCCTTTTCTTACGGGTAGAGCCGACCGTTGGTCGGCTGGCCGCGCGCAGCGCGGCAATGATCGAAACCGAACAAGGGCCGCGCAAGCGGCCCTTCTTTTTGCCCATTGCAATCCCCGCCCCACCCAAGCGAGCATGTCGTAATCGACCAAGGACGCTCGCAAATGCTCTCCGCCCTGCTGGACAAGCTGTTCAAAGACACCCCGGACAACGACGCGTTTGCCGAACGCTTCATCAACACCGCCCGCCGCAGTGGCATCACCCAACCCTTGAGCTACGACGCGGCGCTGTTCCGCGTGCAGGTCGGCAAGGGTGCCTATTTCAACCTGCACAACGCCCATCACGCCTACCTCAGCGCCAAACGCGGCAAGCAGCAGCAGACGCTGGACCAGTTCGTCACCGCCCTGCACGCCAGCAATGCCCCTGAAATGGCATGGGACGAGATCCGGCCATTACTGCGGCCGATCATCCGCAGCGCCTCGCAGTTGGAGCAGGTCCGGCTGGGCGAGATCGCGCAGAAGGGCTGGGACGCACCGAACACCTTCCAGTACCGCCAGCTCACCGACGAGTGCGTGGAACTGATCGCCATTGATCACCCCGAACACACGATGACCAAGACGGATGGTCCGGCAGCGGACTGGGGTGTCTCGCTGCACGAATCCCTCGACATCGCGCGCCGCAATCTGCGCGATCAGGAGCAGGTACCCTTCGAGCCCATCGCCCCCGGCCTGTTCCGCGCCAACTGGCAGGACTGCTATGACAGCAGTCGCGCCCTGCTGCCCGAACTGGTGAACCGGGTTCCCGTTTCGGGGCGACCGGTCTTCCTGCTGGCGACCCGCGACCTGATGATGGTGGCCGGTGAGAACGACGAAGCCGCGCACCTCGCGATGTTCGACATCGCGCTGGAAGAGGTCAAGGCCGGACGCGCGATCTCGTGGGAATTGCTGCGCCACGACGACGATGGCCGCATTGTGGTGCAGGAGCCCGCCACCGAGGCGCTGCGACAGAAGCAGAGCCAGCTGCGCGTGACGTTGAACCAGGATGCCTACCACGTACAGAAGCAGTTGCTCGAGCGCGTGCATGAGGCGCATGGCGAGGACATCTTCGTAGCGACTTACATGGCGTTTGCCGCTGGCGAAGAGTGGATCTCGATTGCCAGCTGGACCGAGGGCGTGAATGCCTCGCTTCCGAAGACGGACTATCTGGCGCTGGTCATCCCCGCGGAAGACGAACCTCCCGTCATCCGAGTTCCCTGGAACAAGGCGATGGGGATCGTAGGCGATCTGCTGGAGCGCGACCTGCGCCACCTGCACCCGCCACGCTACCTGACCCGGGGTTTCCCGACGCAGCAGCAACTGGCGCAGTTGAGCGCGTAACCTCACGCCCTGCGTGGCGATGCCGGATAGAATCGCGGCATGACCACCGAACTCAAATCCCACCAGCTGTCCATGACCGTGCTGATGACGCCGGACATGGCCAATTTCTCCGGCAAGGTCCACGGCGGCGCGGTGCTGCGTCTGCTCGACCAGGTCGCCTACGCCTGCGCCAGCCGCTATGCCGGCCGCTACGTGGTGACCCTGTCGGTCGACCAGGTGACCTTCCGCGAGCCGATTCTTGTGGGCGAGCTGGTCACCTTCCTGGCGTCGGTGAACTACACCGGCACCTCATCGATGGAGATCGGGGTGAAGGTGGTCGCCGAGGACATCATGAAACGCAGCGTACGCCACGCGAACAGCTGCTTCTTCACCATGGTCGCGGTGGATGACGACGGGAAACCTACGCCGGTGCCCGCGCTTGAACTGGACGGCAGCAATCAGCGCCGCCGGCATGCCGCCGCACTGATCCGCCGGCAGCTGCGGGCGGAGATGGAGCAGCGCCAGCGCGAGTTGCTGGCGTCGAATCCGCCGTCGGCGGAAGGGTGATCGATCACGACCAACGGTCGTGATCTACCGGAATGCGTCTAGTGTCAGGGGATGGTAGCGCCGGCCGTTGGCCGGCCCTCATTACCGC
>NZ_JASCOZ010000271.1 GCF_029960115.1 Stenotrophomonas sp. PS02289
GGGCTTGCCCGGCTGCTCTTCGCCCGATGGCTCCCGCCAACAGCAGCCGGGCAAGCCCGGCTCTACGGCCACCCAACGCGCGGATACGGTTCCGGTCAGCCAGTGCGCACCGGCCAGCGCACATGGGGACCCGTGCGCCAGTCAGAAGAACCACGAGAACGCGAAGATGCCCAGCATCGCGATCACGATGGCCAGCTTCAGTGCGACCCCGAGCAGGATGCCCATCCACGTGGCCAGGCCGACCTTGGTCGAGCGGCCCAGCTCGCGGGTATGCCAGTACTCGCCGGCCAGTGCGCCCAGCAGGGGGCCGGCGAACAGCCCGATCGGCATGAAGAACAGCCCCACGATGCTGCCGATGAAGGTGCCCCACAGTGCCTTGCTGCTGGCCTGCACCCGCTTGGCCCCCACCACCGTGGCCAGGATGTCGACCACGAACGAGAGCAGGGTCAGCAACCCCAGCACCGTCAGCGGCACCCAGCCGACATGGCGGAAGCCATCGGTCCACGCGGCCGCCAGCAGCCCGGCGAACACCAGTGGAATGCCGGGCAGGGCGGGCAGGATGATCCCCGCGATGCCAACGAGCACCAGAACGACGGCTAGCAGGTAAAAGATGAATGAAGGGTCCATTCTGTACCGTACGGTTTTGGAAATAGGGTTGACATATTCGATTTTGATATGTTGCTTTTTGATTTTGCTCGGGTTAAGTTGCAGGCGCTGAGCTTGGCAAGGTCACCGTGGATCGTGGCCTGATGATGCTAGATTCGTCCAGATGCATCTACGCACCTCGCTTCCCCCCTTGCTGTCAGCCGCCCAACCGGGCGTATCCAACGACAAAGCAAAGATCCCCAGGGAGTAAGTGAGATGGCTGAGCGTGAAACCGGTACCGTGAAGTGGTTCAATGATGCCAAGGGCTTTGGCTTCATCAGCCGCGAGAACGGCGAAGACGTGTTCGTGCATTTCCGCGCGATCCAGTCGCAGGGCTTCAAGAGCCTGAAGGAAGGCCAGAAGGTCACCTTCACCGTGGTGCAGGGCCAGAAGGGCCTGCAGGCGGACGCAGTCGATCCGGCCTGAGGTCGATCTGCTGCAGCAGAATGAAAAGAGGCCCGCGCAAGCGGGCCTCTTTTTTTGCGGACGGGGCAGGGCGGCTGCGGCTCAGCGCAGCACCACCCGGCCGTTGACCACGCGCACATAGGTGTTCTCGCGGATGCCGGCGAGGTCACGCTGGTTGACCACGATGGTGCGGCCGTCATCCATGCGCACGGTGATGTCGTAGGTGTCGCTGGTGACGTTCTTCTGGATCTGGTTGCCGGCCAGCGCGCCGCCGATGGCACCCGCTGCAGCGGCCACATTCTGGTTGCCCTTGCTGCCGCCGGTGTGGTCGGAGATTTCATGGCCGGCCACCGCACCGACGATGCCGCCCAGGATCGCGCCAGTGGCGGCGGGGGCGGTGCGGCCGGAGGCCACGGTGTTGATGCGGGTCACGATGCCACAGTCAGCGCAGCGCGACTGGTTGTAGCCGCCGCTGTTGCCATAGCCGTTGTTGTAACCGCCATTGTTGTAACCGCCACCGCCATAGCCCGGCGAGGTGGCACAGCCGGCCAGTGCGACAGTGGCCACGGCAGCGGCAGCAATAAGTTGGATTTTCATGAGGGTTCTCCTGGCCAGATCGGGTGGTTGCATGCGTCTGGTGCGCATGGGGCGATCCTGTCCTGCGCAGTGTGAACAGGACGCCAATCCCGACAGGATTTCGTGGCTGGCAGATGAATCAGCGCACCCGGGCGTCTAAAATGCGCTCCATGAACGACGTATTGCGTGAACGCTTTGCCGGCATCGACCGGTTGTACGGGGTAGGCACCGTGGACCTGCTGTCGCGCCGCCGGGTGGCGGTGGTCGGCATGGGCGGCGTGGGGTCCTGGATCGTGGAGGCTCTGGCGCGCACTGCGGTGGGGCACCTGACCCTGATCGACGCCGATGACATCTGTGTCTCCAATACCAACCGGCAGCTGCCGGCGCTGGCAGGCATGTACGGCCGCAACAAGGCCGAGGCCATGGCCGAGCGCTGCCGCGCGATCAATCCAGACATCGAGGTCGACCCGGTGGCGGCCTTCCTCACCGTGGGCAACATGGAGGAACTGCTGGACCGTGGCTTCGACCTGGTGATCGACGCCTGCGACAGCTTCCGGGTGAAAGTGGAAACCATTGCCTGGTGCCGTCGCCGCAAGCTGCCGATCCTGACCGTCGGTGCGGCCGGTGGTCGTACCGACCCGACCCTGGTGCGGGTACGCGACGTGTCGCGCACCGAGCACGACGCCATGCTCGCGTTGATCCGCAAGAAGCTGCGCAGTGACTTCAATTTCCCGAAGAACGCGTCGCGCTATTTCGGCGTGCCGGCGATCTACTCGCTGGAAAACGTGAAGTATCCGCAGGCCGACGGCACCGTTTGTGGCCTGCGCCCGCAACTGGGCGCGGATGCGGCACTGAAGCTCGATTGCGGTGCTGGCCTCGGCGCGGCCACGCACATCACCGGTGCGTTTGCCTTTGCGGCGGTCGGCAAGGCGCTGGAAATGTTGCTGAAAAAGAAGGACTGACGTAGGGCCACGCCCTGCGTGGCTTCGCGGTGTCAAACAGGGTCGCAGCCACGCAGGGCGTGGCTCTACGGAAGGAAGAATCCATGCGTTTTCTGAAGAAGTTGTTTGGCCTCGGCGAGCAGAAGCCCGTCTCCCATCCGGCCCCGGCTGAAGTGCCCCAGGTAGAGGTCGACCCCAACGCCGCTGCGCGCGAAGCCGGTGCATTGGCCCTCGACCGCCATTGGCAGTCCATCGGCACGATCGAGCGTGATGTCATCGGGCACGTGATCAGCCCGCAGTTACTGGGCGGGCCCGCGTGGCCGTCGACTCGCCAGGCCTATCGCGTCGTGCATCGTCCGGACAGTGTGATCCTGGCCACCGAAGGGCTGTCTGACCCGTTCGACGACGTCGAGGGCATGGGCAACGGCTTCGGCCTGGAGCTGTTCCTGGAAACCGCGCACCTGCCTGATGCGCTGCAGGCCAGGCAGGCAGAAGTCACCGCTTACGCCAGGAGCTGGGCGTTCGACATCCTGCGCACGGTCGCCACCACGGTGGCGAATGCGGGTGGCATCGCCGCACAGCTGGAGCGTTACGGTGTGCTGTCGCTTGAACTGCCCGGGGCGAGCGAGTCAGCCCACCTGATCGCACAGCTCCCGCCCGCCTACGTGACCGAGGATGACGCCGTGGGCGTGCTGGTCGGGGGGCCGCTGCCCGACTTCGCCACCGACGTGCGCGATATGCCGTTGTCGCCGGTCTCGCTGGTGCCGGTGGTGCTGATCACCGCTGCCGAGCTGGAAGGCGTTCGCGCCGGTGGGCGGCAGGCGCGCGAGGCTCTCGCGGAAAAGCTCAGCGCCAACGTCAACGGCCACCGCAGCGCGCTCGACCGGGCGTAGAGCCACGCCCTGCGTGGCTTCGCGGTGTCAAACAGGGTCGCAGCCACGCAGGG
>NZ_JASCOZ010000272.1 GCF_029960115.1 Stenotrophomonas sp. PS02289
CGGGTGGCGCCGCGGCGGCTCGACGTTCGCGTCGTACACGCCGTCGAGCCACAGCATGTGGAAGTGAACATTCAGGTTCAGCGCGCTGCCGAAGCGCTGGATCAGGGTCACCGCACCGCACTGGGCGCTGGCGCGGTCGATGCCGGCTTGATCGGCCAACCAGCCGGCGATCACGCGCTGCACGATGCCCAGCACCGGGCCAATGGCTTCTGGCTTGCTGGCGAACAGGAAACGCAAGGGGTACGGAAAGCTCAGCACCCATTGCCGCACAGGCCGCGGGCCGAACACCTCCTCGACCAGGTGCCGCGCCGACTCGGCCATGCGTCGCGCGCCGCAACTCGGGCAGAAGCCGCGCTTCTTGCAGGAATACGCCACTAGCCTCTCGGCACGACAGTGCTCGCAGACCACGCGCAGGAAGCCGTGCTCGAGCACGCCGCAGCGCAGGTAGGTCTCGAACTCCTCGCGCACATACTCGGGCAGCGGGCGGTCTTCTACCTCACGGCGCGCGAGAAAGTCCGGCCAATGCGCCTGCACCAGCGAATACAGCAGCGTGCGCTCGGGACGGTGAGGCGCATAGCGAGCCGTGGGCAGATGCGCTGCCGGCGACGTTGCGTGCGCCACGGCATCCTGCAGCTGCGACACGGTCGCGGCGAGGCGCGGCACGAAACACTCCGGTGCAGGGAATGGCTGCTCAGGCTTGCGCCCGCCCCGGCCGGTTCATATCGGCCTTTATGAGCTGCACCTCACACCGCTGGAGCTGATCGACCGCATTGCCGCGCTGGTTCCCCCGCCACGCACCCACCGGCACCGCTATTTTGGCGTGTTGGCACCCAACTCGCCGCTCAGGGCTGCGGTGACGGCGCTGGCGACACCGGCGCGAGCCGCTCCCGTGCTGGGCGCGTCGATCAGCACGGGGGAGTGCGCGCCTGGTGTGGTACCGATGAGCAGCGCGCTGCCATCCCAGAGCGAGCCGGTGCTGCCCAAGCGTGCAGCGCACTACCTGTGGGCGGTGCTGATCGCCCGCATCTACGAGGTGTTCCCCCTCTTGTGTCCGCTGTGTGGCGGGCATATGCGCATCATCGCGTTCATTACGCACAGCGCTGACATCCGGCACATCCTGGACCACATCGGGGCAGATTCAGAGCCACCCCGCATCTCCCCGGCGCGCGGGCCACCGCTGTGGGATGACTGTAGTGATGCGCAGATGGATGACGGGGCGCAAACCGAGCCAGCAGACTGGGACCTGGCGGCGCAACCGGCACCGGACTTTGAGGTCGATCAGCGCATCAGTTGGTGAATGAACAAAGCGGCGATTTTGACTTGCCGCGAACTGGCTCTGCGCCCGGTACACGCCGAGCGCCGCAAATCACTCTCCTGAACGCCAAACCCTGGTGGTGAACCTGACACCTGGGCGGGAAAATCGAGTGTCTCAGCCGGCTTGATGGCGCTTCCGCGGTGCGATACTTGGCCTCATGCGGTTAAAACGCCTATCCGTCTGCATGCATCGAGGGTTGACCCTAGTTCGAGATCGACGAGATTGCCGTCCTTGACGCGGTATTCGCGGTCATAGCCTTTGGCGATGAATGACTGGACTGCTTCTAGAACGTCGGTCACCTGGGAGGTCATGGAAGCACCTTCATCTTGAACTGGATTGGACACGCTCGCGCACAAAGCGCGCTGTGACTCGGCGGACGGAGAAGCTCGCGAAGTGCGTTACTCATAGCCACTTGGCCTTCTTGAAGCGCATGAATAGGAGAAGGCAGAACACCGCTATCACTCCGAGCACGACGAAGTAGCCATATGGCGTGTCCAGTTCCGGCATGTGCTTGAAGTTCATGCCATATATTCCGGCGATCGCCGTCGGGACCGCCAAGATCGCCGCCCAGGCCGCGAGCTGGCGAGTGACCACACCGATCCTTTGCGCTTCCAGAAGGCTGCTGGCCTCGAAGACCGTGGACAGGACAAGCAGGAGGCCGTCGACCATGGACTGCACGCGGTGGACATGGTCCGCGACGTCGTGGAAATATGGTGTCATTTCGGCGCTGATGCAGGGAAAGTGGCCGCGAACGAGCTTTCGCACCAGCTCGGCCATAGCCCCGAGCGTGCGCTGGAACCGCGTGAGTTCGGACCTTAGTTCGAAGATTCGCGCCACCTCTTCTGGCCCGAGGAAAGCGTGCAGCGACCGTCGCTCCATCGCCAGGACGTCGTCCTCGATCATTTCGAAGATGGGCAGATACTGGTCGACCACTCGGTGCAAGATCGCGTGCAGCACATAGTCGACACCCTTGCCGAACTGCGTCGGCGATGCCTCGAGTTGCTCCCGAAGTTTGCCCAGCGCTCCGGCATTGCCGTGCCGCACGGTGATAAGGTGATTGTGACCGGTGAAGATCGCCATCTTGCCGTAGCTGATCCGGTCGCCGACCAGCTCGGCGGTCTGGGCGACGACGTACAACTCATCGTTGTAGACCTCGAGCTTGGGCGGGCACAGCGGGTGCATGGCGTTGTCGATCGCCAAAGGATGGAGGTTATACGTCGTCTGGATCGCGCTGAGTTCGTCTGCGGTGGGCTCGCTAAGCGCGATCCAGCAGAAGCCCGAGCGATTCTCGTTTAGTTCGACGTGCTCATCGAGCCTGATTTCACGGACTCGCTTACCTTCGTTGTAATAATATGCGGCGATAATGGTCATGCAGGCCTCGCAGGAATTCGCAGGCCACGCTGTACAGCCGGTCGCGCCAGCCCGCGTTCGAGCCATGCCTGCACGTTCGAATAGCTGCTTAGGCCGAGGATGTCGCCCGCTGCGTAGAATTCGACCAGCGCATTCACCCAGCCAAACGTCGCAATGTCCGCGATCGAGTAATCATCGACAATCCATTCGCGGCCCTCCAGCCGGTGATCCAGGACCCCGAGAAGACGCCTGGATTCATCAACAAAGCGCTGCCGAGGTCGCTTGTCCTCATAGTCCTTGCCGGCAAATCGCAGGAAAAAGCCTAGCTGTCCGAAGGTCGGCCCAACGCCCGACACCTGAAAGAACACCCAGGCCAGAGTCTCGTACCGCTGGGCGGGTGTTGTTGAGATGAGCTGCCCCGTCTTGTCGGCCAGATAGATGAGGATCGCACCGGTTTCCCATATGCCAATGGGCTGGCCGTCAGGGCCAGCCGGATCGATGATCGCGGGTATGCGGCCGTTGGGATTCAACGACACGAACGCTGGATCCTTCGACTCGTTGTTCGAGATGTCGACGAAGTGGGGCTCATACGGCAGGCCAGTCTCCTCCAGCATCATCGAGACCTTGACGCCGTTGGGCGTGGGGGCCGCGTATAGTTGCAAGCGATCCGGATAAGATGCTGGCCAGCGCTGCGTGATGGGAAAGGAGGAGAGGTCTGTCATATCTGGATCCTGGCACTGCGACGGCGGCTGAATGGAATGATCTGCTTCAAGGCCGGGTTCGCCCGGCCCCGGCGGGTGGGCGGGGGGGGGGGGGGGGGGGGCCGGGGG
>NZ_JASCOZ010000273.1 GCF_029960115.1 Stenotrophomonas sp. PS02289
CGCTCCCGGGGGCGGCCAACCCGCCCGCCGTCCCGGCCCCATAGCGGGCCGCCCCCCCCGGGGGGGCCCACCGCCAGCCTCGGCCTGCGCGTGATCCGCGCCCTGCTGCCGGTGGCCATGCTCTACGTGGGCAAGCTGATCATCGACGCGGCGCTGCTGCTCAGCCGCCATGAGGCCGGGTTCCCGCCGTTCAGCGAGGCGCTGTCCAGCGGTCTGCTCAACCCGCTGCTGGTCCTGCTGGCGCTGGAGTTCGGGCTGGCCATCGCCTCGGACCTGCTCGGCCGCATCGTCAGCTACGCCGACACCCTGCTCTCGGAGCTGTTCACCAACGCCACCAGCGTGCGCCTGATGGAGCACGCCGCCGAGCTGGACCTGGAGGACTTCGAAGACCCCGACCTGCAGGACAAACTGGACCGCGCCCGGCGCCAGACCATGGGCCGGATGAACCTGATGAGCCAGCTGTTCGGCCAGGTCCAGGACGCGATCACCGTGGCCAGCCTGGCCGTGGGCCTGCTGGTCTACGCACCGTGGCTGATCCTGCTGCTGGCGGTGGCGCTGGTGCCGGCGTTCATCGGCGAATCGCACTTCAATGCCGCCGGCTACAGCCTCAACTTCCAATGGACGCCCGAGCGCCGCCAGCTCGACTACCTGCGCCAGATCGGGGCCAGCGTGGAAACGGCGAAGGAAGTGAAGATCTTCAACCTGCACCGGTTCCTGATCGACCGCTACCGCGTGCTGGCCGACCGGTTTTTCCAGGCCAACCGCCGGCTGGCGCGCAAGCGTGCGTTCTGGGGCACCCTGCTCGCCGCGCTGGGCACGCTGGGCTACTACACCGCCTACGCCTACATCGCCTGGCGCACCGTGCGCGGCGACTTCTCCATCGGCGACCTCACCTTCCTGGCCGGCAGCTTCCTGCGCCTGCGCCAGTTGCTGGAAGGGCTGCTGATCGGATTCTCACAGGTGGCCAGCCAGGCGCTGTATCTGGACGATCTGTTCTCGTTCTTCCAGATCCAGCCGGAAATCCACTCGCGCACCGACGCGGTGCCGGTGCCGCAGCCGATCACCCAGGGCTTCGTGTTCGACAACGTCGGCTTCCGCTACCCGGATGCAGAGCGCTGGGCCGTGCGTCATCTGAGTTTTGAACTGCGCGCCGGTGAGGTGCTGGCGCTGGTGGGCGAGAACGGGGCCGGCAAGACCACGCTGGTGAAGCTGCTGGCCCGCCTGTACGACCCCGACGAAGGCCGCATCCTGCTCGACGGCCGCGACCTGCGCGACTACGACCTGGACGACCTGCGCGCCAACATGGGGGTGATCTTCCAGGACTTCGTGCGCTACAACCTGACCGCTGGCGAGAACATCGGCGTCGGCCTGGTCGGGGCCATGCAGGACGAAGGCCGGATCCGAGACGCCGCCCGCCGCGGCATGGCCGACGAGGTCATCGCCAGCCTGCCCGACGGCTACGACCAGCTGATCGGGCGACGTTTCAAGCAGGGCGTGGACCTCTCTGGCGGCCAGTGGCAGAAAATCGCCATTGCCCGCGCCTATATGCGCGACGCGCAGGTGATGATTCTGGATGAACCCACTGCCGCGCTGGATGCCCGCGCCGAGTTCGAGGTCTTCCAGCGCTTCAAGGAGCTGTCCGACAACCGCACCGCGGTGCTGATTTCGCACCGTTTCTCCTCGGTGCGCATGGCCGACCGCATTCTGGTGCTGGCCGACGGCCGGCTGGAGGCCAGTGGTACCCATGCCGAACTGATGACGCAGGGCGGGCGCTACGCCGAGCTGTTCGAGCTGCAGGCCGCAGGGTATCGCTGACGCCGTCGGTGCGAACCGCCGCATGTGGCATCGGAATGCCGCGATGCCGTAGAGCGGGGCTTGCCCCGCTTGCCGGATGCACCGGGAAAGCTTCAGCGGGGCAAGCCCCGCTCTACGGGTCGGTCGGCACCCGGCGGGTCCGGGCGGCCCCAACAGGCCAGTCAATGAGAATTTATCTCATCTGCGCTAGAATAGCCGCGACGAACCAGATCAGACCCCACCCCCATGTCTTCCGCTTTTGGTGCCGAAACGGTGCTTGAAGTCCGTCACTGGACGGACGCCTACTTCAGCTTCACCACCACCCGCGACAGCGGTTTCCGCTTTGAAAACGGCCAGTTCGTGATGATCGGCCTGGAAACCGAGGCGCGGCCGCTGCTGCGTGCGTATTCCATCGCCAGCGCCAACTGGGAAGAGAACCTGGAGTTCTTCAGCATCAAGGTGCAGGACGGTCCGCTGACCTCGCGCCTGCAGCACATCAAGCCGGGCGACAAGGTACTGGTGGGCAAGAAGCCGACCGGCACCCTGCTGATCAGCGACCTGCACCCTGGCAAGCATCTGTACCTGCTGGGCACCGGCACCGGCTTGGCCCCGTGGCTGTCGGTGATCAAGGACCCGGAAACCTACGAGCGCTTCGACAAGGTGATCCTCACCCACGGCGTGCGCTTCGAGAAGGATCTGGCCTACCGCGACCTGTTCGAGAAGGAACTGCGCGAGCACGAATTCCTGGGCGAGATGATCGGCGACAAGCTGCTCTACTACCCGGCGGTCACCCGCGAACCCTTCCCCAACCAGGGCCGCCTGACCTCGCTGCTGGAAAGCGGTGAGATGCAACGCACCCTGGGCCTGCCGGAACTGAGCCCGGAAAACGACCGCGCCATGATCTGCGGCAGCCCGCAGATGCTGGCCGACCTGCGCCAGGTGCTGGACGCGCGTGGGTTCCAGACCTCGCCGCGCATTGGTACGCCCGGGCACTACGTGTTCGAGCGCGCGTTCGTCGAGAAATAATCCGCGATCCCGGGATTGCCCGGGGTCACGTGTCCATCGTATCCCCGGTTACGCCAGCGCCTTCTCGATATCGCCGCGGAGGCTCTCCGGCTTGTCGGTCGGCGCGTAGCGTTCCAGCACCTGCCCATCGCGGCCGACCAGGAACTTGCTGAAGTTCCATTTGATGCCCTTGGTGCCGAGCAGGCCGGTCTTCTCGGCCTTCAGCCATTGCCACAACGGGTGGGTCCGGTCGCCGTTGACGTCGACCTTCTCCGACAGCGGGAAATCGACCTCATAGGTCAGCGAGCAGAAGCTGCGGATCTCCTCGGCATTGCCCGGCTCCTGGTGGCCGAACTGGTCGCAGGGGAAGCCGATCACCACCAGCCCACGCGGCCCGTACTCGCGCCACAGCGCCTCCAGGCCCTCGTACTGGGGGGTGAAGCCGCACTTGCTGGCCACGTTCACCAGCAGCAGCACCTTGCCCCGGTACTGGTCCAGCGCCTGCGGCTGGCCGTCCAGGTCCACGAACGAGAAATCGAAGGCAGTGGTCATGGCGTCGTCTCTCCGGATGGTGGAAAACCCCATTGTAGAGCCACGCCATGCGTGGCTTCGACCCTGTCCGACACCACGCAGCCACGC
>NZ_JASCOZ010000274.1 GCF_029960115.1 Stenotrophomonas sp. PS02289
GTCGTGGCATTTCCCATGGCCACCGACCCTGTATCGAGGGGCCGGTGGGTGGGGGGTACGGGACCGTGAAGGCACATGGATGTGCCGCCCGAGCCTAACGGGAGATTTAAGGCGTGTCCCGTACCCCCCGCCCGCCGGCCCCAGACACGTAGACCGGCAGCCGAAGGTTGTTCGCCCAAACGCATGAAGCCGGGCAAAGCCCGGCCCCACGCAGCTCACTGCAATCACACGCTTTACGCGATCAACCACCACCGCCCGAACCACCGCCGGCGTGGATGCCACCGGCGGTCAGTGCGGTCGGATCGAGCAGGCGACGGAGTTCGGCTTCGCTGAGGCCGCTGTCTTCCTTGGCCACGTCCAGCACCGGGCGCTGCTCCTTGTAGGCGCGCTTGGCGATTGCGGCGGCCTTTTCGTAACCGATGATCGGGTTCAGCGCGGTGACCAGGATCGGGTTGCGGCCCAGTGCTTCGCGCACGCGGTCCTCGCGTACCTTCAGGCCCGCGATCGCGGTGTCGGCCAGCAGACGCGAGATGTTGGCCAGCAGGCCGATGCCGTCCAGCAGGTTGGCCGCCACCAGCGGCAGAGTCACGTTCAACTGGAAGTTGCCCGTCTGCCCCGCCACCGTGATCGCGGTGTGGTGACCGATCACCTGCGCGCACACCATCACCGTGGCTTCCGGAATCACCGGATTGACCTTGCCCGGCATGATCGAGCTGCCCGGCTGCAGCGCCGGCAGTTCGATCTCGCCCAGGCCCGCCAGCGGACCGGCGTTCATCCAGCGCAGGTCGTTGGCGATCTTGATCAGCGCCACCGCCAGTGCATTGAGCTGGCCGGAAAGCTCCACCGCGTCGTCCTGCGCGGCCAGTCCCTCGAACTTGTTCTCCGCACTGTCAAAGCGTACACCGGTCTGCTGCTTCAGACGCTTGGCCACGCGCTCGCCGAATCGCGGATCCGCGTTGATGCCGGTGCCGATGGCGGTGCCGCCCAGCGGCAGCCGGCGCAGGCGCTTGAGCGCGTCTTCCAGCCGCTCCTGCGCCGAGGCCAGCTGCGCCGACCACGCGCCGAACTCCTGCTCGAAGGTCAGCGGCATCGCGTCCATCAGGTGCGTGCGCCCGGTTTTCACCACTTTGCGCAGGCTGCGGCCCTTCTTGTCGATGGTCTTGCGCAGGTGCACCAGCGCCGGCAGCAGTTGCTCATGCACGCCCAGCAGCGCCGACACCCGCAGCGCGGTGGGAATCACGTCGTTGGAGCTCTGGCCCTGGTTGACGTGGTCATTGGGGTGCACCGCCGTCTTGCCCGCCTTGCCGGCACGGTTGGCCAGGGTGGCGATCACCTCGTTGGCATTCATGTTGGACGAGGTGCCCGACCCGGTCTGGTACACGTCGATCGGGAAATGCGCGTCGTGCTCGCCCTCGGCGACTTCGCTCGCCGCCGCTTCAATGGCCTTGCCGATGTTCTTGGGCAGGTGGCCCAGCTCGGCGTTCACCGCGGCGGCCGCGCCCTTGACCAGGCCCAGCGCGCGGATGAAGCCGCGCGGCATGCGCTGGCCCGATACCGGGAAATTCTCCACGGCCCGCTGGGTCTGCGCGCCCCACAAGGCGTCTGCAGGTACCTGCAGTTCACCCATGCTGTCATGCTCGACCCGGAACGCCTGCAGGGGGCGCTTTGTTGCTGCTTTGCTCATTTCGTTGACTCCGCACTACTTCTTGTTGGGGAAAGGAAGCGGCGGCTGGCGAAGGAGCGCTTCCTGGCTGGCGGCTCCTGACACGATACTCCAACCGGCGCTACCGGTCCTTACCCGTATAATGTTGCCCCCGCCGCCCCTGCCTGCGCCTGCCATGTCCGAATTCGCCCTGCTTGCCCTGTCCCCGCTCGATGGCCGCTATGCCGGCAAGGTCGACGCGCTGCGTCCGATCTTCTCCGAATATGGCCTGATCAAGGCCCGCGTGAAGGTGGAAGTGGAATGGCTGCTGGCCCTGGCCAACGAACCGGGCATCGTCGAACTGGCTCCGTTCGCCCCGGCGGCGGCCGAGCGCCTGCGTGCGCTGGCCGACGGCTTCTCCCCGGCCCATGCCGCACGGGTCAAGGAAATCGAGCGCACCACCAATCACGACGTGAAGGCGGTGGAGTACTTCATCAAGGAACAGCTCAAGGATGACGCCGAGCTGGCTCCGGCGCTGGAGTTCGTGCATTTCGCCTGCACCAGCGAAGACATCAACAACCTCAGCTACGGGCTGATGCTGGAACAGGCCCGCCGCGACGTGCTGCTGCCCAGCCTGGACGGCATTGTCGCCAGCCTGCGCGCCCTCGCCCACGCCCAGGCTGCCCAGCCGATGCTGTCGCGCACCCACGGCCAGACCGCCTCGCCCACCACGCTGGGCAAGGAAGTGGCCAATGTGGTTGCCCGCCTGGAGCGCCAGCGCCGCCAGATCGCCGCGGTGGAGTTCACCGGCAAGATCAACGGTGCGGTCGGCAACTACAACGCGCACGTGGTGTCCTACCCCGACGTGGACTGGCCGGCCTTCGCGCAGCGCTTCGTGGAAAGCCTGGGCCTGGTGTTCAACCCCTACACCACCCAGATCGAGCCGCACGACAACATCGCCGAAATCGGCGACGCTGCCCGCCGCGCCAACATCATCCTGATCGACCTGGCCCGCGACATCTGGGGCTACATCTCGCTGGGCTACTTCAAGCAGAAGCTGAAGGAAGGCGAAGTCGGCTCCTCGACCATGCCGCACAAGGTCAACCCGATCGACTTCGAGAACGCCGAAGGCAACTTCGGCATCGCCAACGCGCTGTTCGAGCACTTCAGCGCCAAGCTGCCGATCAGCCGCTGGCAGCGCGACCTGACCGACTCCACCGTACTGCGCGCCGTGGGCACCGCCTTCGGCCACACCCAGGTGGCGCTGGATTCGCTGGCCAAGGGCCTGGGCAAGCTGACCGTCAACCCGGAGCGCCTGGACGCCGACCTCGACGCTTCGTGGGAAGTGCTGGCCGAAGCCGTGCAGACCGTGATGCGTCGCTACGGCCTGCCCAACCCGTACGAGCAGCTCAAGGCCCTGACCCGCGGCCAGGGCATCACCGCCGAGTCGATGAAGGCCTTCGTGGAGTCCCTGGACCTGCCGGAAAGCGCCAAGCAGGAACTGCGCACGCTGACCCCGGGTGGATACGTGGGCCTGGCGGCGGAGCTGGCCAAGGCGATCTGAGCCTCGCGGCCAATGTGAAATCCCGGACGGGGCATCGGTTCATCCGGTGCCCCGTTTTTGTTTGGGACCGCCTGGGCCGGCCAACGGCCGGCGCTACCGTGTCGAACGCGCCGCACGCTCCGGTAGCTGT
>NZ_JASCOZ010000275.1 GCF_029960115.1 Stenotrophomonas sp. PS02289
TATTTTGTTAAAACCCCCGGGGGCAACCCCCCGGGGCCCGCCCGGGGGGCGCCCCCGGGAGACCGGTAGCGCCGGCCGTTGGCCGGCCCTCGACAGTGTTGATCCGCACCAAGACCTCCACGCGCCCGTCCAGGCTGGCGGATTGAAACTCAAACCCATGGCGCTCGCACACCCGCCGCACAATGGCCAGACCCAGGCCGTGTCCGGCACTATCAACGCCGCGAACAAACGGCTCCATCGTTTCCGCATCGAGGCCGGTGCCGCTGTTGCAGATGCGCAGACCATCATCGATGGCAGTGATTGAAATCGTTCCGGCCGTCGCATGCGCGAACGCGTTACCAACCAGATTGGCCACAACGATCTGCAGGGCAGTGGGCGGCGCATACGCTTTCGCCGAGGTGGGCACCTGCAGGTCAACGTCAATGGCGCGACCCTCCAGGAGCATCGCGTGGTCAATGATGGCACGCTCCAGCAGGGGCAGCAGCGCCACCTCGGTGGGCGCTTCCCGCTCATGCTCTTCCCGCGCCAGCGTCAACAAGGTGCTGACCGTGCGTTCCAACTGCTGGACGGATTGATGGATGTAAGCGACTTGCTCGCGCAATTCCGTAGCAAGATCCTCGCGCAGTGACATGCGCTCGCAGGCGCTGCGGATCACCGCCAAGGGTGTGCGTAGCTCATGGCTGGCATCCCGGGTGAACTCCCGTTCCCGCGTTACAAAGTCCTCGATGCGGGCCATCAGGCGTTCCAGCGTGCGTGCCAACACGCCCACCTCGTCATCCGGCAGGCGCTCGGCAAATCCGTGCGGGAGTCGTGCGGGTGTGGCGCTGTCCACCAACGTCGCCAGTTCGGTCAGCGGCGCGGTCATCCGTCGCGACAGCCATGCGCCGATCAGCAGGGCCAGCAGCACCACGGCCAGTCCGGACCACCCCAGCCACTGCGCAATGCCGCTTCGCATCGGGCGGACCACCAGTTGCTGGCTGACTTCCGCGACCAGCCAGGCGCGCTCGGGGGCATCCAGTCGGAGCAGGTGGTAGTGGCGACCGTCTTCGCCAGCAAATTCGCGTCGCCACGGCTCGGCGGCCAGGCGCTGGCCCAGACCGTCGGGCAGGGTTGCGGGGTCCTGATGCACCTGGATGAAGGGCAGGGCCGGGGTGCGCCAATGTCCTGTCTTGGCATGGTGGGTGCCTTGCGCCTCAGCTTCCTGTTGCAGCAGCCCGCTGAACATCTGGTCTTCGACCAGATACACGAACACGACCGCATAGAAGCCGTACAGGGTGGCGACCAGTAACGCGAATCCGGCAAAGGACAACATCAACCGATGGCGCAGGCGGCGACGCGGTGCAATGTTGGCGCTCATCGATCGGCCTCCAGGCGGAAGCCGACCCCATGCACGGTTTTCAGCAACGGCACTGCGAACGGTTTATCCATGACCTGCCGCAACGTGTACAGGTGCGTGCGGAGTGGATCGGACTCGGGCGGTGCCTCGCCCCACAAGCGCTCGACCAGCTCGCTGCGGGTCAATGTGCGTGGCCAGGCCTCTGCGAGCACCAGCAACAGCTGAAGTGCGGTGTTGGGCAATGCCAGTGGAGTGCCCTCGCGTTCAACGGCCTGGCTGCGACGGTCGATCGTCAGGCTTCCGATGCGTAGCAGGTGCTGCGTGCCCAGCCGGTGCCGCTGTGACAGCGCGAGGCAACGGGCGACCAGCTCGGCTCCGGCGAAGGGTTTCACCAGATAGTCATCAGCGCCGCTGCGGAAGCCTGCCAGGGTGTCTTCCAGCGCATCCCGCGCGGTGAGCATGAGCACGGGAACATGGCGATCACTGCGGGCGCGCAACTGCTCGCACACCCGCAACCCGTCCAGGCCCGGCAGACCGATGTCCAGCACCAGCACATCGGGCGGGTTCGAAAGCGCCGCCTGAAGGCCGCTCAGGCCATCGGCGGCGAAGTCGGCCTGCATGCCTTGCGCGGCCAGCAACGGGGCGAGGTTGGTGCGCAGCACCAGGTTGTCCTCGATCACCAGCACACGCAGGGCAGGGCTCGCCGTCATCTCAGCCGTCAATCCGTTTCAGCAGATTCACAGCCTGTTCCATGCCGGGCGAGGCGTCCAGTACCGATTGGACCAGTGGGCGGGCTTGGTCGCGATTGCCGAGGCGCAGGTGGGCGTCGGCGATGGCCAGCTTCAGCTGTGGCTCGGTCATGTAGGGCAGGGCCAGCTCCATGGTCTGCAGCGCCGGTCGAAGCGCGGCGAGGTCGTCGCCGGCGGCTTTGGCCTGATAGAAGCCGAGCATGCCGATCAGTTCCACATGGTGACCGGCCGGATCCTGCTTGACGGCGGCAGCGGCCCCGTTGGCGTCACCGCGACGGAGCTGCGCAACCACGGCCATGGCCTTTTCGTCGCGACCCGGCGTACGCGCCACCGGAGTACGCCCGAGCGCGCGCACGATGGCCTCCGCCACGCCCGGTGTGGAGTAGGGATTCTGCCCGGTGACCAGACGGCCGTCGGTGACCACGTGCGGCATCATCAGCGGGGCTTCGCTCCATTGGCCGCCGCGTTCACGAAGCGCGTCCTCCAGCAACCACGGGAATTCCTTCGCCCATTTCTTGCCGAACAGGGCCTCTTCCTCATTGGTGAAGCCAGTGACGTTGCGCCCATCCACCAGCGCCGTGCCATCCATCAGCTTGACCGGCGCCAGTGCCGCTGGCCCGTGGCAGACCGCCGCGACCACCGCGCCACCCTGCCAGGCATCCGCGATGAGTGTCTGCAACGGGATGTGGCGAGGCAGGTCGAACATGGCTCCCTTGCCGCCAACCACGTAAACCGCCGCGTAGTCGGCGGCCCGCAGGTCGGCGATCTTCAGGGTATTGGCTAATCGGGCCATGGCATCGGCATCCGCCAGCAACTGGGCATTGAAGGGCTCCTCCGGGTTGTACTTGTCCGCCTCGACCGGCCCGCCCTGCGGACTGGCGACATCCACCGCCAAGCCATTCGCCTTGAAGATCAGCCAGGCCTGGGACACCTCGTCGAACTCGTAGCCTGGGCGGGTTTTGCCCGCATCCCGACCTTCGCCGCTGACGATCATCAGCACGGTATCAGGGGCAGGGGCGGACAAGGCCGTGAGCGGAACGGCGGTCAGAACCGCTGCCAGCAACATACGCAACATGGAAAGCTCCTCGGGTTGGGTTGCCCCGAGAATGCGCGTGAAACTTCAAGAAACCTTCAAGCCCCGGTAGCGCCGGCCGTTGGCCGGCCCACGCTATGCACGACATTCAACATTGGAGATACTCGCTGCTCTGGGCGAGCATGGGGGGCCTCC
>NZ_JASCOZ010000276.1 GCF_029960115.1 Stenotrophomonas sp. PS02289
GGCCGGCCCAGGCGGTCCGTGGGCCGGCCAACGGCCGGCGCTACCGATGCCGCGTGATCCCAATGCCCGGCGTGAAGCCTTCGCATTCCTTTAGTGCACGCGGCGTTATGCTCCGCCGGTCCCCCACCTGGACCCAAGGAGTCGATCGTGAACACGCAATCGCTCACTGCTTCGCTCTTCTCGCAATTGCAGAACGGACCTGCCCTGCAGCAGGTCTCCCAGCAACTCGGCATGGACAGCAGCCAAGCCTCCCAGGCCATCGGTGCCGCGCTGCCACTGCTGATGGGTGGCCTGGCCAACAACGCCAGCCAGCCACAAGGGGCCCAGTCCCTGCTCAACGCCCTGCAGCGCGACCACCTCGGTGGCGGCGGCGCGGACACGGGCGGTTTCGATCTCGGCGGACTGATCGGCGCGGTACTGGGCGGCGGCGGTGCCAGCAGTCCCGCCACCAACGGACTGGGCATCCTCGGTCACGTGTTCGGTGGCCAGACCCCACAAGCCGCCAGCCTGCTGGGCCAGAAAACCGGCCTGGACAGTGGCCGCTCCGGCCAGCTGCTGGCCATCCTCGCGCCCATCGTGATGTCGTTCCTGGCACAACGCTTCGCCCAGCAGGGCAACGCCGGGCAGCTCAGCCAGGCCTTGGGTGAGGAGAACCGCCAGACCGGCGGCGGCGGCATCGGCGACCTGCTCGGTGGCGTGCTGGATCAGGACGGCGACGGCAAATTCGGCGTCAGCGACGTCCTGGGACTGCTCGGCGGCAAGCGCTGAGCACCACGATGGCCGGGCCCTGTGCGGCCCGGCCATCGTCGATAGATTTCAACTATCGATACAGAAGAATCAATCGATTTTACCTATCGAGCAACGTTCACTATCGTCAAGGCACTCCCACACGCCTTGTTCGCGAGGCCACTCCCTCTCTCGCCAGTACACAGGTAGATACCGATGAAAAGCGAAGCCAAGTGCCCGTTCAATCACGCCGTCGTCGGCGATGCCACCACCAATCGCGACTGGTGGCCCCAACAGCTCCGTGTGGACCTGCTCAACCAGCACTCCGCCCGTTCCAACCCGCTGGCTGCGGACTTCGATTACCCGGCCGCGTTCGCCAAGCTTGATTACGCTGCGCTCAAAGCAGATCTGAAAGCGCTGATGACCGACTCGCAGGAGTGGTGGCCGGCCGACTTCGGTCACTACGGCGGCCTCTTCATCCGCATGGCCTGGCACAGCGCGGGCACCTACCGCATTGGTGACGGTCGCGGTGGCGGCGGTCGTGGCCAGCAGCGCTTCGCACCGCTCAACAGCTGGCCGGACAACGTCAGCCTGGACAAGGCACGTCGTCTGCTGTGGCCGATCAAGCAGAAGTACGGACAAGCCATTTCCTGGGCCGACCTGTTGATCCTCACCGGCAACGTCGCGCTGGAATCGATGGGCTTCAAGACCCTCGGCTTTGCCGGTGGTCGCCCGGATACCTGGGAACCCGACCAGGACGTGTACTGGGGTCGCGAGACCACCTGGCTGGGCGGCGACGTGCGCTACGCGCATGGCTCCGAAGGCGTGCAGGAAGATCACGGCGTGCTGGTGTCCGATGACGACGCCGACGGCGACATCCACTCACGCAAGCTGGAAAACCCGCTGGCTGCGGTGCAGATGGGCCTGATCTACGTGAACCCTGAAGGTCCGGATGGCAATCCGGATCCGCTGAAGGCGGCGCTGGACATCCGCGACACCTTCGGGCGCATGGCGATGGACGACGAGGAAACCGTCGCACTGATCGCGGGCGGCCACACCTTCGGCAAGACCCACGGTGCCGGCCCGGCCGACAACGTCGGCCATGAACCGGAAGCGGCCGGACTGGAAAGCCAGGGCCTGGGCTGGGCCAGCAAATTCCGCAGCGGCAAGGGCGGTGACACCATCACCAGCGGACTGGAAGTGACCTGGACCCGCACCCCGGCCAAATGGAGCCACGACTTCTTCCAGATTCTGTTCGGGCACGAATGGGAACTGACCAAGAGCCCGGCCGGCGCGCACCAGTGGGTCGCCAAAGACGCCGAGGCCGTGATTCCCGACGCGCACGACCCGTCGAAGAAGCATCGCCCGACCATGCTCACCACCGACCTGTCGCTGCGTTTTGATCCCACCTACGAGCAGATCTCGCGGAAGTTCCTCGCCAATCCGCAGGCCTTCGCCGATGCTTTCGCCCGCGCGTGGTTCAAGCTCACTCACCGTGACATGGGCCCGCGTGCGCGCTACCTGGGGCCGGAAGTGCCGGCCGAACAGTTCATCTGGCAGGACCCGCTGCCGGACGCACCGAAGACCCCGATCAGCGCGCAGGACATCGCCGCGCTGAAGCAGCAGATCGCCGACAGCGGACTCAGCGTGGCCGAACTGGTGTCCACCGCGTGGGCGTCGGCCTCGACCTTCCGCGGTTCGGACAAGCGCGGTGGTGCCAATGGCGCACGCATCCGCCTGGCTCCGCAGAAGGACTGGGCCGTGAACCAGCCCAAGCAGCTCGCCAAGGTGCTGGCCGCGCTGGAGAAGATCCAAAGTGGCTTCAAGGGCGAGGTGTCGCTGGCCGACCTGATCGTGCTCGGCGGTGCGGTTGGCGTGGAGAAGGCCGCCAAGGCCGGCGGCTACGACGTCACCGTACCGTTTACCCCGGGCCGTACTGACGCCAGCCAGGAACAGACCGACGTGGAATCGTTCGCGGTGCTGGAACCGGCGGCCGATGGTTTCCGCAACTATGTGCGCGGTCGCTTCAGCGTACCTGCCGAAGCATTGTTGATCGACAAGGCGCAGCTGCTTACGTTGACCGCGCCGGAAATGACGGCACTGGTCGGCGGCCTGCGCGTGCTGGGCGCGAATGTTGATGGCAGCAAGGACGGTGTTTTCACCGACCGTCCCGGCACGCTCAGCAATGACTTCTTCGTCAACCTGCTCGACATGGGCACGCAGTGGAAGGCCAAGGGCGACGGTTACGAAAGCAGCGGCAAGGGAAGCTGGACCGGTACGCGTGCGGACCTGGTGTTCGGGTCCAACTCGGTGCTGCGTGCGTTGGCCGAGGTGTACGCCAGTGCCGATGGCGGCAAGAAATTCGTGCAGGACTTCGTGGCCGCATGGGCACGGGTGATGGAGTTGGACCGGTACGATCTGCATCGGTAAGCCGGGCATTTGGGGCGCACGACCAACGGTCGTGCGCTACCGGATCCTGTGCAACCGTACGGCCCGACCGAAACCGTGGGGATATCGGCACCATGACCCGGTAGCGCCCGCCCGTGGCCGGCCCCCGCCGGTTGGGGGG
>NZ_JASCOZ010000277.1 GCF_029960115.1 Stenotrophomonas sp. PS02289
CGGGTGGGGGCGGGGGGGGGGCGGGGGGGGGGGGGGCGGCGCCCCGCGGCCCCCCCCCCCCCCCCCCCCCCCCCCCCCCCCCCCGACTGTGCTGACTAGAACTTGATCGACATCCGGGCCCAGTAGAAGCGACCGAGCACGTCATAGGTGGCCACGTCGGTGTTGCCGTTGCCACCGTTGTTGGCGTAGTACAGCGGAGCCTGCTTGTTGGTCACGTTGTCCACGCCCAGTTCGAAGGCGGTGTGCCACGGGGCCACGGTGTAGCCCACCTGCAGGTTGTGATACACGAACGATCCGATCCGACGGACCACACCGGCCTCGTCGGTATCGGCGGACAGGCCCTGCTCCAGATCGCTGCTGCCGATCCGGGTCTTGCCGATGTAGCGGACGCGCCACGAGGCGCTCCAGTCGTCCATGTTCCAGCTCAGGCTGCCCAGCCCGCGCCAGCGCGGGAAGTTGCCGTAGGCATAGGTGTACATGCCGCCGTTGCGGATCGTGACCGTGCTCGGGTCGGTGGTATCCGGAAGCACGTCGTAGCGCTCCAGATAGGTGCCGTTGAGACCGGCGGTGAAACGACCCCACGGGGTTTCGTTGAGGCGGTAGTTCACGCTGAAGTCCACGCCGCGCGTGGCCAGCGTGCCCAGGTTGACGGTGGGTTCGGCCACATAGTTGATGGTGCCGTTGCCGTTGCGGTGGATCAGCGCGCAGAACGCACTGGCCGGGTTTGAGTAGCACTGGTTCAACACGGTCTGTGCGGAGACGCCGGTGATGGTGTCCTCCAGGTCGATGCGCCACCAGTCGGCACTGATCGACAGCCCTTCCAGCCAGCGCGGGTCATAGACAAAGCCGACGTCGTACGACTTGCCGGTTTCCGGCTTGAGCTGATAGCCCGCCACGACCGCACCGGATGCCTTGCCCGAGATCTGGCCGTCGGCCTGGTGGTAGCTGCCATCGGTCGGGACATTGGCACACGCCACGTCGTTGCCACCGGTGTAGCCATTGCACGGGTCATTGACGGTCGGCGCATCGCCGGCCACGCCCGAATAGAGTTCATTGATGTTGGGCGCGCGGAACACCTCCGACACCGTGCCGCGCAGCAGCAGGTCGTGGACGGGGCGGTACTCGATGGAGAGCTTGCTGTTGGTCTTGCTGCCGACCGAGCTGTAGTCCGAGTAGCGCGTACCGATGCTGACGTTGAGCGACTCGATGCCCGGCAGGTCCTTCAGCAGCGGGAACAAGGCTTCCGCGTAGGCCTCCTTGACGTCGAAACTACCGCTCAACTGGGAGGCGCAGAATTCGATGACGCCACACAGGCCGTTCTCATCGCCGGTCCAGAGCGCATCTGCCTTGCTGGTGCTCTTCTCTTCGCGATAGGAAACGCCGACCGCCAGCCCGACCATGCCGGCCGGCAGCTCGAACAGATCGCCGTTGGCGTTGGCTTCGGCCTGTTTGACCGTGTAGACACTGCTGACCACCGGATTGACGATCATCGACTGCAGCGTACCCAGACTGGAGGCGTCGTTGAGGTTGAAGATGTTGAGCGGCGTACAGCCCGCGATCGCGTTGCCGGCGGTGCCGCACTTGACCGTTCCGTCGACGTCGAGGAACGACGGGCCGACGGCCTGGTTGAACGACGCATAGTCCAGGAAGCCATAGTTGGTCGAGGTTTGCTTCACCCGCCCGTAGTTCAGATTGACGTCCCACTGCCAGGAACTGTTGCCGAAGCCCCCACGCAGACCCGGGCTGATCTGGAAGTTGTCGGTCTTGTATTCGTAGCGACGGTTGCCAAGCACGGTGGCGCGACTGTTGAGGTCGTTGTAGGAGGTCCCCGTGGTGCGGTCGGTACCGAAGTTGACCCCGAACGGGTTGTAGTAGCTGTCGGCAGAGACCAGGAAGTTGTCACCGTTGGCGAAGATCGGAATCGGCGCGATCACCGAGGCCGACTCGGTCTTGCTGAACCAGGTGTTGACGTAACCTTCGATGTTGTCGGTGAAACGGAAGGTCGCCAAAGCGAACGCGTTGCTGCGCTCCTGCGGCGTCTGCAGGAGGTTGTACGGCTGGTAGTTGTACGAGTCGTTGGCGGCGTTGTAACAGTGGAAATCGCCCGGACCGGTGGCACCGGACACCCCGCTGTTCAAGGTGACGCGCGAACACCCATTCGCCGTCGCCAGTGCGTCGGACGCGGCCGAGCCGTCATTGAAGTTGATCGACCCGCTCGGGGTCGCCGAGGAGCCCTGCTTCACCGCCTCGCCGCTGCTCAGATAGAGCGCATCCTTTGAATAGTCGCGGTTGAGGGCGGAGACGGCGTCCAGGTTGTGGTACGACACGCCGGCCACGATGCTGCCACGGTCCCAGGCTTTGCCGCCGGTCAGGGAGAAGTTGCGGCGGTTGCCGTCGCCCTCGCTGCTGGTGCCGAAGTCCGCCGTGAACTGCACACCCTCGAAGCGGTCGCGCAGGATGAAGTTGACCACGCCGCCGATGGCGTCGGAGCCGTAAATCGCTGACGCACCATCGCTGAGCACTTCGATGCGCTCGATCATGCTGGCTGGAATCGCGTTGACGTCGTTGTAGGCCAGGCGAACGCCATTGACCAGCACCAGGGTGCGCTTGTCACCCAGGCCGCGCAGCGAGATGGTCGATGCGCCGGTGCCACCCCCGTTGTTGGTGTTGGGATTGGTCGAATTGCCCGCGATGGAGGGCAGCTCCTGCAGCAGATCACCCACGGTCGCTTTGCCGGTGGCGGCGATCTGCTCCTGGGTTACGGTGACCACCGGATTGGCGCTCTCGGTATCGACTCGGCGCAGGCGCGAACCGGTCACCACGACGCTGTCCAGGTTGGTGGTGGGACCGCTGCCGGCGGCAGCGGCCTCCTGTGCCATTGCAGGTGCCGCAGAGGCGAGCAGCAGCACGGCGGCCACGGCAAGGGACAACGTCGAAGCATTCGGTGCATGGAACGGGTGGAACGTCATGGCGAATTTCCTCGGTCATGCGACTGCCGGCATTCGGGGGACAACACGTCCCCGCACCGGCGTGCGCCAGTGGATCGGTTCTTTCGGGGTTATGGACGGGCGTTCCACGCCCAGCAGATGACTACGTGTTTTTCATCACACGGTCACAATGTGCCGGGCACCCGGTGCGACGTCTTGACGCTTTTACTGCATCTGGATGCGGAATAAGGCATGGCCGCGATCAGGTGTGCGCCAAACGCGTAGAGCCACGCCCTGCGTGGCTGGGACGTTCCCGGTGCGCGCGCAGCCACGCAGGGCGT
>NZ_JASCOZ010000278.1 GCF_029960115.1 Stenotrophomonas sp. PS02289
GCCACGCCCTGCGTGGCTGCGCGGTACCAGGTGGGTCGAAGCCACGCAGGGCGTGGCTCTACGGCGATAATGCCCACATGGACACTATCGAGATCTCCCCGGAATCCGCCCGCCAGCGCCACGCCCAGGGCGCATTGCTGCTCGACATCCGTGAATCCCACGAACGCGCCACCGGCATGGCCGAGGGCGCTGTCGGTATCGCCAAGGGCGATCTCGAAGCCTCCCCCGCAACTCACCTTCCGGCCAGCGACCGCGAGATCCTGCTGATCTGCCAGAGCGGACGTCGTTCCCTTGCAGCGGCCGAGCATCTCGCCGCCCTGGGCTACACGAACATCACTTCGGTTGCCGGTGGCACCACCGCCTGGCGTGCCGCCGGGCTGCCCATGGTGCAGCCGCTGCAGACCGACGCCGAGCGCGATTTCAACGAACGCTACTCCCGCCATCTGCTGCTGCCGCAGGTCGGTGTTGATGGCCAACGCCGCCTGCAGCAGGCGCGCGTGCTGGTGGTTGGCGCGGGCGGCCTCGGCTCGCCGGCGGCGTTCTATATGGCGGCGGCCGGGGTAGGGCACCTGCGTATGGTCGACGACGATGTGGTCGACCGCAGCAATCTGCAGCGGCAGATCCTGCATACCGACGCCAGCGTGGGCGTGCCGAAAGTGCACTCCGCACGCGAACGACTGCTGGCACTGAATCCACACCTGGAGGTGGAAGCCGTGCAGGCGCGGGTGACGTCAGACAATGTCGACGCGCTGCTGGGCGGGGTGGATGTCGTGCTGGATGGCTCCGACAACTTCCCGCTGCGTTACCTGCTCAACGACGCCTGCATCCAGCACGCCTTGCCGCTGGTATATGGGGCAGTCGAGCGCTTCACCGGGCAGGTGAGTGTGTTCGACGCCGGTCGCCAGCGCGGTCAGGCACCCTGTTACCGCTGTCTGTTTCCGGAACCGCCGCCGCCCGAGTTTGCGCCGAACTGCGCCGAGGCTGGGGTGCTGGGCGTGCTGCCCGGCATGGTCGGGCTGCTGCAGGCGACCGAGGTGCTGAAGTTGCTGCTCGGGATAGGAGAGCCGCTGGTCGGCCGGTTGTTGAGTTTCGATGCGTTGGGCATGCGTTTCCGCGAGGTGCGGTTGCGCCCGGACCCGGCATGTCCGCTGTGCGCGCCGGACGCCGTGTTTCCCGGGTATATCGACTACGCCGCGTTCTGTGCAGGGCATGGCTCCACGGGAACAAACGCCCTGTAAAAATGCGTGTCGTTCCATTTTTGGCACAAACAACCCCCCGATAGTTGCTATGTCCCTGCGTCAATCTGTCCTATCGTGACGGCTTATCGGGGTTGCAAGGAATAAACCGCATGGCGGTGGAAGCAGGTGCCAGCAGTGAACTGGTGAAAGTGGTCGCGCTGCTGGGTGCGGCGGTGGTAATGGTGCCGCTGTTCCGGCGTCTGGGCCTGGGTTCGGTACTGGGCTACTTCGCTGCGGGCCTGGCGATCGGCCCATTCGGCTTCGGCTGGTTCTCCGACCCGCAGGCCATCCTGCATACCGCCGAGCTTGGCGTGGTGATGTTCCTGTTCGTGATCGGGCTGGAAATGCGCCCCTCGCACCTGTGGAGTCTGCGCAAGGAAATCTTCGGACTGGGCACGCTGCAGATCGTCACCTGTGGCGCGGTGCTGACCGGCGTGTGCATGCTGTTCGGATTCCCGCTGCCGGTGGCGTTCATCGGTGCCGCCGGTTTCGTGCTGACCTCCACCGCCGTGGTGATGCAGCTGCTCGCCGAGCGTGGCGACATCGCACTGCCGTCCGGTCAGAAGATCGTGTCGATCCTCCTGTTTGAAGACCTGTTGATCGTGCCGTTGCTGGCGGTGGTCGCGCTGATGGCCCCGGTGCACGCTGAGCCGGGCGAAAGCTCGCGCTGGATCAGCATCGCCATCGGTGCCGGCTCCATTGTCGGTCTGGTGCTGGTCGGCAAGTTCCTGCTCAATCCGCTGTTCCGGGTGCTGGCCGCCGCCAAGGCGCGCGAGGTGATGACCGCCGCTGCGCTGCTGGTGGTATTGGGCGCGGCGCTGCTGATGCAGCTCGGGGGCCTTTCCATGGCGATGGGCGCGTTCCTCGCCGGCGTGCTGCTCAGCGAATCCACCTTCCGCCACCAGATCGAAGCCGACATCGAGCCGTTCCGCGGCATCCTGCTGGGGCTGTTCTTCCTCAGCGTCGGCATGGCGCTGGACCTGACCGTGGTCGCCAACAACTGGCCGCTGATCGTCTCCGGCGTGCTTGCGCTGATGCTGGCCAAGGCGGTGTGCATCTATGTCGTGGCGCGCGTGCTCGGCAGTGACCATCGCCAGGCACTGGACCGTGGCGTGGTGATGGCGCAGGGCGGCGAGTTCGCCTTTGTGTTGTTCTCCGCCGCCGCTGCGGCAGGTGTGATCGGCGTGGAGGTCAATGCCAACTTCACCGCCATCGTGGTGCTGTCGATGGCGCTGACTCCGTTGTTCGTGCTGCTGCACGACAAGCTGATGCCGGCGCGCGAGGTGTCGCTCGACGGCGTGGACACCGCCGAGGGCATGTCCGGCAGCGTGCTGATGATCGGCTTCGGCCGTTTCGGCCAGGTCGCCAGTCAGTCGCTGCTGGCGCGTGACGTGGACGTCACCATCATCGACAACGACGTGGACATGATCCACAACGCCGAGCGCTTCGGTTTCAAGATCTACTACGGCGACGGCACGCGACTGGATGTGCTGCACGCCTCCGGTGCGGCCAGTGCGCGTGCGATTGCCGTGTGCGTGAACAACGCCGAGGACGCCGACCGCATCGTCGAACTGGTGTCGCACGAGTTCCCGCAGGCCAAGCTGCTGGTGCGGTCGTTCGACCGCGAGCATTCGCTGCGGCTGATCCATGCCGGCGTGGATTACCAGATCCGCGAAACCTTCGAGTCGGCGTTGATGTTTGGCCAGGCCGCGCTGATGGAACTGGGCGCGGACGAAGACGACGCGCGCGACATCGCCGAGCAGATCCGCGAACGCGACGCCGAACGTTTCGAGCTGGAAATGGCCGGTGGCGACCTGCGCGCCGGCGCGCACATGGTGTTCGGCAGCGCGCTGCCCGGCGTGCCCACGCCGACCCCGTTCACCGCGCCCAAGCGCAAGGCGCGCACTTTGAACGCCGACCAAGTGCCGGAAGAAGAGGAATAAACACGGTAGCGCCGGCCGTTGGCCGGCCCTCGCACTACTGCGGGC
>NZ_JASCOZ010000279.1 GCF_029960115.1 Stenotrophomonas sp. PS02289
GCCGTTGGCCGGCCCTCATGAACATGTGACGCAGGCCGTGGGCCGGCCAACGGCCGGCGCTACCGGGCCCACATGGCAATCATTCCCATTTGCACTTGCGTTTCAATCTCACTACAATCCGCGCCGCATCCTGAAGGGACTCCTGCGTGCGCCACCCACACCGCCACCGCTGCTTTGCCCCCGCCATGCGCGGGCAGCGCCCGGCGTTGGCGACGGTGCTGGCCTGGCTGGCCCTGCTGTCGATGCTGGTGGCCGGACTGCCCCTGCTGGGACACGCCCCCAACGCTGCCGCGACCGCGCTGCAGCAGCCGACAGAAGACCGACGTGGCGGCGAACTCGCCGAGGAATCCCCGGCCAAGCTGCGGCGCGCCGCCAGCACACGGGCCATTGCCCAGGCCGAGCGTGAACCGCATCCGCCCACCGTTGAATCGTTTGACGCGCTGATCGCCTCCCTGGCCGATCTGCCGCCGCACGTTGTGCCCGCCATCGATTCGGCACCGGCTGCGCCGCTGCCTGCTGCTCCCGGCCGTCGCGTCCAGCGCGGCCAGGCACCGCCCCAGAGCTGATTGCCCGCACCCGGCGCGTTCGCGCCGGTCTGGCCCGACCGCTGTGGTCGCGCGCCTGCCTCCCTGATCTGTTTCCGCGCTGTGGCCTTCGGCCCCGGCCTTCCCGCGTCTGCACCCTTTGCAAGGAAATCTGCCATGGCCCAGCGCCATCGTCGTCGCACGTCCCTGTCCCGCTGCTCGCTGAGCATCGCCCTGCTTACCGCACTGAGCGCGCCCGCCTTTGCCAGCGGCGATGCTGCCGGCGATCCCAAGACCCTGGACCAGGTCGTGGTCACCGCCTCGGGCTTCGAGCAGAAGATCACCGACGCCCCGGCCAGCATCAGCGTGGTCAGCCGCGAAGAACTGAGCAAGCGTCCGTACACCAGCCTGGTCGACGCGCTGCGCGACGTGGAAGGCATCGACGTGGGCATGGAAACCACCGACAAGAACGGTCGCGCCACCATCTCCATGCGCGGCATGCCGTCCGAATACACCCTGGTGCTGATCGACGGTCGCCGCCAGAGCAACGTTGGCCAGCTGTACCCGAACAACTTCGGCGGCGGCCAGTTCGCCTACCTGCCGCCGCTGGATGCAATCGAGCGCATCGAAGTGGTGCGTGGCCCGATGTCCACGCTGTATGGCTCCGACGCCATGGGCGGCGTCATCAACATCATCACCCGCCGCAACCAGGACAGCTGGCACGGCTCGGTCACCCAGGGCTTCACCGTGCAGCAGGACGACCAGTTCGGCGACGCGCGCACCACCGACGTGTACCTGACCGGCCCGCTGGTCAAGGAACGCCTCGACCTGGCGGTGCGCGGCAGCTACTACGACGCCAAGGCCTCCAATCCGGAATGGGACGCGCTGACCCTGCCGGACGGCACCCTGTGGGAGCGCAGCATCGGCTTCGGTGGCGGCGGCAAGGCCGTGGCCAACACCAACTGGAACACCGGCGTGCGCCTGGCCTTCCACATCAATGACGACCACGACCTGTCGCTGGACTACGACGTGTCGCGGCAGAAGTACGACAACAGCGAAGGCCAGACAGGCACCTTGGACAGCGCCGCCAGCCTGTGGCGCGTCGGCAATGCCACGATTCCGAACCCGAACGGCACCGGCACGATCACCCGCCGCGTGGTGCAGCCGCGCGTGGGCTACACCGCCTACCAGCGCTACGAGCGCGACCAGCTGGCCCTCAGCCACACCGGCCGTTATGGCTTCGGTACCTGGCAGACGACGTTGACCCACACCACCAGCAACAACCTGGGCCGTTCGCTGCCGCTGACCCTCGACGAGCGCGACGACCTGCAGACGCTGTGGAACGACGTGTGCCGCCGCACCGGCGCGGCCAACCACTGTGCAGCCGGCCGAACCAACGCGCTGACGGCGCTCAACGCAGATGAAGCTGCGCGCCTGAACGCGTTCCTGCCGCGTCCGCTGCGCACCATGGAGCTGGAAGGCTACGTGCTCGACACCATGCTCGACATGAGCTTCGGCGCGCACAAGCTGACCGTCGGCGGCCAGTACAACGACACCGACATGATCGACGGCGTGTTCGGCATGGACGGTGCCGGCTACCGTGACAACGTGAAGCAGCAGCACCGCATGTGGTCGGTGTTCGCCGAGGACAACTGGGCCCTGACAGACGCACTGACCGCCACCGTGGGCGTGCGCTATGACGACCACAACATCTTCGGCAGCCATGTCAGCCCGCGCGCGTACCTGGTGTGGAATGCCAGCGACGCCTGGACCTTCAAGGGCGGCGTCAGCACCGGCTACAAGACCCCGCGTCCGGACCAGCTGTTCCCCGGCGTGACCGGCTTCGGTGGCCAGGGCGTGCTGCCGCTGGTGGGTTCGCCGAACCTGCAGCCGGAAACCAGCACCAACTATGAAATCGCCTCGTACTACGAGGGTGACCGCTGGGGCTTCAACGTCACCGGCTTCCTCAACAAGTTCGATGACAAGATCGCCAGCGGCGGCACCTTCCCGAACTGCGAAGTGGCTCCGGCCGGCAGCGGCTACTGCGTGGACGTCGGTCCGGGCTGGGCGGCACTGGGCTACAGCACCTTCAGCCAGAGCGTGAACATCGACAAGGCTGAAACCCGTGGTGTGGAAATGGCCGCGCATGTGGACCTGCTGGACAGCCTGCAGCTGCGCGGCAACTACACGTACACCAAGTCCGAGCAGACCAGCGGCGTGGACAAAGGCAAACCGGTTGGCGGCACCACCACTCCGGCCAAGCACATGGCCAATGCCAGCCTGAACTGGCAGATCAACGACGCGGTGAGTCTGTCGCTGATCGGCGAAGGCCGCTATGACCGTTACCGCGACACGCTGGTGACCAATGTGGGCGGCGTAAGCACCTCGCAGGTGCGCTACTACGAGGACTACACGATCTTCCACCTCGGCGGCAGCTGGAACATCAACCAGTGGCTGACCTTGAATGCACGGGTGAACAACCTGTTCGACAAGGATTTTGTCTCGCAGTCGTGCGTGTTGATCAGCGACAGCGAGTACAACTGCGTGGATGATTACGCGACCAAGGACCAGCGTCGCAGCTATTGGATATCGTTGAACGCGAAGTTCTAGTTCTCTCAGTTGTTGCGCGGTATTTCCGGTAGCGCCGGCCGTTGGCCGGCCCAGGCGGTGATGGATTCATGCGGGCCGGCCAACGGC
>NZ_JASCOZ010000027.1 GCF_029960115.1 Stenotrophomonas sp. PS02289
GGCCTGGCGTCGGGGACAGTTCGCCAAGCAGTAAGGGGTAGCGGGGTGGCCACAGCAGCGGCCACCCCGATCCTGCGTTACTGGAAGTCCAGCGACAGCTCGACGAACATTGAACGTCCGAAGGCGTTGTACACGCCCTGGTCGTAGTACGGCCAGTTGCCGTTGGTGTAATCCCGCGGCGGCCGCTCGTTGGTCAGGTTGTTGGCGGTCAACAGCACGCTTGCCAGCTTGTTGATGCGGTAGTTGACCGTCGCGTTCCAGGTCGTCCACGGCCCGATGTTGCGCTCCTCGCCAGCGGAATTCCAGGTGCGTGCGTTGCGCACGCCGAACACGTTGGTACTGAAATCACCGATGCTCCAGCTCGCCCCCAGAGTGGCGCGGTAGTGCAGTTCGTTGGAGTTGGCGCAACACAGCATGTCCAGCACCGGATCGCCTTCCTGCTGTTGAAGCTCATGCTTCAGCGGACGGTAGTAGCCGGCGTTCACCCCGAACTCGCCCGCACGCCCGGCGCTCCAGCGATAGTCGCCCGACGCCTGGATGCCCGTCTGACGCTGCTTGGCCAGGTTGATCGGATAGGAGAACACCTTGGAAACTCCGTTCGGATTGAGCGGATCGGTGCCGGGCAGGCGCTGCACCTGGGCAAGGATCTGCTGACAGGTGGGCGAGTTGATGTCAAAGGCCACGTCGCCGTTTTCGGAACGTCCCAGCCGGCAGTTGGCCTCGGTGGTGAGGATGCTGTCGGTGCCGAGAATGGATACTTCGTTCTCGATCTTCACCGAGTTGTAGTCGACCGAGAGATTCAACGCGTTGTCCAGCGCGGACCAGACGAAGCCATAGGTGAAGGTCTCGGCCGTGATGTCCTTCAGGTCACGGTTGCCGGTGCTGGAGGACAGCACCTGCAGCGAGGACTGTGGGCACTCATCGTAGTTCTCCGAGGTGTATCCGGCCTGGCGACACAGGAAGGTGTCCACGTTGGTGGTGTATCCGCTGCTCTCGCGCGAGTACAGGTAGAACATGTCGGGCGAACGGAACGCTGTTGCGTAGCTGCCACGCAGCAGCAGCGACTCCACCGGGCGGTACTCCAGGCCCAGCTTCCAGGTCGCCTTGCCGTTTCCGCCGCCGCCCTGGAGCGCGTACTTGTCATAGCGCCCGGACAGATTGGCGCTGAATGTGTCGAAGATCGGCACCTGGAGTTCCGCGCCCACCGCGTACAGGTCGCGCTGGCCTTCTGCCGACGTGCCCGCCGTCTGGCCGCGGAAGAGGACGCCGGCATTCGGATCGGCCGATTGGTTGAAGAACTTCTCACGCGTGCCCTGAAGGATCATTGCAAAGCCGACGTCGCCTGCAGGCAGGCCAAACAGCGACGTGTTGGTCACCAGCGCGGTCACGCCGGTGCGGGTGGCCGAGGACGCGGCGCGGTTGATGCCGCTGAACTGGTCATACTGCTGCCGCGTCAATGGCTGGTACAGCAGATCCAGATTGGGTGCATAGGCGTCGTAGCCGTTGACCTTGCCCAGTTGTGGCCCGAGGTAATAGTCGTCGATGCCGCCGGTGGCCAGGAAGTCGGTTGATTTGCGGGTAACGTCGGTGCTGGACCGGTTGATATACACATCGTAGTCGAAGCCGGTGTCGCCCAGCCCGCCGCGTGCGCCGGCGGTGATGTTCAGTGAGCGCGTGTAGACACGCTGGTCCTTTGCATCCAGTCCCACTTCTTCGGGCGCGTAGATGCGTTGCCACTGCTCGTAGTTGCCGCTGGCCTGGTTGTAGAAGGTCTTGTTCCAGAACGGGCTGCCACCGGAGTACGTAGGCCGGCTGAAACTGAAAAGAATGTCCGAGTACAGCTCAGTAGTTTCGCTGAGGTGGTAGCGCAAGAACGTGGTGGCGTTCACGTCCTCGCTCTTGTTGTAGAGCGTGGCCGTGCCAACATTGTTGGGGCTGCCGCAGTAGTAGCCAGTTCCTGCCGCGTTGCGATGCGCATAGCTGGTGCTTCCACCGAACAGGTACGACAGCGGCGCACAGGTCGCCTGGCCGGGATCGATATAGCCGTTGGGCGACATCTGCATGCGCAGGAAGGTGCGCGAGGGGTCCTGTGGGCCGGTCGGGCTGTCGTTGACGCTGTCGATGTAACTGCGGTCGGAAGCGAAGATCGGCTTCTGCTTGGTGTATTCCAACCCGTAGCTGATATCCAGGTTGCCGAAGGAATGGCCGCTGCTGAAGATGAAGCGCTGACTGGAACCGCCGCCATCGCTGTAGCCACCGACACGGTAGCGGAAGTGCGTGCCCTCCACCTTGTCCTTCAGCACGATGTTGATGACGCCTGCCACGGCCGACGAGCCGTACACCGACGACTGCCCACCGGTGAGAACGTCGATGCGCTCAACCATGCCCAGCGGGATGTTGGCGATGTCCACGATGCTGGTATTGCCGTTGTAGGCCAGTGGATAGCTGTTGAGCGGACGTCCGTTGAGCAGGGTCAGCGTGTAGCTGGGATCCAGTCCGAACAGACTGACCGTCTTGGCACCCGGGGTGTAGAAGCCGGTGCCCTGGGAGTCCTGCACGGAGCCGTTGGCCATGGGCATCGAGCGCAGCGCATCGAACACCGTGGTGAAGCCCTGCGCCTCGATCTCCTCGGCAGTGATGGTGGTCACCGGGGAAGGCCCTTCGATCTGCGCGCGGGGAATCAGCGAGCCGGTGACGTTCACGGCATCCAGCTGTCGAGTGGTCGGGGCCGCAGCTTCCTCATCAGGCGGGGATGTCTGTGCCTGTGCGAGCAGCGGTTGGAGCAGTACGGATGACACCAGCAACGACAGCAACGTGCGCTTCATCTTGCAGATCTCCAGTACGAGGTCTCCCGGCGCGGCAAGGCGCAGGAGAGTGGGTGTGTGCAGGTTCCGTGGGGCGTGGGGGTGGAGATTTTCTAGATCGATCTAAATACATTGTCAATAATTTGAAATGAAACCATTTTCAGACGCTTAGATCGAACGAAATGGCACTTGCGGCGGGCCACGGCCTTGTTGCAGGATCAGCGCGGTTGCCCATCACGTCCTGGAGTGCCGCCCATGCGTCTGCGCCGTTGCCTGATCGTCCCTGTGGTTGCTGCAAGCTTCGTCTTTTCCAGCGCATACGCGGCCGACATTCAACAGACCCGCGACGGCGTCACACTGACCTATCAGGACCCGAGCGGCTCAACGGCCACGGATGTGCGTGACCGGATCATCGCCACCTTCTTCGCCACTTACCCACGCCAGCGACACGACTTCCATCCCTCGGCACCGTCCAGCGTGCGCATCGTGATGGACCCGTCCTATGACGGCGTCGCCTACGTAGGCGAGAAGGAAAAGTCGGCCACGATCACGATCAATCCGGGCTGGCTTCAGAAGCACCCCAATGACACGGATCTGGTGACCCACGAAGGCATGCATATCGTGCAGGGGTATCCCGGCTACGCCAGCGAGCGGGCACCTTCGTGGTTGGTGGAGGGCATCGCGGACTATGCCCGCGACCAGTACGGTGTCGACAACGCCGCCGGAGGCTGGGCGCTGCCCACGCAGGTCAAGCCGGAGCACAAGGCGGACACCGGGTACCGGGTCACCGGTGCGTTCCTGAAATGGGGCGAAGCCGCGCATCCGGGTCTGGTGAAGGCGCTCGACTCGGCGCTGCGCAATGGCCGCTACACGCCTGCGCTGTGGAAGGCACACACCGGTGAGGACCTGCCGACGCTATGGCAGGCCTACACCGCGCGGCAGTAGAGCCACCGCAAAGCAGAAATCCCTGACATGGCGTGGCTGCCCGTGCTGATAGGCACGGGCGCGAGATGCTTCCAGACTTTCGGGCTCCTGCCACACTACGGAGCCCCGCATGAGCCTAGCGCTGGTGCACAGCCGCGCCCGCATCGGCATTCATGCGCCGGCGGTACGTATCGAAGTGATGTTGAGCGGCGGCCTGCCGCATACCACGCTGGTGGGTCTGCCCGCCGCTGCCGTTCGTGAATCCTGTGATCGCGTGCGCGCCGCGTTGTTGTGCGCGCAGTTCGAGTACCCGAACCAGCGCATCCTGATCAATCTGGCTCCCGCCGACCTGCCCAAGGAGGGCGGCCGCTTTGACCTCGCCATTGCGCTGGGCATTCTTGGGGCCAGTGGGCAGATCGACCCGCTGCTGCTGAATCGCTATGAATTCCTGGGCGAACTGGCGCTGACCGGTGAGCTGCGCGGTGTGGATGGCGTGCTGCCAGCGGCGCTTGCGGCAGCCGACGACGGGCGCTGCCTCATTGTGGCTGCCGCCAACGGTGCGGAAGCCGGGCTGGCTCAGGAGGCGGATGTGCGGGTTGGGCGCACCTTGCTGGAGGTGTGTGCGTCACTGCAGGCACATGATCTGCCGCGTGCCGTTCCTGCAGAAGCGATCACCGCACAGGTGCCCGATCTCAGCGACGTCCGCGGCCAACATCTCGCCCGCCGCGCGTTGGAGGTGGCGGCCGCTGGCGGGCACCATCTGTTGCTGCTCGGAAGTCCTGGCTGCGGCAAGACTCTGCTGGCCTCGCGGCTGCCCGGCATTCTGCCGGACGCGACCGAAGCGGAGGCGCTGCAGACCGCCGTGATCACCTCGTGCAGCGGCAACGGCATTGATACCGCACGCTGGCGCCAACGGCCCTTCCGTGCGCCGCACCATACCGCCAGTGCGGTCTCGCTGGTGGGCGGCGGCTCGTACCCGCGCCCGGGCGAGATATCACTCGCGCACAACGGCGTGCTGTTTCTGGACGAGTTCGTCCTTAGGTCGTCAAGTTGACTGACAACACGTCGGCTTCTGACGGGAAGAGGGAGTACTCACTGCGTTTCACATAGTCACCATGTGCGGGGTCCGTTTCCGACCAGAAGCAGACAGCCACCCCCTCCCTCATGAATACCCCTAGGCCGCAGCAGACCTCGGGCCCGCTGTGGCCAAAGGGTTTTGGGGCAGACTACGCCAGTTGCCTAAATTCCCTGGGTCAGGAAGTCCAGCCCGCCCCTTCCAGGACGCTTTAGATCACGTCAAGTTGATGCATCGTCCACGCAGAAAATCCCATGCATCGCGCCCAGCAGTGCTGCAACGCGCGGGTCTTCCATGCGGTAGATGATCGACCGCGATTCCCGTCGGGTCGCTACGAGCTTTCGTTGACGGAGTTCGGCCAGTTGCTGGGAGAGCGCCGGCTGTCGAATGCCGGTGGCTTCCTCCAGTCCGCCCACCGTCATTTCACCTTGCGCGAGCTGGCATAGCAGCAACAGGCGCGAGGGGGTGGCCATGAAGCGCAGCAACTCGGCCACTTCAGGCACGCGCTCCTTCATCGTGGCTAGGTCTGACGGGCTGAATGGGGGGCTGGTCACGGGTAAGGGCAACTTGGGCAGGTGATGTGATGCAAAGACCATGCGGGCACGCGTCCAATCTAGCATATTTCAATAGTTGCACATATTACGTAACTATGTAATTCTCAGGTCGCGAAGCCTCTTGGAGCCAGCCATGATCCCATCCGTAGCGGTAGACGCCCCCTTGGACCAGGCTGTGCGCCTGGTCAGCGATGCGCGTGCCGGCCTGCTTCCCTCACCTTCCGTGAAGACGTTCTTTGACCCTGCTACGTTCACTGCCAGCCACGTCGTACGCGATCCAACTTCTTCAGCGTGCGCCATCATCGACAGCGTCCTGGACTTCGACATGGCCGCAGGCCGCACGTCCACTTCCTCCGCATCGGCGTTGGTGGACTACGTGCGTGCCGAGCGCCTGCAGGTGCAGTGGTTGCTGGAAACCCACGCGCATGCCGACCACCTGTCCGCGGCTCCATGGCTGCAGGAGCAGGTGGGAGGCGCGCTGGCTATTGGCGAACACATCACCGCAGTCCAGGAAACCTTCGGCAAGCTCTTCAATGCCGGTACTGCATTCAAGCGGGATGGCAGCCAGTTCGATCACCTGTTCGCCGACGGTGCCTCCTTCCGCATCGGTAATCTGCAGGCGATGTCGCTGCACGTGCCAGGCCATACTCCCGCTTGTCTGGCGTACGTGATCGGCGACGCCGTATTTCCTGGCGACACGCTGTTCATGCCGGACTACGGCACTGCCCGATGCGACTTCCCAGGTGGCTCAGCGCGCCAGTTGTATCGCTCGATCCAGCGCCTGCTGTTCCTGCCCGACGCCGCCCGCGTATTCCTGTGCCACGACTACAAAGCCACCGGCCGGGACCATTTCGCATGGGAAACTACCATCGGTGCCGAAAGGGCAACAAACATGCATGTGCACGAGGGCGTGAGCGAAGCCATGTTTGTGGAACTGCGGGAGGCTCGTGATGCCACACTTCCGATGCCACGGCTGATCCTGCCGTCAGTGCAGGTCAACATGTGCGCCGGCCATCTGCCCGAGCCCGAGGAAAACGGCGTGCGATATCTCAAGCTGCCGGTGGACCTGCTATGACGCTCTCTCACCTGGCCTGGTATTGGCCGCTCGCTGGCGGTGCCATGATCGGAACAGCGGCCGGAGCCTATCTACTCCTTCTCGGGCGCGTTGCTGGCATCTCGGGACTGCTTGCCAAGACACTGGGCATGACGGGTGACGGCGGGCGCAGCGGTGCAGTCCTGTTTCTGGCAGGACTTGCCCTGGCGTCAGGCTTGGCATTGGCGGCCCGACCCATACCCCTGCCGGCGCTCTCCGCAAACGGAACTGTGGTGCTGGTGATCGCCGGACTGCTGGTGGGTTACGGAACTCGCCTTGGGGCTGGCTGTACCAGTGGGCACGGTGTCTGCGGCCTGGGCCGGGCATCGCCGCGGTCGGTGGTGGCGACCTGCGTGTTCATGCTCGTGGGCATGGCCACGGCAACCCTGGTACAGATTACGACCGGGGGCCCGGCATGATCCGTCTAGCCGCGTTCCTGTGCGGCGCACTCTTCGGATTGGGCCTGGTCGTATCCGATATGGCCAACCCAGCCCGCGTGCTTGCTTTCCTTGATGTGAGCGACGCCTGGGACCCCTCCCTGGCGCTGGTCATGCTGGGCGCACTGATCCCTTCCGGCGCAGCCTACCTGTGGATACGCGCCCGCAGAACGCCGCTGCTTGCCGTATCGCTGCACATTCCCGCCCATCGCATCATCGATCGGCGCCTGGTGATCGGTGCGGCGATATTCGGCCTGGGTTGGGGTCTGGCCGGACTATGTCCCGGCCCAGCCATCGCGTTGCTGGGAACCGGCCAGCCCTTCGCGATCATCTTCGCCACGGCAATGATCGCTGGCGTGCTCCTGCATGGCCTCATTCACCGCCCCACTGCAACTACGGGAAAACCATGAACCTCAAGCCACTCTCCGCCAGCCTCAAGGTGTCCGGCCAGCTCCTGCCAAAGGACATTGAAGCCCTGAAGGAGCAGGGCTTTGCGAGCGTGATCTGCAACCGCCCCGACGATGAACAGCCGGAGCAGCCCAGTCACCATGCGCTGCAGGCCGCCTGCCACCAGGCGGGCATGCAGTTTGCCTATCTTCCTGCGCTGCCTGGCGTCATTACCGATGATCAGGTGCATACCTTTGCCAGGTTGATCGAAGCGCTGCCAAGCCCTGTTGCCGCGTACTGCAGAACCGGCACCCGTGCTGCGATGCTTTGGGCGCTGTCGGAAGTCGTTCACAATGGAGCGGCGTTTGACCACGTCCTGTCTGTTGCTTCGGATGCAGGCTATGACCTTTCTTCCATCGCAGCACGGCTGCAGCAAGGCCCGGCGTCCGGCGACTGACATATGGAAGCGCTATCTCTGCTGCAGTTGGTTCTGGGCGGCCTGTCTGGCGTCCTGGTCGGCTTCGTCCTGGGCGTGGTCGGTGGGGGCGGATCCATCCTGGCGGTACCACTGATGCTCTACGTGGTCGGAGTGGGAGATCCGCATGTGGCTATCGGCACCAGCGCCCTGGCAGTAGCGGTCAATGCGGTGTCGAATCTGGTGATACATGCCCGTAGAGGGAACGTTCGATGGCCTTGTGCCTCGGTCTTCGCTCTGGCGGGGATCGCGGGCGCATACCTGGGTTCCAGCTTGGGCAAGGCGTTCGACGGCAGGAGCCTGTTGGCGCTGTTTGCTGTGGCTATGATCGTTGTCGGCATCGCCATGCTTCGCAGGCGCAACACGCCTGGACTCACGGACGCTCGGCTCGGCAGAGGCAACGCGCCCGCGCTGATTGGGCTGGGCGCCACCGCCGGCGGGCTTTCTGGCTTCTTTGGCATTGGCGGAGGCTTTCTCATCGTGCCCGCACTGGTGGCCGCGACGGGCATGCCGATGATCGCCGCAGTCGGAAGCTCGCTCGTCGCCGTCGCCGCATTTGGCATGACCACCGCACTGAACTACGCGCGTACAGGTCTGGTCAACTGGAAGCTCGCGGCAGTTTTCGTCGTTGCCGGCGTGGCTGGCGGTATTGCAGGTGCAGCAACTTCGACGAAGCTGGCCAACTATCGTGGAGCTCTGAACACGGTATTTGCAGTACTGATCTTCATTACTGCCGCATACATGCTGTGGAAGGTGAGCTGACCGGATGTGCTCCAGACCACAGCCGAGCACTGATAGCCAGCGCAGCGCTTCAAAGGCTTTGATAGGAAGATACTACGAACGGTGGTCCACATCCTCCAGAGTCAAATAAGATGCGACGGCTCGAAGCGCCTCGCGATCAGCTTCGAAATCCATGGCCAATAGGCCGCGCTCCAACGCGATGCGGGCATGCGCCTGTGATGCGACTCTTGTCGCTTCATTCGAGGACCCTGCCAACGCTGCGAAGGCCTTCTGCAGCCGGATACTGACCTCCAGGGACGCGGCGGCATCCCTGGCAATCGGAGTGAACGCGTCCTCAAACATGTCGCGTACGTCGAGACACTGCACGTGCACGCGCGGATACAGCACCTCGCCTGTCGCAGCGTCCCCTCCGTGGCTGGACCATGCACAGAGCAGCCTGACACATGTCCCGATGACGTCGATGCAGGTCCCAGGGTCGTTCACCGCAGGTGACATGGCTCGCTGGGCAATTTCCGCAAGCACGACCAGCCCGAACCGTGGGTCATTTTCGATGGAGCGCGCGTCGCTAAAGGAAATGGCTGAGATCACTTTACTCTGTACTTCAGGAAGTAGATTTCCCTCGATGGCTATCAACGGACGGGTTGGGGTTGCGAACGTACCCGGCTGGCAGAGCAGATGAACGCGTAGATCATGTTCCTGCGCAATGGCGTTGATCCGCCCGACATCCACGTGTTCAACGTAGGCCACCTGATCGCCGACCAGCTGCACCGCCCCCTCTCCTACCCGAACCGCACTGGCTCCGCCGAGCGAAGGCTCCTCGGCGCGGCGCTTCATTGCCACTTGGGTCGCCCGCTCCACCAGATCGATGGTTTCGCCGACGCGGCCAAAGCGTGAGAACTGCTCGATAGCCCGGAGCAACGTCACTGTGATGACGATGATGACCGCGATAGTTGCCCCGAACAGTACAAGCCGGCCGCTATCTCCGTAGATGCCGGTGCTGAGCGCGATGAGGCCCACGATCGAGAACAGGAAGGCACCAATGAAGGTGGCCAGCGCACCTTGGGCCCGGGTGTCTTCGATCAGCAGGCGGGCCGCGCGCGGGGTGGCGCTGCTGGACGCGGACCCGTAGGCCGAGACCATGGTGGACAGCGAGAAGGTGGTGACCGTCAGCATCGACGCGGCAAGAATGCCAAGAATGTTGCCGACGGAATCTGCGCCGATCCGCGCGGCAAGGCCGACGGGAATGAGGAACTTCAGGAACGCGCCCGCCAACGCCGTGATGATGCCTAGGGCGCCATACAGGGTCGAACGGAACCACATCCGCTTTGTAACTTTGCTGGCTGCAAGCCTCAATCTGGTGAGCATGGGCTACTTCCTGGGAAGTTCGACCATCAATAGCACGGCCGGGCGCCGAGGCCACGTCAACGCAGGGTCATGCCCGACCCAAGGCAGATGCCGCTACTCCGGGCGGCATCTGTGTGCAGATTCTACGAGCGCACCTTGTCCAGGAACTGACGGTGGCGCTCGTATTGATCGAGCACATCGTGGATGAGTTGAACCTTGGTCCATCCCATGACGTCGTAGTCCTGCCCGCCCTCCCGCAGATAGACCTCCGCACGGTAATGACGGGTACCCTCGCTGACCGGCCGACGGGGATCCTGCAGGGCGAACGTCGGCGGCTCATAGGGCTGGGGCCGTACCGAGTAGAAGAAGTCCATCTCCTCGCCATGGCCAACCTGCAGCCACGCACGACCATCCTCCCCCTTGGAGACCTGGACCGGCAGATCCTGCTTGCGCAGCTCAGCCGCAACCTCTTCCAATGCTGGGATGACACGCTGCTCGATGAAGCCGGTCACCTCGATCTTCAACGGATTGTGCGCCAGCAGGCGCAGGCGCGCCCGCCAATCCTCGCTGGTACCCGGCAAGATACGTGCCTCGCGCAGGATCGAGCGCTTGGTTGCATCCAGATGCATGGCCTTCAGCAGTCCCCAGCACATCAGGATCATGACGATCGTAAATGGCAACGCACTGGCAATGGTGGCCGCCTGCAATGATTCCAAGCCGCCGGCCACCAGCAGGGCAATCGCAAGGCCGCCGACCAGCAGCGCCCAGAAGATCCGCTGCCAGACCGGCGATTCCTGCTCACCCTTCGAGGTAAGCATGTCGATTACCAGGGCACCGGAGTCCGCTGAGGTTACGAAGAACAGCGCAACCAGGATGACCGCCAGCGAAGAGGTCAGCATGGTCAGCGGCAGGTGCTCCAGAAACTCGAAGAGCGCCATCGAGCTGTCGGTTGAGATCGCCTGCACCAACTGCTGGATGCCCTCCGCCCGCACCATGTGCAACGCGGTGTTGCCGTAGATGGTCATCCAGAGGAATGTGAAGCCAAGCGGCACAAGCAACACCCCCACCACGAACTCACGGACAGTGCGTCCACGTGAGATGCGCGCGATGAACATGCCAACGAAGGGCGACCAGGCAATCCACCAGCCCCAGTAGAACAGCGTCCAGCCACCCAGCCAACCCGTGGGTTCGTAGGCATAAAGGTTGAAGGTCATCGAGAACAGCTGGGAAACGTACATGCCGGTGTTCTGCACCAGTGCCTGCATCAGGTGCACGGTGGGTCCACAGACCAGCACGAAGGCCAGCAACGCTGCCGCCAGGATCATGTTGAGCTCGGACAGCCTGCGTACGCCGCTGTCCAGGCCAGCCACGACCGAGCCGGTCGCCACCAGTGTGATGACGGTGATCAAGCCAACCTGGACGAGCGTACTGACCTCCAGGCCGAACAGGTAGTTCAGGCCGGCGTTGATCTGCATGACGCCCAGCCCCAGCGAGGTGGCCAGGCCGAAGATGGTACCCAGCGCGGCGAACGTGTCTACAGCATGCCCCAACGGGCCGTGGATACGATCGCCGATGAGCGGATACAGTGCGGATCGGACACGCAGCGGGAGATTGTGCCGGTAGGCAAAGTACGCCAGCGACAGCGCTACCACTGCGTAGATCGCCCATGCGTGGATGCCCCAGTGGAAGAAGGTGATGCGCATGGCCTGGCGGGCAGCTGCGGCCGACTCGGGCGAGCCGACCGGCGGCGTGGCGTAGTGCATGATGGGCTCGGCAACGCCGAAGAACATCAGACCGATGCCCATGCCGGCAGCGAACAACATGGCGAACCAGGAGCCGTAGCTGTAGTCCGGCGTACTGTGGTCAGGGCCGAGTTTGATGCGGCCGTAACTGCTGATGGCGACGCCGACGACGAAGACCAGGAAGCCGGCCACCGCAAGGATGGTGAACCAGCCTGCATCATTGGCAGCCCATGACTTGGCCGCGGTGAACCACCGCGTGGCTATATCGGGCGCGATGGCAGCAAGCGCCAGCAGCGCGATGACGATGGCTGCCGTGGGAATGAACACCTGCGGAAGGATCCGCTGGCGAACGGGGGGATGTTGCGGAGCCGTGCTCTGCATGGATACCTCCGTGTTGTTGGGTGAAGAAGCCTCTGGCTTGCGCGAGGCCGATCAGAAGTAGAAGCCGATGTTGAAGTTCAGCCGTGAATGCCAGCGGGAAGGACCTCCCTCGTCGATGCCGATACCATCACCACCGGCAAACCACATGTTGCGGCCAGCGATCCAGTCGACATAGGTGAGCATGATGCCTTTCTGCAGGCTGCAACCGGTCACGTTCTGCCACGAATCACGAAGGCCCGCGCGGTGCCCGACCGGGCGGGTCATGCTGAGGTTGTTATAGCAGGTGATGTCATCCAGCCAGCCCTTCTGGCCGAACGAATAGGCGATGTTGGCGCTTGGCACATCCGCCTGCGCTGCAACCTGGAAGGGGGATTGGAACGCCGACATTGCGATGCGATCTCCGGGCACGGCATACCGGTACCGCGCCCACTGCAACTGCGCGGTCCAACCATCGCGCTGCCACTGTGCGTGGAGGGCCGCGCCCTGATGACCGTAGTGACGCCGTGTCTGAGTGTTCTGCACCTTGCCAGCAAACGCTGATGCGCCCAGCAACAGCTCGCCGCCGCCCCAGGCGCGCGCGCGCTCCACGCGTGCATGCAGTCGTTGCCGCTCACGATACGGCAACGCCTCGGTCTGCGCGACATCAAAGGAGTAGCGATCATAGCGAGCCCCGGACCCGTATTCGTCTCCGGAGAACCAGCCGAGATGCCAGGTCGTGCTGCCGGTGCGGTGAATCACTACAAGGCCCGGATCGTAATCATCCTCAATGCCCAAGTAGTAGCCGGAGCCGAACCAGAAGCTCTGCGAAACGGTAGGGAGCAGCCCGAACGGGACTTGCTGGATACCTGCCTTGAGCTGGGTAGCATCGGAGAACTGCCAGCCCGCGTAGGCGTGATGCACGGCGTCGAAGCCATCGTACCAGCGGTATTGGGCAGAGAAGGAAAACGGTCCGGTTCCAGCGTCAAGGTCTGCACGCAGCAGTTCAAGCTGCAGGCGGCTGGTCGGCCCGTAGTCGAGCCAGCCATAGTTGAACCTGACGGCGCCTCCTGGATCAAAGTAAGGATCTCTATGGAGGTTATCCTCAGAAGCCTCTGCAGCCAGCGAAGTTCCCGCCAACGCGGCAGCGACAATGAAGGGAATTGATCTCACGGTTATGCGCCTTGCCTCCCTGATCTGCTACGGAAAGCGCTTGAGTCTAACGTCGATTCATCCAATGCCTCAAACTGGCGATCTCAAAGAATTCTTGGCGGGACCACAGCAATCACTCACGGCGCATCTTTAGTCCTCAGGTCCATATGCCACGTGAAAATCATGTGCAGTGAGAGAGTAGCTAACACGATAAACTTCTTAGTAGTCGATCCTGAGATTGAGCGACTCATAGTGGACATGGAGTGACACGCAATGTCATTTGAGAATAGGCTAGGGCCTCGACATCGGGGAAGAATTCATGACTATTGATATCAGCGGCCTTTCTGCCAAGGAACTTCGCTCACTGATTGCTCAGGCGGAGAAGCAGCAGTCCAAAGTGCTGTCACGCCCTAAGGCCACAGCGATGCGCGCCAAGATCAACAAGTACGTCAAGGATCATGGATACACGATAGAGGAACTCTACGGCGCTTCAGTGATCGTGCCCTCCGAAACCGCCAAGAAGCGAGGTGATCGGAGGCCTGCCAAATCGACAGTGCCCAAGATCGCTCCCAAGTACCGCAATCCTGCAGTGCGCGGCCAGACGTGGTCCGGTCGAGGGCGGCAACCGCGATGGATAGCCGAGCTGGTAGCAAGCGGAAAATCACTGAATGACTTCCTGATCAAGTAGTGATAGCGAGGTAGCCGCACACCGGTACCGCAGCAAGTCCTGAGAATCATTAGTCATCAGATCGAACAGGATGCTGGTGCGCGGAATGCCCTGCCAGGTAGGCGATCAAAGATTTCAGCTAGTCGCAGTTGATGTGACAGCGGGCGAACAGCAGGCGCTCCCCTTGCCTTTGGAGAGTGGGCTCAGACAGCAATGATTGCAGTATCCACTTCTGGCCGACAGCTGCCGTCCGATCTGGCAGGATCCGATTCCTAGCGGGGATTCGACGCTGCCCGGGCCATGCGTGTGGCGTGCAACCGCTCCGGGCGTCAGGCAGCCCGATCAGCCCCATGCCGAGCGGGCCGCCGATGCGCGGGCTCACCTAACTTCCCCCGGACCATTCAGCCAACTCCATTGTGAGCATGACTCTTTGCACTGTCGTGCCCGGGTGCCTGGGCCTAGGGTTGCCGGCCGGCATCGGTTCCGTCGGCACTCGCCAATCCATTTTCCAGACGACCTGGCCCAGGGAAATCCATGCTGCCTGCACTCTTGCGCACCGCCTTGCTGACCGTTGCCCTGTCGGCATGGCTTCCAGCCCAGGCGCTTGCGGCCGGTTCTCTTAAGGAAGCCAACAGCAAGGCCAGGGCCTTCATCCAGCAGGCCATGCAGAAGCAGCGGATTCCGGGCCTCCAGCTGGCAGTGGTGCAAAACGGGAAAGTAGTGCTGCTGGAGAACTACGGGTTCGCCAATGTCGAGAACCGGGTGCCTGTTACCGGCAAGACGCTGTTCCCGATCAACTCGGCCACCAAGTCGTTCACCGGCGTAGCCATGATGCAACTGGTCCAGGACGGACGGGTGGATCTGGACGCCCCCTTGTCACGCTATTTGGACGATGTGCCCGCGACCTGGCGTGGGGTGCGGATCCGGCAGCTGCTGGGGCATACATCAGGCCTTCCGGAGATCATCGACTCGCAGGGGGCCTTTGGCGGTGCGACGGAGCCGGAGGCATGGAGCGCGGTCGAGGCTCGGCCTCTGGAGGTATCGCCAGGCGAACAGTTCTCGTACAACCAGACCAACTACGGCCTGCTGTCGCGGATCATCGTCAAGTTGAGCGGGCAACCATACGAGCGATTCGTGACGCAGCGACAGTTCGATGTGGCGGGCATGCCCTCTACCACGTTCGGTGACAGCTATGACCTGGTTGCCGGAGCCGCCACGATCTACAGCTGGTCGCCGCGGGGCTCGCTGGCACCGGACGATGGTGAGCGCCTGTCGCATTGGATTTATGAAATGCCCTACAGCCTGTGGGCGGGTGGCGGAATCCAGACGACGGCCGAAGAGCTGTCGCGCTGGATCATTGCGCTGTCGCAGGACCAGTTGATTGATGATGCACATGTCCAGCGCATGTGGCAGCAAGAGCCACTGAACAGCGGGGCGAAAAGCGATTGGGCCTTAGGCTGGCCGGTTTTGAAGGCTGATCGCCCGCGCCAGGTCGCAGGCATTGGCGGTGCCCGCGCGGCATTCGTCGTCTACCCGGATGAAGACTTGGCCGTGATCGTGCTGACCAATCTTGCCGGTGCGAACCCGCAGCGGTTTGTTCGACGCATCGGCGAGTTCTACCAGTCGCGGGCGAACGACTCCACCCATTGATGCCGACGAAGCTCCGGGACGACGTGTGCTTTCGGCACGAAGCGGACGTCCACACGCACACCTTCTGGCTGGCGCCAGGGGCGGCCGCCGCGAGAACAGGGACAGGTGTGCGGCCCTCGGTGTTCGGCTATCTTGAGAGTTCTTGCCAAAACCCTTCAAGCACAGACGCATGCAAGCGATTTCGAGGATTGTTCGAAACGGGCGGTGGCTCAACTACTTCGTATTGTCCGTCGTGTTCTTGGCTGCCGGCTGCAAGGGCGAGCATGTGCCGGCAAAGGATCTCGGGGCGGACCTCGATGAGGTGGCCGCAACACTGATACAGCAGCCGTTGCTCCACTCAACCTCGATCGCAGTCGTATATCGGGGCCAGGAATTCATCCGTCATCGCGGCAACATGGAAGCCGGCAGGCTGAGCCCTCCGACCGACGCGACCCTCTACGAAATCGGTTCGTTGAGCAAGACCATGGCAGGGACCCTGATGGCCAATGCCGTCCTGGAGCGCAGGCTGGGGCTGGACGACGATGTCCGGAAGTATCTGCACGGCAATTATCCGAACCTGCAGTACAAGGGCGACCCCATCCGCATCCGTCACCTGCTGTCGCATACGAGCGGTCTTCCGAACATGTTGCCGGAACGCGCGAACACGGTGCTCGCGGACTTCACCGATCAGCGTACGCCTCGTGAACTCAATGCCATTTACGCCGGCTATGGCAAGGCGGATTTCTTCAGGGACCTGCATGCCGTCGAGATTCACCAGGTGCCCGGAAAGGATTACGCCTACTCCAGTGCTGGAACCCAACTGGCGGCGCATATTCTGGAGACGGTTTACAAGAGCGACTATGAGTCGCTGTTACGCGAATTCTTCCGCGATTCCGCGGCAATGGCGGACCTCAGAATCAGGCTGGGCGATGCTGAGGCGCCCCGGCTTGCGGTCGGCTACCACAGTGACAACGCGGTACCGACCTCGCCCATGCCGGAGTTGCCTTGGGGAGCATCGGGGAACGTAAAGGCGACCGTTCCGGAAATGGTGAAGTTCCTCAAGTTCCAGCTGGCCGGTGGGCCCGTCGTGACGGAATCACACCGTACTCTTGTCGAATTCGATTCCGAGTTCAGCATCGGCTATTTCTGGAACATCGTCGGCGGCGACCGCTTGAAGGGCACCTACTATGCCCATCATGGTGGTGTGCCCCGCTCGCAGTGCTATATCTACATCATGCCGAAGTATGACCTTGGCATTTTCGTCATCACCAACCAGAGCGGCGACAAGACTGCCCACGCCATGGAGGCGGCGATCAATACACTGGTCGAGAGAATAGCCGCGCGAGATAACATCTCTAGCTAGGGCCTGTCACGTTCGCGTCCTGCGACTCGACTTGACCGAGGGATTGTGAATGACCGCTGCTGGCCAGAAGCAGACGTTATATTGTGCTGCAGAGGCGCGCCTGATTGACCTGGCGGCGTTACCGTGGCAGGGCCCAGGTCGTCATGGCAGCCAGCAACACAACCAAGATCGGCGGTGTACGCGCGAGGGCCAGTAGCCCGAACGCAACCAGCGCCATCGCGGCATCCCATCGGTCATGGATCGCACTCGTCCACACCGGGTTGTACAACGCAGCCAGCAGAATCCCGACCACCCCGGTGTTGACGCCAGCAATCGAAGCTTGCAAAGCCTTTCGGTGGCGCAGGGCCTCCCAGAACGGCAGCGCCCCCACGAGCACAAGAAAGGCTGGCAGGAAAATGACTGCCAACAGCACAAGGCCTCCAAGCCAGCCACCCAGCGGCCCCTTGGCCAGGGCTCCCAAGTACGCCGCGAAAGTGAAGAGAGGGCCTGGCACCGCCTGCGCCGCACCGTACCCAGCGAGCAGATCCGCAGTGGTCACCGTGCCGCTTTGGACAACCGCGGTCTGCAGCAACGGCAGTACGACATGGCCGCCGCCAAAGACCAAGGCACCAGCACGGTACGTCCCCTCCAACAGCACAGCCAACGGGGAGCCACTAGCCACCACCCACACAGGCAGCAGAACAAGCGGCAGCACCAACAGCATCAGCGCTACCGAGCCCGTTCTTCGCGAGACGGGATAGCTGCAAGCGAACTGGCCCTGGGCAGGCTCGATTTTCAGCGCCCAGCGACCGAGCAGGCCGCTGCAGATGATCACCACCATCTGGCCGAAGACCGAGGGCAGTGCTAGCGTCAATACGGCGGCGACAAGCGCCATCCCTGCCCGCAGGCGGTCCGGGCATAGGGTCCGGGCCATTCCCCATACAGCCTGCGCCACCACGGCAACTGCAACGATCTTCAGGCCATGCAGCCAACCGGATTCGAGGATGCCTTGGTATCGAGCAACGCCAAATCCGAACAGGATCATCAGTACGGCCGATGGCAGGGTAAAACCTGCCCAGGCGGCCAGCAGGCCAAGCCAGCCGGCGCGAGCCAAGCCCAGCGCCATCCCAACCTGGCTGCTGGCTGGGCCTGGCAGTAACTGGCACAAGGCCACCAGATCCGAGTAGCTACGGTCCGTCAGCCACCGGCGGCGCTCGACAAACTCGAGGCGGAAGTAGCTCAGATGGGCGATCGGGCCGCCGAACGAGGTCAGTCCCAGTCGTAGGAACACCAGGAAGACACGCCACGCACTTTCGCTTTTTGCGGGATGGAGCGTCGGCATGGGGCAGGATCTCCGGTTGTTCTCAAAGGCGGCCAGCCCGGCCCAGCACCCAGACTAGGTCGCCGGGCTTCCCCTGTGCTCGGCCACCAACTCTCCATCTTCCTTCCGGAATGGTCCGGGAAGCTTCGGCAGGATCCAGCACCAGTTCGGAAGGGCGGCACAGGCGCGTGCCATTATCGGTTTGCACGAAAGGACGATTGATGAGTATTGGGTGCGCCAGCATGGCATCAAGCAGCGCGTCGTCGCTCAGTGCCGCATCGCCCAGTGCCAGCTCGTCATAAGGAGTGCCCTTCTGCCGGAGGGCGTCGCGCACGCTCAAGCCCGCGGCCCTGATGAGGTCGACCAGGCGCGCGCGGCTGGGCGGGTGGGCCAGGTAGTCGATCACTTCCGGCTCGATCCCGGCGAAGCGGATCATCGCCAGGGTGTTGCGCGAGGTGCCGCACTTGGGGTTGTGGTAGATGACCGCGTTCACGCACTTTCCTCCTCGTTCAGAACAGTTTCCACCACCCCTGCAGCGGCCGCGAGCGCCGCCGCCTCGATGGCCCCCTTGCGCTCGCTGTAACGGTCCACCAGGTAGTCGGTGCGCCCACGTACCAGCAGGGTGAACTTGACCAGTTCCTCCATGACGTCCACCACGCGATCGTAGTACGCCGAGGGTTTCATTCGACCTTCGTCGTCGAACTCCTGCCAGGCCTTGGCGACCGAGGACTGGTTGGGGATCGTCACCATCCGCATCCACCGGCCGAGCACACGCAGCGCGTTGACGACGTTGAACGACTGCGAACCGCCGCAGACCTGCATCACGGCCAGCGTGCGGCCTTGGGTGGGGCGCACGCTGCCCTCTTCCAGTGGCAGCCAGTCGATCTGGTTCTTGAATACCGCGGTAAGGGTGCCATGGCGTTCCGGGCTGACCCACACGTGTCCCTCCGACCACAGCGAGGCCTGGCGCAGCTCCTGCACCTTTGGGTGGGTGGCTGGCACCGAGTCAAGCATCGGCAGCTCATGTGGATCGAACAGGCGGGTTTCCGCCCCGAGCTGTTCCAGCAGCCGCTGCGCCTCCAGCGCCAGCTTGCGACTGAACGACTGAGGTCGCAGCGACCCGTACAGGATCAGGATGCGCGGGCGGTGCGGCTGCGCGGCCGGGTCGTTGAGCTTGGTGGCCGTCGGGATGTCCAAGGCACCTGGGACCAAGTTGGGGATCTGCTGCACGGGGTTGTCCTACGGAATCGATTCTATTATTCTAGAATCATGGAACATAACGCTGCAACCCACGCTCTTGCTGCCTTGGGCCACGCCACCCGCCTGTCGATCTTCCGCCTGCTTGTACAGGCCGGCAGCGGCGGCAAGCTGGCCGGTGACATTGCCCAGACGCTCTGCTTGCCTGGTGCCACGCTCTCCTTCCACCTGAAGGAACTGTTGGCTGCGGGCCTGATCAGCGCCGAGCAACATGGTCGGACGATCTGCTACCGGGCCGAGTTCGAGGCGATGACCGCATTGGTGGCCTATCTCACGGAGAACTGTTGTGCCGACGAACAGGCCTGCGAACGACCCGTTGGCTGCTGACCAACCCACCTTAGAGATCGCTCAGATGACCCGTCGCGTCCTGTTCTTGTGTACCGGTAATTCCGCTCGCAGCGTGTTGGCCGAATCGACCCTGAAAAAGTGGGGCCAAGGCCGCTACGAGTCCTTCAGCGCCGGCAGCCAGCCGGCCGGCCGCGTCAACCCGTTTGCCATTGCTCAGTTGCAGCGCGAGGGTTTCCCGGTGGACGGCCTTCGCAGCAAGTCGTGGGACGAGTTCGCCGAAGCGGATGCCGCGCCGATGGATCTGATCGTCACCGTCTGCGACAGCGCGGCGGCCGAGGCATGCCCGGTAGTGTTCGGCGACTTTGTACGGGTGCACTGGGGCCTGTTCGATCCGGCCGGCGTTGAAGGCTCGGACGGACAGAAAGCCGAAGCGTTCGATCGCGCGCACCAGATCATCAAGGCGCGCCTGAAGGCGTTTCTGGAGATCTCAGACAGCGTCTGGGATGACAGCGAGGCCCTCAAGGCCCGGCTCGACCCGATCGCACAGATCAACTGACCGTCTTTCCGGAAATCCCCATGACCACTGATACCTCCCGCCTGTCCTTCCTGGACCGGTATCTCACGCTCTGGATCTTCGCCGCCATGGCGCTCGGCGTCGGCATGGGGGCGTTGTTCGAAGGTGTACCCAGCGCGTTGAACAGCCTCTCCATAGGGTCGACCAACATCCCGATCGCGATTGGTCTGATCCTGATGATGTATCCGCCGCTGGCCAAGGTGAAGTACGAGGAACTGCCGCGGGTCTTCGCCGACAAACGGGTACTGATGCTCTCGCTGCTGCAGAACTGGATCGTCGGTCCGTTCCTGATGTTCGGCCTGGCCGTGCTGTTCCTGCGCGATTATCCCGAGTACATGACCGGCCTGGTCCTGATCGGGCTGGCACGGTGCATCGCCATGGTGCTGGTCTGGAATCAGCTTGCCCGCGGTGACGGCCAGTACGTCGCCGGGCTGGTGGCATTCAACTCGATCTTCCAGATTGCGCTGTTCAGCGTCTATGCGTGGTTCTTCCTGTCCTGGTTGCCGCCGGTGTTCGGTCTGCAGGGCAGCGTCATCGATGTCAGTTTCTGGACCATCGCCGAGGCTGTTCTGATCTACCTTGGTATCCCGTTCCTGGCGGGCTTCCTCACCCGCCGATGGTTGAAGGCGCGCAAGGGCGTGCAATGGTATGAAGAGACGTTCCTGCCCGCCATCAGCCCGGTAACCCTCGCCGCACTGCTGTTTACCATCGTGGCGATGTTCAGCCTGAAGGGAGGCGATGTGCTGAGGATTCCGATGGACGCGGTACGCATCGCGATCCCGCTGACGTTGTACTTCATCATCCAGTTCGTCATCAGTTTCTTCATGGGCAAGCTGATCGCCAAAGACTACCCCCGCACCACCGCGATCGCGTTCACCGCAGCAGGCAACAACTTCGAACTGGCCATCGCCGTGGCGATCGCGGCGTTCGGGCTGGCTTCCCCGGTAGCCTTCGCGGCTGTTATCGGCCCGCTGGTGGAAGTGCCCGTGCTGATTCTGCTGGTCCACGTCGCCCTGCGCCTGGGCAAAAGCTACTTTCCTGCCGATGCACGGAGCCGCTGAATCGCCTAGGTGCTGCAGCATGAGGAAGTCCCGATGGACAGCGTCGATGTCGTGGTGATCGGAGGTGGCCAGGCGGGTCTTTCGGCTGGCTACTTCCTGCGTCGCAGCGGGCTGTCCTATGTGATTCTTGATGCCGAAACGTCACCTGGCGGGGCGTGGCAGCATGCGTGGAAATCCCTGCATCTGTTCTCGCCGGCGGGCTGGAGCTCGATTCCCGGTTGGCCGATGCCTGCTACCCGGGAACCGTGCCCGTCGCAGGCGGAAGTGCTCGACTACCTCGCGCGCTACGAGCATAAGTATGCGCTGCCCGTCATCCGTCCCGTGCAGGTGAAACGCATCAGCCGCTCGGGGAGCCGGCTGCGGGTGGAAGCAGATGACGGCCGGCAGTGGCAGACACGTGCAGTGATCAGCGCCACGGGTACGTGGCGGCATCCCTGCACGCCCGGATATGAAGGTCTGGACGCTTTCGGCGGCGTGCAGCTGCACTCGGCCCACTACAGCCATCCCGAACCCTTCGCCGGAATGCGCGTGGCCATCATCGGCAGCGGCAACTCAGGCGCACAGATTCTGGCCGAGGTCTCCAAGGTGGCCAAGACCACGTGGATCACCCAGCGGGCGCCAGCCTTCCTGGCCGACGATGTCGACGGGCGCGTTCTGTTCGCACGCGCAACCGAGAAGTGGAGGGCTCAGCAGGAAGGACGTGAGCCGGATATTCAGCGGGATGGTTTTGGCGACATCGTGATGGTGCCGCCGGTGGTGGACGCACGGCGCCGCGGTGTACTGGTCTCCATGCCGCCACCCGTCCGTTTCACCGCCACCGGCATGCAGTGGGCAGATGGCAGCGAACGCAACTTCGACGCGGTGATCTGGTGCACCGGCTTCCGGCCGGTATTGTCGCACCTGGAAGGACTGGGCATTGTCAACGCTCGTGGTCGGATCGACGTGGATGACACCCAGGTTCGGTCGGTCGCAGCGCCATCGGTTTGGCTGCTCGGCTATGGCGACTGGAATGGCGCAGCATCGGCCACGCTGATCGGGGTGACCCGATACGCGCGCGAGGCAGTAAGGCAGATCAGCGACTACATCGGGGAGGCTTCTCCGGTGTTATCTGGCGCGTGAGCCTCGGCGCCATTGCCCAGCGCCCGCACCTGCGATTGCAGGGCCATGCGGTCCAGCGCTTCAGGCTTAAGCGCCAACAGCAATCCGAGACGGTGCTGGAGCTGGTGAAGCGTGCTCAGGAACGCCTTATGGACCTGATCAGCACTGCCCTGCACTGCGGCCGGGTCGGGGATGCCCCAGTGGGCGGTAGCCGGGTGGCCCGGCCACACGGGACACGCTTCACCCGCGGCACGATCGCACACCGTTACGATGAGATCCATCTGCGGTGCTTCCGGACCTGCGAATGCATCCCACGGCTTGCTCGACAGTCCGGCAACGTCGAAGCCAATCTCCGAGAGCACCTGCAGGGCCACCGGATGAACTACGCCCTTGGGATGACTGCCCGCACTGTAAGCGCGGATACGTTCGCGCCCTAAATGGCTGGCCAGTGCTTCGGCAAGAATGCTGCGCGCCGAGTTGCCTGTGCAAAGGAACAGAACATTCAGGGGACGCATGTCATCGCAACCATTTATCTAGAATAATCGAAGTATTGCCTTGCCATATGTCAACTCGATGACTGCCGAAAAGGAAGCGGGCACCCCTCGGTGCCCGCTTCGCTCATCTGTTCAATGACCCGACGACCGTGTGGCGCCTGGCGTACGATGCTTTCCCAAGCGGTCTACCAAGGTCTCACTTGCATCGTTGAGACCGAACACCTCAACGGTCGCGCCGTGCTCGCGCAGCTTCATCACTACCCGGTCGAGCGCATCAACGGCGGTCACGTCCCAGAAGTGGGCGTCCTTCAGATCGATGATGACCTCCTTGGGGACATCCAGATAGTTGAAGCTACTCACGAACTGTCCAGAAGACGCAAAGAACACCTGCCCCTTCACAACGTAGACGCGCGAGTCGGTCTCGACCTGGGTGTCGTCGATGATCAGCATCTTGCCGACCTTGCGGGTGAAGAACACCGCCGACAGGATCACGCCTGTCAACACGCCTTTGGCGAGGTCGTGGGTAGCCACGGTCACGATGACCGTGCCAATCATCACGACCGAAGAGCTCTTGGGATGAATGGCCAGCTCGCGCAGCGAGCGCCAGCTGAAGGTGCCGATGCTGACCATGATCATCACTGCGACCAGTGCGGCCATTGGAATCTGACTCACCAGGTTTGACCCATAAACAACCAGAAGGAGCAAAACCACGCCGGCCACAAGGCACGAGAGACGGCCCCGGCCACCGGAAGTGATGTTGATCACCGACTGGCCGATCATTGCACAGCCTGCCATGCCCCCAAAGAAGCCCGTTACGGTGTTAGCCAAGCCTTGGCCCGCACATTCGCGATTCTTCTGGCTCGGGGTATCGGTCATGTCTTCGACGATCTGCGCGGTCATCAGCGATTCCAACAAGCCAACGACCGCCAAAGTCGCCGAAACCGGCAGCAGGATCTGGAGTGTTTCCCAGGTGAATGGCACATCCGGAATCAGGAACGACGGCAGGCTGTCAGGCAGCGCCCCCATGTCGCCTACGGTGCGTACCTGGAAGCCGAAATACATGGAAGCGGCCGTGAGAACCACGATCGCCACCAATGCCGAAGGAACGGCTTTGGTCAGCAGCGGCAGCAGGTAGATAATTGCCAGACCCACAGCACAGATCGCATACACCATCCACGGCATGCCGATGAGCTCGGGAAGCTGCGCCATGAAAATGAGAATCGCCAGTGCATTCACAAATCCGGTCACCACCGAGCGCGACACAAAGCGCATCAGCGAGCCCAACCGCAGGGCGCCGGCCAGCATCTGCAGGACGCCGGCCAGGATGGTGGCGGCAAACAGATACTGAATGCCGTGCTCGCGCACCAGCGTGACCATCACCAACGCCATGGCGCCGGTCGCAGCCGAGATCATGCCAGGGCGGCCACCGGCGATGGCGGTGATGACGGCGATGCAGAACGAGGCATACAAACCTACCCTTGGGTCGACGCCGGCGATGATGGAAAACGCGATTGCCTCAGGAATCAGGGCTAGCGCAACGACAATGCCCGACAGCAGGTCACCACGGATGTTACCGAGCCATTGCTGGCGCAGGGGATAAATTGCAGACATAGAAAATGATCTCCGCGCACAGCCGTGCGCGCCAAACGAAAGAAACAGGCACCCTTCCAGACCTATGTGTCTGGGTCGCTTCTTCAATCAAGCGTCAGGGTGGAGTCATCGCTAGCCGATCCGTTGGGTACTTGACGGTATATTGTAGACTTGCATAGCGCCTGAGGGGAAATCCGGCCGGCATCGCGGTCGCGTCGGTGCATTCTCAAGGGTAGCTTCCCAGATCCCAAGATCATTTCGCAGGCGAAGTCGACAAGCTGGTAGGCAGTTGATCAGATTGAATTGAGCTCTGACCGAATCGCCAAAGAAGAGGTGGACATTCGCCGCGGGGCCTATGTCCGCTATCGGCCAAAAGCGGTCAGTTGGACGGGTTGAACTGGGGCCGAAAGATTCTGCTCTCAGCCCCAGAAATGGCGATTAGACTGTCACCACGATCTTTCCAATCTGCTGATTGGCCTCAAGGAAACGATGGGCTTCCTGGATGTCACTCAGAGGGAAGGTCTTGGCGATTATCGGGCTCAGTGCTCCAGACTCCAGCCCCTGCAGAATAAACGCCTTGGCACGTTCAAGGACTTCTGGGTCGGCCACAATTTCTGCATAGAGATAGCCCTTGAGGGTTAGGCTTTTGCCCAGCACGGTAAACAGCGGGAATGGCGTCGGTTCCGAGCTGAGTGCACCGTATACCAGCAGAATGCCACCTCGGGCCATGCTCTGCGTGAGGGGCTCGAAGGACCGCCCGCCAACCGGGTCGAACACAACGCGGGCGCCTTGTCCGGCCGTTATCTCCATCACGCGCTCGACGATATCCTCTTCGTCACTCACGATCACATACGCGGCACCAGCATCCAGAAGGGCCTGTTTCTTCGCACGGGTTCGCGTGATTGCAATTGGTGTGGCGCCGACCATGCGTGCTATCTGGAAGGCAGCCAGACCGACACTGCTTGATGCCGCGGTGACAAGGACAAAGTCGTGTTGCCCGAGTTTGGCCTGCTCGATGAGTGCACCCCAGGCGGTGACGTACTGCATCCAGGACGCAGCAGCCTCTTCAAAGGACAACCTCTCGGGGCTCTTCACCACCAGATGAGCAGGTACATTGGCCAGCTCTCCGTAGGTGCCCCAACGGGCGATGTCCAGAGGCGGGATGAGAGCGACTGCATCACCCACCTTGATCCCGGTTACTGCGCTACCCACTGCAACCACGATGCCTGCGGCCTCGTAGCCCAGGCGGCTAGGGAACTCGGCTTCCTGTAGGTATGCGTGATTGCGAAACATCACCTCGGCTCGGTTCAAGCCAATCGCTTTGACGCCAATCTGCACCTCGTTTGCCGCCGGTGCCGATACGTCCAAATTTTCCAGCTTCAGAACACTGGCGTCACCGTATTCATGGATTCTGACAATGCGTGCCATTGCGGATACCTCGTTTTTGAATGGGCTTCGAAGTGCGCAGGAAAGGTCTGCGGCTAATCGAAGAGTGAATAAAATGTAATCATTGGTTGGTAGCGGATAAAGGCCTACTATGACGTAATATTTGAAACAGAGAGTTTTTAATGGATCGCCCGACCCAGATGGCTACGTTCGTCAGAGCTGGGATCATTCAGCCCTGCTGCGGATGACCTCAACCTATCCCCTCAGTTGGTGGGAAAGCAGGTAAAAATGCTCGAACAACACCTGGGGGTTTCCTTGCTGCATCGGACTACGCGCAGGCAAAGCCTCACCGGGAACACAATGGCGGCTATTGGCCGACACCCATCTGATGCAACAAACTCAAACCGGCCAAACGCGGTTATCTGGTAACTACAGAACCAGGGGGCGATTCACACAGCTTTTCACTCGATATAAGCGGGGCCTGACGCCGAAGCGGCAGGCCCTAAGCTCATTAGAATTCCTGCACCGTTGGGCGCAGAACGATCTCGTTAATATCCACTTCAGCAGGCTGCTCAATTGCGAAGGCGATAGCCCGAGCGACGGATTGAGCGGGAATTGCATGCTTGTAGAAGTCCACCACGAAATCGCGGCTCTGTTGGTGGGTGCTGCCGAATTTCAACTCGGAGTCCACAGCACCCGGTTCGATAGTCGTGGTGCGAATGCTGCCACCGACTTCGTGACGCAGTCCTTCGGAAATGGCCCGTACAGCAAACTTGGTGCCGCTGTACACCGTGCCGCCAGGGCTGAATACCTTCAGGCCTGCAACCGATGCGATGTTGATGAAGTGGCCACTGTTTTGTTTCTGGAAGACCGGCAATGCAGCCGCGACTCCGTACAGCAGCCCCTTGATGTTGATGTCGATCATGCGATCCCACTCGTCAGTGCGAGCATCACTGAGCGGTGCAATCGCCATCAGCCCGGCATTGTTGACCAGTACATCAATGCGCCCGTAGGTGTCCACGGTACCTTGAATGAGCGCTTTGACTTCTTCCTGAGAGGTGACATCGGTCTGATACGCGATTGCCTGACCACCTGCATTGGTCAGCTCAGTCACCAATGCGTCGAGTTTATCTTTGCGGCGTGCGGCCAGCACTACGCGCGCGCCAAGCGCAGCAAGGTGGCGTGCAGTCGCTTCACCCAAGCCACTGCTGGCGCCGGTGATAACGACAACTTTTCCAGAAATGTTATTGCTCATGTTGAGAACCTCATCGGCGGGTTTGTATTTCGCCATGGCTGATTAACCTGGCAGTGAACAAATCTTAGCCCCATGATTGATCTCAATAAATGGAAATTATTGGATTAAGCTATTCCTGAATATGGAACAAATAGGAGGGCAACATGCTTAACCGCTCAAAGCCGGCAAGGTGAGCCACACGACGGTCTACCGGTATGCACGCGAGCTCGGCTTGCACTCGCACTTGCGGCAACCGAAGCGGCGTCGCGGTTACGGCCAGCGCCGCACGGGCCGCTTCGCCGACCGCAAGCCGATTCAGGCTCGACCGCCTGAAGTCGCCGAGCGAAGCCGCATTGGCGACTGGGAAGGCGACTCGGTGCGTCCCGCACGCGGCACGGGCGCGGTGATCACATTGGTCGAGCGGCGAAGCGGCTTCGTGCGCCTGACCTGGAGTCCGGACGGCACCGCCGATGCCGTCTCGCAAGCCATCGAGTGCCGCATGGATCGGCTGGCCGACTACATCCACACCATCACCTTCGATCGAGGCGGCGAGTTCGCCGAGGACCGCAGGCTGGAGAGATCACTCAAGGCTGCGATCTACTTCGCCGATCCGCACAGCCCGTGGCAACGCGGCTGCAACGAGAACCTCAACGGCCTGCTGCCACAGTATTTCCCGCGCAGCCGCGACTTCTCGACCATCACCATGGAAGAGCTACAAGCCGCCGAGGATCGTCTCAACGACAGGCCCAGAAAGAGGCTCGGCTACCTAACCCCAAGCGAGGTATTCTTCAACCCCAACCACATTGCACTTCAACGTTGAATTCGCCGGGGGATTACCATTCAACCGGAGGGGTGAGCCACCGAGCCTCAGTGCCCCGCTTTTCAAGGTGTGTGCCCTACAGAGTCTTGCGACGCGTCAGGGCAAAGCTGGCAACGATCCAACGGCGACCAGCATTTCATCAAATACCGCTCGAACCCTTCCCGGAATTGGGCCACGCTGAGGCCGATAGACGTACAACCCCCATGCCGGAGGTTCTTCGTTCTCCAGCACTTGCACGAGCTTCCCGCTGGCAATGTAGGGGGCGGCCATGTAGTCCGCCAGTTGCGCGAACGCGATCCCGGCCAGCGCCGCTCCCATTTCCATGTCGGCATTGTCGGCGACGAGAGTGGGTGCGGTAGGTGTCCACTGGCGTCCCGCCTTGAAGTGCCAAGGCCAGGGACGGCCGGTATTGATATCCAAGGCCACGGTAACTGGCAGGCTGCTTAGCGCATCGATTTTTGCAGGTACGCCCACTTTCTTGATCAGGCGCGGAGCGGCAACGATGGGGAGTCGCATGTCGGCGGCCTTGCGTGCGACGAAGCGGCTATCGCGCATGAATCCGACCCTGATCCCGACGTCAATCCCTTCGTCAACCGTATTGCTGATGCGATCGGACAGGCGCACATCCAGCGTGATGCCCGGATGACGCTCGGCCACGCGCTCCAGTGCCGGTAGCACCGCTCTGGTGCCCAGGCTGTGCGGTGCGGTGATGCGAACCGTACCGGACAGAGAGGCCTGCTGGTCGGAGCCAGGCGTTCGCCACAGATCCTCGAACTGCTCCAATGCGGGGCGCACTCGGTCTAGCAGCCCTTCGCCGAAGGCGGTGATGCGCACCTGGCGCGTGCTTCGATGAAACAACACCTCGCCGTAGTGTTGCTCCAGTTGCTGGATGGCACGGGTTACACCTTGCGGAGAAGTCCCCAGCCGGGCGGCCGCATCGCGAAAACTGCTGCTTTCGGCCGCGACCCGAAAGATACGCAGTAGTTCCATTTCCTTGTTCATGACGCACGCCTCATGGCCGGTTCTGCTGCTCGTTGATTGTTCCAGATTGTGAAATTATAAAATCGAAACAATTCCATATACAAGCGGGGAGCGGTTGCCCAGACTAACAGCACCCCGGAATGCTCCGCTCCGAACAACCCAATAAGGAACGCGAATGAACGCTGCCACTCTCATCACTGCCTACTACGACGCCTTCAACCGCGGCGACCGCGAGGCCATGCTGTCCATGTTGACCGATGACGTCGCGCACGACTTGAACCAGGGCGCTCGTGAGGTCGGTCGCGAAGCCTTCCGCGCCTTCCTGCAGCGCATGGACCGCTGCTATGGCGAGCAACTGCGCGGGATCGTGGTGATGGTCAGCGCCGACGGCCTGCGCGCAGGCGCGGAGTACGTGGTGCATGGCGAATACAAAGTGACGGACGACGGGCTGCCGGAAGCCAAGGGCCAGCGTTACGTGCTGCCGGGTGGCGCGTTCTTCGACATCCGCGATGGCAAGATCGCTCGTGTCACCAACTACTACAACCTCGGCGACTGGATCGCACAGGTTGGAGGGGACGCCTGAGATGACCAGCGACGTGCAGGTGCTGGTTCGTCGTGGTCCGGACATTGCCGAATGGTTCGATGCCGTGGCAGGCCTGCGGGCGAGCGTCTTCCGCAGCTTTCCTTACCTGTACGAGGGCGACACCGAATACGAGAAGCACTACCTCGCTATGTACGCCCGTTCGGCAGACAGCCTGCTGGTACTCGCGCTCGCTGATGACGTGGTCGTGGGTGCGTCCACGGGATTGCCGCTCGGCGATGCGGAGCCGGCCTTCCACGTGCCGTTCGCCGATCGAGGAATCCCGATGGAGACAGTGTTTTACTGCGGCGAATCAGTCCTGCTTCCGGCCTTCCGGGGCCTTGGCCTGGGCCATCGCTTCTTTGACGAACGCGAAGCGCATGCCCGTTCGTTGGGGGGCATGCAGTGGACATCGTTCGCGTCGGTGGATCGAGCAGACGACGATCCCCGGCGTCCTTCCAACTACCGCAGTAATGATCCCTTCTGGACCCGTCGTGGCTACGTGCGGCAGTCGGACATGAAGGTTACGCTGCCCTGGAAACAGGTGGGTGAGCCGAGCGAAACCGAGCAGACGCTCACGATGTGGCTGCGCCCCCTGGAGAACGCGAAATGAAAGTAGCAGTTGCGAAATACGCCGTGGGTCAGCCCACGGACTTCGAGGCATTCGCAGCGCGGCAGCGGCAGGTTCTGGAGGAGGCGAGCCGTGCCGGAGCGGAACTGGCCGTGTTGCCCGAATATCTGTCCCTCGAACTGGCTGCGATGTTCGAGCCTGGCATCCGCCAGGATCTCAACGCCTCGCTGGCCGCGCTGCAGGCCTTGCAGCCTGCGTGGCTGGACCTGTACACCGACCTGGCGCGCGAGCTGCGCATGACCATTCAGGCTGGTACGTTCTTGACCCGGGTTGGACCGGATCGCTATCGCAACCGCGCGTGGTGGTTTGCGCCGGACGGCACGCGTGATTACCAGGACAAATTGCAGTTGACGGGGTTCGAGAAAGACACTGGCGTCATCGAGGGGGGCGACGAACTCAAGGTGTTCGACCTGAATGGCGTGCGTGCCGGCATCGCTGTTTGCTACGACAGTGAGTTTCCATTGCCCGTGCGAGCCCAGCGAGAGGCGGGTGCACGCCTGCTGTTGGTCCCGAGCTGTACGGACACGAGGGCAGGTGCAACCCGGGTTCGTGTGGGCTGCATGGCGCGGGCACTGGAGAACCGGATGTTCGTCGCACAGGCCGTGACGACGGGAGCCGCTGACTGGAGTCCGGCGCTGGACACGAACACTGGCGAGGCCACGATCTATGCACCCATGGATCGTGGATTCCCCGAGGACGGCATTCTCGCGACTACTTGCGGCACGCAGACATGGGCGATCAGTGATCTTGACGTTGAGGCACTGGAACGAAACCAAGAACAGGCCCAGGTTGCGGTCGATCGTGACTGGGACGGACAGATGTTGCCTGCACTGCGGAAAGCTCGCCACTCGGGTCATCAGGTCGCCTAGCGACTCTTGAGCAAGCGCTTGATGCAGGTGCGCAATGCCCTGCAGCCGCTCAGCAGCTTGCGGCCGTTCGTGGAGCAGTCAACGGATGGATGGAAACCGTTCTGGAGAGCTATCTGCGGGAAGAATTTCCCAGTAGCGAAATCAGGAGCGATTCGCAGAACAAGTCCATTGACGAGACCATCTCTATCGTCCGCTCCTCTCTGCGATAGAGGCACCAGGGTGCCCTCGATGAGGGCAAATTCAGTTAGGCAGTAAAGGAAGCGACATCATGAGATCACGTGCAGCAGTAGCCTTCGGGCCAGGAAAGCCGCTGGAAATCGTCGAGATCGACGTCGAGCCACCACGCAAGGGCGAGGTGCTCATCAAGATCACGAATACCGGCGTTTGCCATACCGACGCCTTCACCCTGTCGGGCGAGGACCCCGAAGGTATCTTCCCGGTCGTGCTGGGTCATGAAGGTGCGGGTATCGTCGTGGAGGTGGGTGAAGGTGTGACCAGCGTGAAGCCTGGCGATCACGTCATTCCGCTCTACACCGCCGAATGCGGCGAGTGCCTGTTCTGCAAGTCCGGCAAGACCAACCTGTGTGTCGCGGTTCGCGCAACCCAGGGCAAGGGGCTGATGCCCGATGGTACGACTCGCTTCTCGTACAACGGTCAGCCGGTTTACCACTACATGGGCTGCTCGACCTTCAGCGAATACACGGTCGTCGCCGAAGTCTCGCTGGCCAAGATCAACCCGGACGCCAACCACGAGCACGTCTGCCTGCTGGGCTGCGGCGTGACCACCGGCATCGGTGCCGTGCACAACACGGCCAAGGTACAGCCCGGCGACTCGGTGGCCATCTTCGGCCTCGGCGGCATCGGTCTGGCTGCGATTCAAGGTGCACGCCAGGCCAAAGCGGGGCGCATCATCGCCATCGATACCAATCCGGCGAAGTTCGAACTGGCTCGTACCTTCGGCGCGACCGAATGTCTCAACCCGAAGGACTTCGACAAGCCGATTCACGAGGTTCTGATCGAGATGACCGGCTGGGGTGTCGATCACACCTTCGAGTGCATCGGCAACGTCGACGTGATGCGTTCGGCTCTGGAAGCTGCCCACCGCGGCTGGGGCCAGTCGATCGTCATCGGCGTGGCTGGTGCTGGCAAGGAAATTTCGACCCGCCCGTTCCAGTTGGTCACCGGTCGCACCTGGAAGGGTTCGGCGTTCGGTGGGGTCAAGGGCCGCACTCAGCTTCCCGGCATGGTGGAAGACGCAATGAAAGGCGAGATCGATCTCGCCCCGTTCGTCACCCACACCATGGGCCTGGACGACATCAACAAGGCCTTCGACCTGATGCATGAAGGCAAGTCGATTCGCACGGTGATCCACTACTGATCACCCACTATCCATTCAACATCAGCCACCAAGGAAATCAACCATGTCCAATCCTGTCATTTCCGGCGACGGCATCTTCTCGCACGTCTTCGTCGGCGCCGCCGACCTCCAGGAGTCGACCGCGTTCTATGACGCCGCTCTGGGTGCTCTCGGCATCAAGAACCTCGGTCCTTTCGGCAACGGATGGGTGCTTTTCGGTCGCGAAAAGCCGGCTTTCATCATCGCCCGTCCGGGCAATGGTGAAGCGTCTTCCAGCAACGGCGTGACGGTCGGCTTTGCGGCCGCCACTCCCGCCGAAGTGGACGCCTTCCACGCCGCCGGCCTTGCCGCAGGCGGTACCGACGAGGGCCAGCCCGGCCCGCGTGGCCACCTGCCGGGTGCCTATGCGGCCTACCTGCGTGATCCGGCGGGCAACAAGGTCTGCGCGTACACCTTCGTCTGAAAGCCCGGAAGCTGAGGGCGTTCTGAAAAGGCCAGCACAAGCCTCTAGACGGCCAGCCTATTGGACGGACCGTGTAGAGCGGTGCCCGCTCATGAAGATGGCCCGCAGCCATGTGCCAAACGCATGGCTGCGGGCATTTGCTTTGAAGCGTGTTTTTTCACCAAGAAGAAATGAGGTCGTTGTGAAAGAGCCGGCCAACATCAATACGACGACCGTACACCCCACTGCGACCGCCACCGTGTACGGTATGCCGGCCTATACCGATCGTGCTGCCGCCGCGGGTGAAGTGCACGCGCGCCCGCATCTGTTGATTCAGGCCCCCCGCGGCATATTGCAGCTCGCTTTCATGACCGAAGGCGACCAGGCCAGGGATCAGATGGCGATGAGCGAGTTGTCCCATCGCTTCGGCGTTGCCGAACCCGACCATGCTACGCCGCTTCACGGCGTGACATGGGATGAAGGAGACCTGCACTGCGAAAAGCACACCGAGTTCTCGACGTATCTCTGGTGCGCTTCGCTGGATTCCGAGACGGGAGAGCCGTGCGGCGAAAATCCGTTCAAGCATGGATTTGTTCCTCCCGGCCCGGTCGTATCCGGCATCCGTTTGAGACTTCTTCCGTGGACGCAGGAAACGGAGAAGGAGGTCGATCGCTTCGATCCTGCCAGCCTGTGCTACTCGCTGGTGGAGAACGGCTCAGCGTCGCTTTGAGCTGGGTATGGAACCACAGCATCGGCTACCGCGGCTCTCGCATCATCATGCATGCGATTGCCGACAAAGAGCCCACGGCGTTGGACAAATCCGGCTCCCTGGATTGAGGTGCCAACGTTATCGGAACGTCAACTATCACAAATGCCAGGGTGAGGAACTTGGCCGATCTATTCACGACAAAGCCCAAGCCTCCCTTGGCCGAACTCCTGCGGCCCAAGGCGCTGGATGAATTCGTTGGGCAACGGCACTTGCTCGGCCCCGGCAAGCCGCTGCGTCTCGCGTTCGAGGCGGGCAAGTTGCACTCGTTCATCCTCTGGGGGCCGCCAGGCGTGGGCAAGACCACCCTGGGGCGCCTGGCCGCCAGTGCGACCAACAGCCGATTCATCGCCATCTCGGCCGTGCTGGCCGGGGTGAAGGACATCCGGCAAGCCATCGACGAGGCCCAGGCTGAACTGGACAACCATGGTCGATCGACGGTGCTTTTCGTCGATGAGATCCATCGCTTCAACAAGGCGCAGCAGGATGCCCTGCTGCCCCATGTCGAGTCCGGTCTCCTGACCCTGGTGGGGGGGACGACCGAGCATCCGGGGTTGGCGGTCAATTCCGCACTGCTCTCGCGCGCACAGGTCTATACCCTCGAACCGCTGTCCAGCGACGAACTGAACCAGCTCTACGAACGCGCACTGCCGCATCTCCAGGGCGTCACGCTGGACGCGGACGCGCTTGACCTGCTCAAGGGCTTTGCCGATGGCGATGGCAGGCGCTTCCTCAATCTGCTTGAGCAGGTGACGAATGCGGCGTCGGGCGCTGGCAAGACCGTGGTCGATGGCGAGTTTGCCAGGCTGTCCACCAGTCCATCGCTGCGCAGGTTCGACAAGGGCGGTGACGAGTTCTACTGGCAGCTCTCAGCCTTCCACAAGTCGCTACGGGGCTCCGACCCCGATGCGGCCCTGTATTGGCTGGCCCGCATCCTCGACGGCAGCGGCGACGTAAGCCAGGTGACCCGCCGCATGGTGGTGATGGCCAGCGAAGACATCGGCAATGCCGACCCGCAGGCGCTGCAACTGGCACTCAATGCCGCGCTGGCCTACGACAGGCTGGGCTCACCCGAAGGTGAGATACCGCTGGCCCAGGCGGTGACTTACCTCGCACTGACCCCCAAGTCGAATGCCGCCTATGCGGCCTGGGATCAGGCCAAGGCATTCGTCAAGCGCAGCGGTTCCCAGCCAGTGCCACTCCATCTTCGCAATGCGCCGACGAAGCTGATGAAGCAGATGGGCTATCGCGAAGGCTACCGCTACGCGCATGATGAGCCCAACGGCTATGCCGCTGGGCAAACCTATTTTCCCGAGGGCGTGGCGCGGCCGGGCTGGTACCAGCCAACGGACAGGGCGTCGAGCGAAGGCTGGGAGAAAGGCTTGCTTGGCTGCGCTCGCTCGATGACGCGACGCCGCCAAGCCCGGACGCTTGACCGACATCCCCCCGAAATCGGCCCATTGCTACCTCACGAACTACAGGATAAGAATATGCCAGACGCTTCTCTCGGTGAATCCTCTGCGAATATCAGACGGAGTCGAGTTGCCCGCTATCTACGCACGGAGTCTGGGGCGGCGGTGCTGCTGGTGATCGTCACGGTTGTGGCGCTGGCGTGGGCGAACTCGCCGCTATCCGATGCCTATTTCGGGTTGTGGCACCTGGACGTCGGGTTCAACTTTGGGCCGCTGGGCCTGCACATGGACCTGCATCACTGGGTCAACGATGGCCTGATGGTCATCTTCTTCTTCCTGATCGGCCTGGAGGTGCGTCAGGAATTCGCCCACGGGTCGCTCAGGGACCCCAGCCGTGCCCGTCTCGCCCTGATCGCGGGGGTCGCGGGTGTTGTGCTTCCCGCGCTGGTGTACGTCCTGCTCGTGGGGCTGGCCGGAGGTCAGGGCCTGCACGGGTGGGGGGCGGTGGTCGGCACCGATACGGCGTTCATGCTGGGCACCCTGGCGATCGTCGGTCCGCGGCTGTCTGGTCAATTGCGTGTGTTCCTGCTCACCCTGACCGTGGTCGATGACTTCCTCGCCGTGTCCATCATCGGCATCGTCTATAGCGAGGAGATCCGCGTCGTCCCGTTGTTGATCGCCCTTGCCAGTCTCGTCGGGTTGTGGTTGCTGGGGCGCACCCGCCAGTGGCGGGCAATGCCGTATGTGCTGATCGTGATCGTGCTGTGGCTCGCAACCGTGTATTCCGGCATCCATGCCTCCCTCGCCGGGATGGCCGCGGGGCTGCTGATCCCCGCCTATGCGACGCAACGTCACGGGGTCGTTGCGGCAAGACAGTTGTTCCGTGACTTCTGGCAGTCTCCGAGTGCCGCATCGGCCCGCGCGGTGGATACGGGCTGTCCCGGGGTATCTCGGTGAACGAGCGGCTGCACGAGTTCCTGCGGCTGCCGACGGCGCTGCTGATCGTGCCGGTGTTCGCCTTGGCGAACGCCGGGGTGGACCTGCGTGGCGGGCTGCTCGCCGAGGCCTTTGGCTCGCCAGTCACGTGGGGCATCATCGCAGGGCTCGTGCTCGGCAAGCTCCTGGGCATCGGGCTCACCACGCTCGTCGCCATCCGTCTCGGCCTGGGCCGGCTGCCCGAGGGCGTCGGGGTGGGGAGCGTGTTCGGTGGGGCGGCGCTGTCCGGGATCGGCTTTACCGTGTCGCTGCTGATCATCGGGCTCGCGTTCGGCACGACCTCGGACCTGGGCCGCCAGGCGACGGTCGGCGTGCTCGTGTCGATGGTGTTCGCCACGTTGCTCGGGTGGCTCATCTTCAAGGTCGCCGCCCAGCGGTGGGGTGAGAAGACCGCGGACCTGCCGATGGTGCTTGAGCCGCCGGTCGATCCGGAGATCGATCACATCCGCGGGCCGGAGGACGCGCAGCTCACACTCGTCGAGTACGTGGACTTCGAGTGCGAGTACTGTGCGCACGCCACCGGTTCGTGGGACGATCTTCGCGCCCACTTCGGTGACGACCTGCGGTATGTGGTGCGCCATCTTCCGCACCACCCGCACGGGCCGATTGCCGCGCGTGCGTCCGAGGCAGCGGCGAACCAGGGGATGTTCTGGCCGTGGCTGGACTTCGTGTTCACCCGTCAGCACGCGCTGGAGCGCGAGGATCTGATCGGCTACGCCGCAGAGCTTGGGCTCGACGTCGATCGGTTCATCGCCGATCTCGACAGCCCTGCGGTGATCGAGCGTGTCGAGCGCGACCTCGCCAGTGCGGTCGCCAGCGGTGCGCACGCCACGCCGACGTTCTTCGTCGAGGGTCGCCGCCTGCGCGGCAGCTACGACGCCCGCTCTGTCACCGCAGCACTGGAAGCCAGCCGCCGCGGCACCCGAACTCAGGAAGTCCCGTCCTGAGCGGGACGAACTACAAGTCAAGAACATGCCAAACAATTCTTTCGGTGAATCCTCTTGTGCCGCTGCGGCCAGCGGCCTCGTGCAGGTGCGTGGCGCGCGCGAGAACAACCTCAAGGAGGTGGACGTCTCCATCCCGCGTAACGCGCTGGTGGTGTTCTCGGGTGTCTCCGGCTCCGGCAAGTCCTCGCTGGCCTTTGGCACCATCTATGCCGAGGCCCAGCGGCGCTACTTCGAGTCGGTGGCTCCCTATGCGCGGCGACTGATCGACCAGGCCGGCGTGCCGGACGTCGATGCGATCGACGGCCTGCCGCCGGCGGTGGCGCTGCAGCAGCAGCGAGGCTCCAGCAACGCGCGTTCCTCCGTGGGCAGTGTCACCACCCTGTCCAGCCTGGTGCGGATGATGTATTCGCGTGCCGGCGCCTATCCGGCCAACCAGCCGATGCTGTACGCCGAGGATTTTTCGCCCAACACGCCGCAGGGAGCGTGCCCGACCTGCCACGGCCTGGGCCATGTGTACGAGGTGACCGAGGCGAACATGGTGCCCGACCCCTCCCTGAGCATCCGCGAGCGGGCGATCGCCTCCTGGCCCCCCGCCTGGCAAGGCCAGAACCTGCGCGACATCCTGGTCAGCATGGGCTACGACGTTGACCGACCGTGGAAGGACCTGCCGAAGAAGGATCGCGACTGGATTCTGTTCACCGAGGAAACACCGACGGTGCCGGTGTACGCCGGCCTCACGCCGGCCGAGACCCGCGCCGCGCTCAAGCGCAAGATGGAGCCGAGCTACATGGGCACCTTCACCGGCGCCCGACGGTATGTGCTGCAGACCTTTGCCAACACCCAGAGCGCGCTGATGAGAAAGCGCGTGTCCCGGTTCATGGAGGGCAAACCGTGCCCCACCTGCCACGGCAAGCGGCTCAAGCCCGAGGCGCTGTCGGTCACGTTCGCCGGCGTGGACATCGGCGAGTTCATGCAGGTGCCGCTGGACCAGTTGGCGGCCTTGCTCGAACCCATCGCCCAGGGCGATTTCCGCGCCCATGCAGCGGGGGCGGCTACGGACAAGGAAGCGACCCGACGCGACCGTGCCGAACGCGCGGCCCCCCGCCCCCCCCGCCCAGGG
>NZ_JASCOZ010000280.1 GCF_029960115.1 Stenotrophomonas sp. PS02289
GCCACGCCCTGCGTGGCTGCGATTCCCCTGGACACCGCGAAGCCACGCAGGGCGTGGCTCTACGGGCCTTTTACCGCCGCTTCGATGCCAGCCACATCGATCTTCGTCATTGTCATCATCGCCTCGAAAGCGCGCTTGGCCACCGCCGGGTCACTGCCGGTAAACGCCTCGGTCAGTACCCGCGGGGTGATCTGCCAGGACAGCCCCCACTTGTCGCGGCACCAGCCACAGGCACTTTCCTGGCCACCGTTGCCGACGATGGCATCCCAGTAGCGGTCGGTTTCAGCCTGGTCGTCGGTCGCCACCTGGAACGAGAACGCCTCGCTGTGCTTGAACGCCGGGCCGCCGTTGAGGCCGATGCAGGGAATGCCCAGCACTGTGAAGTCCACGGTCAGCACGTCGCCGGCCTTGCCCGCCGGATAGTCGGAAGAGGCCCGGTGCACCGCGTTGACCGCGCTGTCCGGGAAGGTGGCCGCGTAGAAGGTGGCCGCCTCCAGTGCGGTGCCGTCGTACCAGAGGCAGATCGTGTTCTTGGCAATCATCGGGGTGCTCCCGCTGGTGGAATGCCCGCCATCCTGGCCCCCGGGATGTTAAGACGGGGCCAGAAGCGCGACTGGTTGTCGCATTGCGCCTGACAATGATTCGCATTAACATAGTGTGATCCCGTTCGCACCAGGAAGGCGCGGCGGCGATCAGTAGCGAGCCCGGTGCTTTGGATTCAAGGCCCAGCCACGACCTGCCCCCACTTATTTCGCGCACCGCCTGGCTCAGCGTGGAGAGTTGCCTGGCGCGCGCCGCTGCCCAGGAACCGCTGATGACCCGTCGCACCGCTGTGCTGTCCCGCCGCCTGCCCCACCACCGCCTGCCGCAGGCACTGCTGGTCGCGCTGGCTACCTTCGCTGCCGCCCCGGCCTTTGCCCAGGACAGCACCGACGCCACCACCCTGGACAAGATCGTGGTCAAGGGCGAGCGCGCGGAAGGCTTCTCGGTGCGCCGCACCTCGGCCGGCACCCGCTTCAACCTCGCCCCGCGTGAGATTCCGCAGTCGATCAGCATCATCAGCCACCAGCGCATCGAGGATCAGAACCTCGACGACATCCTGGATGTGCTGAGCAACACGACTGGTGTCAGCAGCACCCAGTCCGACACCGAGCGCACCGAGTTCTACGCACGCGGCTTCTACATCGACAGCTACCAGTTCGACAACCTGCCCACCCAGATGGTGCAGAACTGGAGCTACGGCGATTCCGGCCTGGATCTGGCCATCTATGACCGCGTGGAAATCGTGCGCGGCTCCACCGGCCTGCTGACCGGCGCGGGCAACCCGTCGGCCTCGGTCAACCTGATCCGCAAGCACGCCGACAGCGCCGAGCTGACCGGCAGCGTCTCGGTCAACGTCGGCAGCTGGGGTCGCACCCGCAGCACCGTGGACGTGACCACCCCGCTGAACAAGAGCGGTTCGGTGCGCGCACGCGTGATCGGCAGCTACTTGGACACCGAATCGCAGATGGACCGCTATGACCAGCACAAGACGCTGGGCTACGCCGTCATCGACGCCGACCTGACTCCGGACACCCAGCTGAGCGTGGGCTACGACTACCAGCAGAAGCGCGCCAATGGCGCGACCTGGGGTGGTTTCCCGATGCTGTACTCCGACGGCAGCTCGACCGGCTACGACGAATCGTTCAACTCGGCCGCCAAGTGGACCTACTGGGACACCACCAGCAAGCGCGCGTTCGCCACGTTGGAACACGCCTTCAATGAGGACTGGAAGGTCCGCATCGGCGCCACCCACGACGAAACCAAGGCCGACGACAAGCTGTTCTACCCGGCCTACAACGACTGGGTCAGCGGTGCCTCGTTGTTCGACAAGAACACCGGTGCAGGCATCTCGCCGTCCGCAGGCTTCTACAACACCGAGCGCAAGGTCAGCGCGGTGGACGGTTACTTCAGCGGCGCGTTCGAGCTGTTCGGCCTGAAGCATGAAGTGATGGGCGGCCTCAGCTACAACAAGCGCGACTACGCCAACTACGGTGACTACCAGATCGGTGGCGCAGGCCTGACCTGGGACCCGTTCAGCAGCTACCTGAACTGGACCGGCGACATCAGCGAACCGAACTGGAATTCGCTGGCGCTGGCCAGCGAGGGCACCATCACCCAGAAGGCGGCCTACGCCGCCACCCGTCTGTCGCTGGCCGAGCCGCTGAAGCTGATCCTGGGCGCGCGCTACACCGACTGGAAGAGCGAAGGTGAAGGTGCGGACCGCTCGCACAAGGTGACCACCCCGTACGCCGGCCTGGTGTACGACTTCAATGACACCTGGAGCAGCTACGCCTCCTACACCGAGATCTTCCAGCCGCAGATGCTGAAGAACCAGCAGGGCGGCTTCCTGGACCCGGTGGACGGCAAAAGCTACGAAGTCGGCGTCAAGGCCGCATGGTTCGATGATCGCCTGAATGCTTCGGCTGCCGTGTTCCGCATCGAGCAGGACAACGTCGGTCAGGCGACCAACATTCCGGTCAATGGCAGCTTGAACGAGTTCGCCTACATCGGCGCACGCGGCACCGTCAGCCGCGGCTTCGAAGTGGAAGTGAATGGTGAACTGGCTCCGGGCTGGAACGCCAGCTTCGGCGCATCGCGTTACGTCGCCAAGGACGTCAACGGCACCGACATCAACACCCGTCTGCCGCAGACCGCGATCAAGCTGTTCACCAGCTACACCCCGCAGTCGATGACCGACCTGACCATCGGTGGTGGTGCCAACTGGCAGAACCGCATCTACTACCCGGTGCCGGCGTACGGCCAGATCGAACAGGGCGGCTACGCACTGGTCAACGCCTTCGTGCGTTACCGCATCGCCCCGCAGTTCAGCGTGCAGGCCAACCTCAACAACCTGCTGGACAAGAAGTATCTGTCACAGGTGAACGGCTACGGTGCCTACGGCGACGAGCGCAACGGCTCGATCACCTTCACCTGGTCGTTCTGATTCGTGGCTGCCGGGCATGGCCCGGCACTACGGAACCAACGCGATACGCACACGGCCGGGGATTCCCCGGCCGTGGGGCTTTACGGCGCGGGTTTATTAAACAAAAAGCAGCCCCACAACATGGGGTGGCCC
>NZ_JASCOZ010000281.1 GCF_029960115.1 Stenotrophomonas sp. PS02289
GCCCAGACGTTGCGTGGGCCGGCCAACGGCCGGCGCTACCGGATGCATCACGGCTTTATCTGTTGTCCCTGCGTGGTGGGTGCCGCGTCGTAGTAGCGTCCCGTGCGCGAATCGAACACGCGATTCGGGCCCACCGGCTTTACGCCAGGAATGATGCGGCCATTGCGGTCGTACACCTTCGGTGGTGCGGTGGTCGGCGGTGCGGGCACCACCTGCGCCGGCCCCTGGCTCTGGATCGGCTGGGTGCCGAGCTGCTGGCGGATCTGCGAATCGGAGGTGACCGGGGCGACCTTGCCGGCCTGGTTTTCCATCGGGGCCGGGCGCACCGGCGTCGGCAGCGGGGTCGGCGCGGGCGCGGGGGTGACCACCGGGCGGGTGTCGGTGGGTTTGCGTGGCGCGGCGATCTGCGCGCCGGCATCGAAGGTCATCGCAGCCGCCAACAGGGCGGGCAACAGCAGCACTCGGGTGTTCATGACTCAGCCTCCCACACGGATCAACGGCTTCATCCTGCGCCCCACGCCCGTGCGGCAGCATGAACGCCTGCCTTGCACCGTTCACACAACGCCCCCATTTCAACGCCATCCCCACGAGGAACGCCGATGACCGCTTTCGACCTCTCTCCCCCCAGCGATGCCCAGCGCCAGGCGCTGGAGGCCGGCCTGAGCCCGGACGAGCGCCGCGTGCTGCTCCAGCACGGCACCGAAGCCCCGTTCTGCGGCGTGTTCCTGGACAACAAGCAGGACGGCGTCTACGGCTGCCGCCTGTGCGGGCTGCCGCTGTTCCGTTCCAGCACCAAGTTCGACTCCGGCACCGGCTGGCCCAGCTTCTTTGCCCCGTTTGACCCGGCCCATGTCCGCGAAATCCGTGACACCAGTCACGGCATGATCCGGACCGAGATCGTCTGCGCCCGCTGCGGCAGCCACCTCGGCCACGTGTTCCCGGACGGCCCGCCGCCGACCTTCGAGCGCCATTGCCTCAACTCGGTCTCGCTGGATTTCACGCCCAACGGCGAGCCCTACCCCGACCCGCTGCAGCGTGGGGGCGTGGAGGCCGGTCCGGCAGGCTGATCTGCAAAAGTGTGACGTTCATCCAACGTCACCCTTCAGAACCCCGGCATGGGGCCGACATGGAGGTATCCCCTCCTCCGCGTCTGTCCCATGCTCATCATTGTTGGCTTTCTGATCGTCATTCTCAGCGTGCTCGGGGGTTATGTCGGCGCGCACGGCAAGCTGGCCGCCCTCTGGCAGCCCTACGAACTGGTCATCATCGGTGGCGCGGCGCTGGGTGCCTTCCTGGTCGGCACCCCGGTCAAGACCGTCAAGCAGACCCTGGCCGCCAGCGTCGGGGTGTTCAAGGGCCCGCGCTACAAGCAGCAGGACTACCTGGACGTGCTGAGCCTGCTGTACGAGCTGCTCAACAAGGCCCGCCGCGAAGGCTTCATGTCGCTGGAAGACCACGTCGAGCGCCCGGGCGACAGCGCCATTTTCGCCAACTACCCCAAAGTGCAGGCCGACCACCACCTGGTCGACTTCATGACCGACTGCCTGCGCCTGATGATCGGCAGCAACATCGAGCCGCACGAGCTGGAACCGCTGCTGGAGATGGAGCTGGAAAAGCACCACGGCGAAGCCATGCAGCCGGCCGCCGTGCTCAACAAGGTCTCCGACGGCCTGCCGGGCTTCGGCATCGTCGCCGCCGTACTGGGCATCGTGATCACCATGGGCTCGATCGGCGGTGAGATCACCGAAGTGGGCGCGCACGTCGCAGGCGCGCTGGTCGGTACCTTCCTCGGCATTCTGCTGGCCTACGGCTTTGTCAGCCCGCTGGCCGCCGCCGTGGAAGCGCGCGCCGAGCAGGACAGCCGCATCTACGAGTCGGTCAAGACCGCCCTGCTGGCCTGCCTGCGTGGCTACAACCCGAAGATCGCGCTGGAGTTCGCCCGCAAGACCCTGCCGTCCAACGTGCGTCCGGGCTTCAGCGCGTTCGAAGCCCACCTGAAGACGATCAAGTAAGGCAGCGTCATGGCCGACAACAAACCCACCGTCATTGTCCGCAAGGTCAAGAAGGCCGGCCATGGGGCCCACCACGGCGGTGCCTGGAAGGTCGCCTACGCCGACTTCGTGACCGCGATGATGGCGTTCTTCCTGGTGCTGTGGCTGATGGCGGCCACCAGCAAGCCGGAGCGCGCGGCCATTTCCGAGTACTTCCGCAATCCGAGCCCGCTGACCGGACAGAGCCCGACGCCCGCGCCCGGCATGGCCGGCCCGGGCGGGGCCAGCACCTCGATGATCAAGCTCGGCGGGGCCACCGATGTCTCGCGCGGCACCAGCAACGACCCGTTCCAGAACGCCCAGGCCGAACGCCCGGTGCCGCAGGAAGACGAGCGCGAGCGTGAGAAGAAGCAGCTGGAAGTGCTCAAGCAGGAACTGGAAGAAGCGATCAGCAAGAGCCAGGCACTGGAGCCGTTCAAGGACCAGCTGCTGCTGGACCTGACCCCGGAAGGGCTGCGCATCCAGATCGTGGACAAGCAGAACCGGCCGATGTTCGACGTCGGCAGCGCCGCGCTCAAGCCGTATACGCGCGAGATCCTCAAGGAGCTGTCGGAGTTCATCAACCACGTACCAAACCGGATCAGCATCACCGGCCATACCGACATCACCGCGTACAACGCCGCCCACGGTTACAGCAACTGGGAACTGAGCGCTGATCGTGCCAATGCGGCCCGCCGGGCGCTGCTGGAAGGCGGCATGACCGAAGACAAGGTGACCCGCGTGGTGGGGCTGTCGTCGTCGGTGCTGTTCGACAAGGTCAAGCCGGACAACCCGATCAACCGCCGCATCAGCATCGTGGTGATGACCAAGGCCGCCGAGGCCGCCGCCCTGTCAGGGGCCGGGCAGCAGGTCGGTCTGTCGGGCACCACGGTGGATCCGGACGTGCAGGCGGACATCGCACCGGCCGCCGGGCCGTCGGTGCCGGTGTTGGGGCCGGCGGACGGGGCACCATAGACGGGATCGTGGCGGATCCGTCGGGGACACGGTTCCGGTAGCGCCGGCCGTTGGCCGGCCCAAGGGATGTTTCCGACGCCATGAGGGCCGGCCAACGGC
>NZ_JASCOZ010000282.1 GCF_029960115.1 Stenotrophomonas sp. PS02289
TCAGTTCAGCGGTTTCCTTGGCGTAGTCGGTGTCGCGGATACGGCTGCGCGAGGCCGACAGGTTTTCGGAAGTGGTGTTGAGGTTGGCGATGGTCGAGGTGAAGCGGTTCTGGATCGCACCCATGTCAGCGCGCGAGCTGTTCACCGAGGTCAGTGCCTTGTCGACGATCGACAGCGCCTGCTGCGCACCGGCCACCGAAGAGATGTCCAGGTCACTGGCGAACTTGCTGGCCAGTGCAGCGCCGGCGGCAGCGGTGGTCGGCGTGGCCGGGGTCGGCGCGGTGATGCCGGTCCAGGTACCTGCGGTGACGGTGATGGCGTTGAACGTGCCGGTATCGCTCACGTTGTTCTTGACCGAGGTCAGGTCCAGGCGACCGGTGGTGGTGCTGACCGTGGCGTAGACGCCGGCCTGGTCCATCTTCTCGTTGATCGCGGTGGCCACTGCAGCGACCGTGGCCTTCTGCGTCGCTGCGGCATCCACACCGGCCTTCACGGTGATGTCGGACAGGGTGTAGGCAGTACCGTCGCCACCCTTGATGGTCATGCCCTTGATGGTGACGTCGCCATTGGTGGCCGGCGCACCGATGTCCAGCGTGCTCTTGTCGAACTTGACGCCACCCAGCGCGCTGGCGCTGGCGTTGACGATGCTGTTGATGCCGATGGTCTGGCCGGAGTCGGCACCGACCTGGAACAGCGCGCCGGAGAACGAACCGTCCAGCAGCTTGGTGCCGTTGAAGTTGGTCTGGCGGCTGACGCGGTCGATTTCCGAGACCAGCTGCTTCACTTCCGAGTTCAGCGCTTCACGGTCGCTGTCGGAGTTGGTGGCGTTGGCCGACTGCACCGACAGCTCACGGATACGCTGCAGGTTGTTACCGATTTCGACCATCGCGCCTTCGGCGGTCTGGGCCAGCGAGATGCCGTCGTTGGCGTTGCGTACGGCAACGTCCAGGCCACGGATCTGGGTGCTGAAGCGTTCGGAGATCGCCAGACCGGCGGCGTCGTCCTTTGCGCTGTTGATGCGCAGACCCGACGACAGACGCTGGATCGTCGTGGCCAGGCTGGAGCCGCTGGTCGACAGATTGCGCTGGGCGTTCAGCGACATCACATTGGTATTGATGACTTGTGCCATTTTCGTGCTCCTGGTGGCGAGGGTGATGTCGCCGGGTGATGGAGGTGTGGCTCCTTGCGGAGGTGCCACGAAAGGTGTTCATGTCGCGGCTGAGATCAATAACGACACAATGTCAATAACCTTTAATCAAAAACATGAAAAAACCGCTATTGATCGTGTTGTGAGTCGCCAAAAAGAAAAACCCGGCCGAAGCCGGGTTTTTCGTTCCACCTCTGCGGCCAGGAATCAGCCCTGCAGCAGGCTCATCACGCTGGACGGCGACTGGTTGGCCTGGGCCAGCATCGCGGTACCGGCCTGCTGCAGGATCTGCGTGCGGGTCAGTTCGGCGGTTTCCTTGGCATAGTCGGTGTCGCGGATACGGCTGCGCGAGGCCGACAGGTTTTCCGAGGTGGTGCCGAGGTTGGCGATGGTGGAGGTGAAGCGGTTCTGGATCGCACCCATGTCGGCGCGCGAGCTGTTTACAGCGGTCAGTGCCTTGTCGACGATGGACAGGGCCTGCTGGGCACCGGTGAAGGTGGAGATGTCCAGGTTGCTGGCGTACTGCGCGTCCAGACCGGTGGCGTCGGCGGTCGGGGTCGGCGCGGTCGGCGCGGTGGCGCCGGTCCAGGTGCCCATGGTGACTTCAATGGCGTTGAAGGTGCCGTCGGCGGCAACGTTGCTCTGCACCGAGGTCAGGTCCAGCTTGCCGGCCGCAGCGGCGTCGACCGAGGCGTAGACGCCGGTCTGGTCCATCTTGGCGTTGATCGCAGCGGCGATGGCCGCGGTGGTGGCCTTGCGGGTGGCGGCGATGTCGACGCCGGCCTTCACTTCGATCTTGTCCAGCTTGTACGAGTTGCCGTCGGCACCCTGGATTTCCATGCCTTCGATGCTGACATCGCCGTTGGTGGCCAGCGCAGCGACGGTGAAGGTGTTGCTGTCGAACTTGGCGCCGCCCAGCGCGCCGGCGCTGGCGTCGACGATGCTGTTGATGCCGATGGTCTGACCGGAGTCAGCACCGACCTGGAACAGCGCGCCGGAGAACGAACCGTCCAGCAGCTTGGTGCCGTTGAAGTTGGTCTGGCGGCTGACGCGGTCGATTTCCGAGACCAGCTGCTTCACTTCGGCGTTCAGCGCTTCGCGGTCGCTGTCGGAGTTGGTGGCGTTGGCCGACTGCACCGACAGTTCGCGGATACGCTGCAGGTTGTTGCCGATTTCGACCATCGCGCCTTCGGCGGTCTGGGCCAGCGAGATGCCGTCGTTGGCGTTGCGCACGGCAACGTCCAGGCCGCGGATCTGGGTGCTGAAACGCTCGGAGATGGCCAGGCCGGCGGCATCGTCCTTGGCGCTGTTGATACGCAGGCCGGAGGACAGGCGCTGGATGGTGGTAGCCAGGCTGGAACCGCTGGTCGACAGGTTGCGCTGTGCGTTCAGCGACATCACATTGGTGTTGATGACTTGTGCCATTTCCGTTCTCCTGGACTGCGTATCTGATGTTGCTTGGAAGGGGTGCCCCGGGGGAGGCAGTAGGGCGATGTGCCCTGGTTGAAAACAATAACGGCACGTTTCCGGGAACCTTTAGGGCTGGATTTCCGATTTTTTTGCCGGTGTCAAGTAGAGCCGGGCTCTGCCCGGCTTGCTGTTGGTTTTTGGCGAACAGCCGGTGTTCACGGCTTACCTGGGGTGGCGGATCGGGATGGGCGTTCCGGGGGACGCTGCAAGTACGTCCATGTAAGCTCGATCGCCGCATCCATGCGGCTCACGCCCCCTCCAGCCCACCCCGACCCGCCATCGACAGTGCGTCGGTGGCCATCGAAGATCAAAAGCACGCGGACGTGGCGTTTCCCATGGCCACCGACCCTGTATCGAGGGGCCGGTGGGTGGGGGGTACGGGACCGTGAAGGCACATGGATGTGCCGCCCGAGCCTAACGGGAGATTTAAGGCGTGTCCCGTACCCCCCACC
>NZ_JASCOZ010000283.1 GCF_029960115.1 Stenotrophomonas sp. PS02289
GGGTGGGCTGGAGGGGGCGTGAGCCGCATGGATGCGGCGACCGAGCTTACATGGACGTACTTGCAGCGTCCCCCGGAACGCCCACCCCGACCCGCCAACACCGGGAACCGATGCCCACCGGCTGTTCGCCAAAATCCAAAACACGCCCCAAGCAGCAACGAAATCCCAGTAAAAGTACGGGTGCCCGAACCAAGGAAGCAACCCACACTACGCACTCCATCCTGCAACAGGAGTGCCCCATGAAGACGCTTCTCCCCTGCCTGTGCGGCTTTGCCCTTCTGATATCAACCGCACACGCGCAGCAACTCGCCACCACCGCCGCCGAGCGCTTCGCCACGCTGGACCGCAACGCGGACGGCGAGGTCAGCAAGGACGAGTACGACGGCACTACCCTATTCCAGGCACTCGATGCCGATCACAACAACCGGGTTACCGTCGAGGAAGTGCAGGCCCTGCTCGGCCCCGACCGGGATGGTCAGCTCACCGCCGCCGATCGCATCCGCGTGGCGGACCTCAACGGCGACGGTGAGCTGAGCGATGAGGAGGTTCGTCGCGTCGTCGAAATGCGCTTCCAGTCACTCGACGTCAACCACGACGAAGTCCTCACCCTGTCCGAACTGCAGTCCGGCTTCTGGCGTCCCAACTGACGCTCACACCAGCGAGCCCATGTTGATATAGGGCAGATACAGCGCAAAGATAGTGCTCACCGCGCCCACCAGCGCGATCAACAGACCCAGCAGCCCCGCCACGCGGGGCCCCCAGCTGTCACGCCCGATGTACCAGCACAGCGCCACCGCCACCGGGCCCAGCCACGCCAGCAGGTACTTGTCGTGGTACACCCGTGACAGCCACGGCAGTTCCTTGCCGTAGGTGGTGTACATCTCGACAAAGTTGATGAACAGCATCTTCGCAAACACCGTCACCACCACCGCCATCGCGATGCTGCCAATCAATCCCAACCACGGCAGCACACCCGCACTGCGCCGCGTCGTCGTGCTGCGACGACGAGCGGACGAGGATGCAGAACGACCGGTCATGTCGGCAATGCCTGCTGACGGCTCAGCGAGGCCACACGCAGGTAGTGCAGGAACTTGCCGATGAACACACCGGTGAATCCACCCGACACCACCAGGTGCGCCATGCGGAACACCGTGTCGTCCGCCAGCGCAGGTGCCGTGGCCAACGCTGCTTCGAACGCATATTTGACGATGAAGGTCAGCAGCAGCAACGGCAGCAGCGAGTAGTCGGCCGTGCGGTGCAGGTGACCATCCACCGCGTCGTAGCTGATGCTCTGGCGACGCACCAGCAGCCAGCCGATGCCGGCACCGATTGCGATGCCCAGCAGCCACACACCCCAGGCCTCGATGCTGGCTCCGTAACGGTGATGCAGGCTCCACAGCCCCCACACGGTAAAGATCGCAGGCACCACGGCCAGACGGCCCAGCGAGGTTTTGGACGGTTTGAGCGCGTCGATGCCGCGCCAAAGCAGGAAGGCAAGAATCGCCCAGACCCAGATCGGGGTGTGGGACGCGAACTGTTGCACGGTAGGCATGCGGTCGTACTCCTTCGGTAAGAAAGAACGAGAACACAACGGGGGGCTGACGGCACGCCCCCGCGTACCGTCGGATACGTAATGCTGCGTCGAACGCATGGCGCGAGGGCCGTCATGTCGCCACGCCACCTCCCCGGCGGCGGGCCGAAGCTGGATCGTAGAACCGGCGGGCCGGTCTGCGCAAGCGTGCGCGCGGGTTACACCAGACCTTGCAACTGGGCGCTGACCCGATCAAACGGCTCGATGCTCTGGGTGGCGCGGCACATGGCCACCGCCCCTTCGACGCTGGCGATGATCAGGGTTGCCAACGTTGCGGCCTGCGCCGGTGCGTGGCCCGCCGCTTCCAACGCCGCACCCAACCGCGATTCCCAGCGTGCAAAAACCTCGGCGGCCGCATCGCGGACGTCGCCTGCCACCGCATCCACCGGTTCTTCCACCGAAGCCGCCAGCACCGGACAGCCTGCCTGGAAATTCGCACGCAGCAGACGCTCACGCCACATCGCCAGAAATTGCCGCAATCCATCCGCCGCACCGGCCTGCAGCGTTCGCTCCAGCAGCGCATCGACCTTGTCACCGGCCTGCCGCGTGGCCTTGGCCAGCAGTTCCTGCTTGCCACCTGGGAAATGGTGGTAGGTCGAACCCAGCGGCGCGTCGGCCAGCTTGCTCACCTCGCGGATGCTGGTGGCGTTGAGCCCCACCCGCGCCAACATGTCTTCGGCCGCGCTGACCACGCGCTGCGGCGCATCGCTATGACGGGGAGACATGCCGGGGCTCCTTGCTAAGACGGGTGTCATAGATTAGCGTACGCCAAACTATTACACCTGTCATAGAACGTATGAATCTGTGGTTCCGCCTGTTGCTGTTGATGATCCAGAGTCTGTTCCGGCCGAAGCTGGCGGCCCCGTTCGGGGTATCGCGCCTGCAGTTCCGGGTGCTGCCCAACGACCTGGACAGCAATCTGCACATGACCAACGGGCGCTACTGGAACATCTTCGACCTGGGCCGGCTGGACCTGATCCTGCGCATGGGCCTGGGCCGGGTCGCCCTGCGCGAGAAGTGGGCTCCGATTGTCGGGGCGGGCACCATCCAGTTCCGGCGTGAACTCAAACCCTTCCAGCGCTTCACCCTGGAAACGCGTTTGGCCGGCTGGGTCGGCACGCGGGTGATCATGGAACAGCGGGTGCTGCTGGGCGAAGAGAAGATCGCCACCCGTGCATTGCTGGTGACCGGCATCTACGACCGGCGCAACCGCCGGTTTGTGGGGATGCCGCAGATGATGGCGGCGATTGGCGCGGAGGATGTGCCCTCGCCGCCGTTGAGTCAGGCGGCCGAGGCGCTGTTGGCAGCGGACGCGGCGTTGAAGGTGGATGACGCGGCGTAACCTGCCCGGCCGCTTTTCGACGGAAGGATCGCAGCTCCGTAGAGCCGGGCTTGCCCGGCTGCTCTTCGCCGCAAGGATCACGCCAACGGCAGCCGGGCAAGCC
>NZ_JASCOZ010000284.1 GCF_029960115.1 Stenotrophomonas sp. PS02289
ATCCCGTTCCTGCTGCGCGCGGTGCTGGCGCTGCGCCTTGGGGACGAGCCGGCGCGGCAGACGCCGCGCCGGTTGACCCTGGCGGTGCGTGCCGGTGCGCCCTTGATCCTGCCAGCGGCGTTGCTGGTCGTGTCCGCACTGCTGGTGGATCAACACCCGCACCTCGCCGCCTTCGGCTTCATCTTTGCCACGCTCGGTGCGGGCCTGCGCGGGGTGGTGATGCAGGTGCGGGCGATGGAGGGACAGGACCAGCTGGATCGTTTATCCCGTGTGGACGCACTGACCGGCGTGGCCAACCGGCGCGAATTCGATCAGGTGCTGCTGGCGGAATGGAATCGGGCGCGACGTAGTGGGCAGCCGATGGCGCTGTTGATGATCGACATCGATCACTTCAAGCAGTTCAACGACCGCTTCGGCCACCCGATGGGCGATGCCTGTCTGCGCGCGGTCGCGAATACTCTCAACCACTGCGCCACGCGCGGCACCGATGTGGTCGCGCGTTACGGTGGTGAGGAGTTCGCCGTGGTGGTCCCAGCCACGCCGCGCGAAGGAGTGCTCGCGCTGGCCGACACCCTGCGTGGGGCGGTAGAGCGCATCCGGCTGGCGTCACCCGATGGGGTGGGGCAGGTCGGGGTGACGATCAGCGTGGGCGCTGTGGTGGTGGCGACGGTGGAAGCGGCCGATCCCACGCCGCTGCTGAAAGCCGCCGATGCAGCGCTGTATGCGGCCAAACACGAGGGCCGCAACCGGGTGGTGGAGGGACAGGTACCGTAGAGACACGCCATGCGTGTCCATGCCGATCACGGTCGCGCACCCACCTCGCCGAAATACCAAATGTCGCTGTACCACTCATCGTACCCTTCAACCGCCGGATACTCGGCGGCGACCCCCCATTCGCCGACGCCGGGCGGCAGGATCAGACTCCACTCGCGTGCCAGGCTGCGCGGTTGCAGTGCGCGCAGCCGGCCATGGTCGTAGGGACCGGGCTCGGTATGCCCGCGGTAGTAGTCCTCGTCCAGGTACAGGCACAGCTCGCTGCCGAACATGAGCGGCAGGCTGATGCTGCAGGTGACGCGAACGTGGGCAAGCCCGGCCGGCTTCGCTTCAATCAGATGCGCACAGGCATTGATCATGCGCTGTGCGCATTCTCGCTGCAGCTGCGGGTTGGTATACGGTGCCTCCACCAAGCCTGAGTCCACCGGAATCTTATAGTTCCAATAGCGGGGATTTTCAGCGAGCTCTTCTGCCGAGGGAAATTTTCCTGCGAACCCCTCCGACCAGCGCTGCAGGTAACGCAATCCACGCGGCGCATACCGCAACTTGGGCTGTCCGCGCTCGGCGGGCCGAAGCAGCGCTGCGCGCGCTGCCTTGGTAGCTCGTCCCTTGCTCTGGGTATCCATCGTGCGTTCCGTGCCTGGAGGGCACGGATTATCGCACGTCGCGCATTTCCCAATGGTGGCCGGCCAGCAGGCGCAGGCGCTGCTTGAACACGTCGCTGTCGATCTTCGTGGTGACCGTCAGGTTGACCCGCAGGTCTTTCTGCTCGCCGGTGACGGTGGCCTCCGGGTCGGTGACGCCCCACTGGTTTTCCACGGCGTCCGGATCCGGCTGCTTGGCGCGCCACTTCTCAAACAAAGTGGTGCTGCGCAGGGCATCCTGCAGTTCCTCGGCGAAGCCGCTGGCTCCGTGCGACTTGAACGACAGGTCCGGGTCACTGCCACGGGCCTTTTCCGGGTCCGGCAGGCTGATGCTGTAATGAACGACTGACGACATGGTGGTCTCCATTGAATGCGCGCAGACTGCCAGAAACCCAGTGCAACCGGTGTGCAGAAACCGGCCGGCAGGATCAGCCGCTGAAGGTGTGCGGGCCGTCGGCGAAGCCGATGGTGACCGCGCCCTTGCCGACGTTGACCATGCCGGTCAGGCTCATCACCGACTCGAACAGCTGCACCCCATGTGCCTCGCAGGTCTGGCGCAGGCCGGCGTAGCCGGGCAGGGCGCGCAGGTCTTCCAGTTCACCGCCATAGCTGACGCACACGGTCGGGGTCATCAGCCCTGCCTTGACCCGCTGGCCGACGAAGTCGAACAGCTTCTGCACGGCGTTGTCGAACCCCTTGATCTTGGCCACCGGCCCGGTTTCGCCCCGGTAGCCGTGCAGCACCGGCTTGATGTCCAGCGCGCTGCCCAGCGCGGCGCTGATCAAGCCCACGCTGCGGTCGCCCTTGTGGCGGGCGCGGGCGCGCATGTAGTACAGGTCGCGGGTGACCATGTAACCGTGCACGTTGTGCGCCAGCTGTTCCAGTTTCTCGCGGATCTGCTGCACGCTGGCCCCGCTGTCGCGCAGGCGCACCGCTTCGACCGCGGTCACGCCCTGGGCGGCGAACAGGTTCTGGGTGTCCAGCACGCGCAGCGCGAACGGCGAGTTGAATCCTGCCGCCTGGCGCACCGGCTTGTAGTCGTTGAGGATCGCGAAGCTGGCCTGCATCGCGTTGTCATAGATCGGGCTGCGGGTCTTGGTGATCGTCATGCAGAACACATGGTCGTAGTCGATCACCAGCTGGCCCAGGAACAGATCGCGGATCTGCACCACGCTGAAGGGAATGGTTTCCGCCTCGGCCCCGTTTTCTGCCACGTGGGCGTGCAGGAAGCTCAGCGTGGCCTGCTCGTCGCGGTGGTCGGCGAGCACCGCTTCGCCGATCCGCACCGTGATCGGCAGCAGCACCAGGTTGTTCTTTTCAATGAAGTCCTGCGGCAGATCGCAGGCCGAGTCCACGACAATTCCGATGCGCATCCTGTTACCCCCTCCAGGCAGGTGTCGGTTCGAAAGTGTGAAAGCTATCTCAAAATGGACTCACGTACCTGACCGGGGATTCACGCATCCGGATGTAATCGGTTACCCGATCCGCTCTGCTGCGTAGAGCCGGGGGGGGGGGGGGGGGGGGGGGGGGGGGGGCCGGGCGCCGCGCGGCCCCGCTTTAAAACTAGAATAAGCGCGG
>NZ_JASCOZ010000285.1 GCF_029960115.1 Stenotrophomonas sp. PS02289
CGGCCGGCGCTACCAATGCTTCAGACCCGGTAGCGCCGGCCGTTGGCCGGCCCAGGCGATACCTGATTTGCTCGTATCAAACCGTTTCCGAATCCACCAGCGGCTTCAGCTCAGCATCCAGCGCCACGCGCTCGTCGAACACGAAACAACGCCCCTCATACCCTTCCCCGCCCACTTCCTCGAAGTAGCCGAGGATGCCGCCGTCCAGCTGCAGCACGTTGTCCATGCCATCGTTGCGCATCCACAGCGCGGCCTTCTCACAGCGGATGCCGCCGGTGCAGAAGCTGACCACGGTACTGTCGCGCAGCGCCTCGCGGTGCGGGGCCAGCGCCTCGGGCAGATCGGTGAATTTGGTGATCGGCAGCACCAGCGCGTTCTGGAAGGTGCCGTACTCGATCTCCTGCACATTGCGGGTGTCGAGCATCACCACCGGCTTGCCGGCGTCATCGTGCCCCTGGCGCAGCCAGCGCTGCACGGTGGCGGGGTCCACCGCCGGTGCGCGCGGGAAGTCCAACGGCTGGCCATCATCAATGCGGAAGCTGATGATTTCCGGCTTGACCTTGGCCTTGAGCCGGGCAAACGGCTGCATCTGGCTGTAGCTGGTCTTCACCCGCATCCCGTCAAAGCGCGCATCTTCGGCCAGCGCGGCATAGAAGCCATCGATGCCGTCCTGGCTGCCGGCCAGGAACAGATTGATGCCCTCCCCCGCCACCAGAATGGTGCCGCGCAGCTCGCCGGCTTCCGCGCGGGCGAGCAAGGTGGCGCACAGCGCCTGCGGATCGGCGATGTCGGTGAAATGGTAGGCGGCGGTATTGGCGATCATCCGCCCATTTTAGCCGCGCAGCAGCACGAACGGCAGCAGCACCAGGGCGGCGGCGGCCAGCATGCCCAGCAGCACCAGCACCACGAACACCGGCCGCGCCCGCAGCAGGCTGCCGAAGGTCTCGGCGGTGCCGTCGCGCAGCGCGGCCTGGCGCTCGGCGCGGACCCGCTCACCGCGGGCCTGCTGGTACTCGGCCATCAAGGCCTTGGCCCGTGGCTGGTCGGCGTCGTCGCGGATCCAGATGCCGCCCCAGGAAATGCCCCAGGGGCTGGGCTCGGTGCGGTAATGGGCGATGCCCGCCTCGTCCAGCAGCGCGGTCACGTCCTCGATTTCATCGTCTGCGACATTGCGCAGGTTGAGCAGCAGTTTCGACATGGGCCCATGATAGCGCCCGGCGATGCGCTACCCTTGCGTCCCCTGTAAACCTCCCGGTGCCGCCATGCGTCGTCTGCCGAAGCTGTTGATCGCCCCCTTGCTGTTGTCGCTGCTGGTCGGCTGCACGCCGCCGGGTCCGCCGCCGGGTGGCACGATTGCCGCCTTCGAGAAGATCGACACCCAGCCGGGCACCGGTGCGGAAGCCACCCCGGGCAGCACCATTTCCGTGCATTACACCGGCTGGATCTACGACGAGCGCGCTGCCGACAAGCACGGTGCCAAGTTCGACAGCTCGCTGGACCGCGGCGACCCGTTCAGCTTCCAGCTGGGCCAGGGCCGGGTCATCAAGGGCTGGGACGAGGGCTTTGCCGGCATGAAGGTCGGCGGCAAGCGCACCCTGATGATTCCCGCCGAGTATGGCTACGGTGCCGGCGGTGCCGGTCCGATTCCGCCGAACGCCTCGCTGGTGTTCGACGTGGAGCTGCTTGCGGTGAAGCCGCGCTGACCATGACCAACACGCAGCACCCTGCCCGCGTGGCCATCATCGGCGGCGGACCGGCGGGCCTGATGGCCGCCGAAACCGTGCGCGCCGCCGGCCACACGGTGGACCTTTACGAAGCCAAGGGCTCACCCGGGCGCAAGTTCCTGATCGCCGGAAAGGGGGGCCTGAATCTCACCCATTCCGACCCGCCGGCGCTGTTCGTCAGCCGTTACCGCGAGCGCGCGGAACAGGTGGGCGCATGGCTGGCCGACTTCGACGCCGAGGCACTGCGTGCGTGGGCGCTGGGCTTTGGCGTGGAAACCTACGTGGGCAGTTCCGGCCGCGTCTTTCCGGTCGACCGCAAGGCGGCCCCGCTGCTGCGCGGCTGGGTGCGTCGGCTCAAAGACCAGGGCGTGCGCTTCCATGTGCAGCACCGCTGGACCGGTTGGACCGCTGACGGCGCACTGCGCCTGCAGACACCCGACGGCGAGGTCAGCGTGCAGGCCGACGCGGTGGTACTGGCCATGGGTGGCGGCAGCTGGCCGGAACTGGGCTCGGACGGGGCCTGGGTGGCACCGTTGCAGGCGCACGGCGTGGACATCGCGCCGTTGAAGTCCGCCAACTGTGGCTTCGATATCGACTGGACCGACTATTTCCGCGAGCGCCAGGCCGGTGCCCCGCTCAAGCCGGTGGTCGCGCACTGGACCGCATTGGACGGGACGCCGCAGACCTTGCAGGGCGAGTGCGTGATCACCGCCCATGGCATCGAGGGCAGTCTGATCTACGCGCTGGCCGCCGACCTGCGCGACACCCTCGCCCGCGACGGCCAGGTCCAACTGCACCTGGACCTGCTGCCGGGTCAGACCGAGGCGCAGCTGCTGGACAAGCTGCGCAAGCCTCGGCAGGGCCGCAGCTTTGGCGAGCACCTGCGTCGCCACCTGGGCCTGGGCGGGGTGAAGTCGGCCCTGCTGTTCGAGGTGCTGGGCAAGGAGGCCGGTCAGCTGCCGGCTGAGCACGTGGCCGCAGCGCTGAAGCGGCTGCCGTTGTCGCTGCTGCGTCCGCGCCCGATGGATGAGGTGATCAGCACCGCGGGTGGGGTGCGGCTGGAAGCGCTGGATGACGCGTTGATGCTGCGCGCCCTGCCCGGCACGTTCTGTGCCGGGGAGATGCTGGATTGGGAAGCACCGACCGGCGGGTATCTGTTGACCGCGTGTTATGCAAGCGGGTTGCGGGCTGGGCGTGGGGTGGTGGCGTACCTGGACCCGTAGCGCCGGCCGTTGGCCGGCCCACGGACCGCCTGGGCCGGCC
>NZ_JASCOZ010000286.1 GCF_029960115.1 Stenotrophomonas sp. PS02289
GCCGCGAACGGGGTCACGCCCCAATCCGGAATGGCCAGCACCAGTACCCGTTGCGCGCGCTGCCCGGCAAAGCCGAGCGCGCGCTGCAGCAGTGCGCTGAACTGGGTGCGGTACTCGTCAACGGAGCGTCCGCGATACTGGTTGTTGACCCCGATCAGCAGGGTGACCAGGTCGAATGGTCCCTGTGGCGCGGCGGCATCAATGCCGGCGTCCAGCTCGTCGGTGGTCCAGCCGGTGGTGGCGATGATCTGCGGGTCGGCGATGTCCACGCCGGCGGCGCGCAGCGCCGCACTCAGCTGCACTGGCCAACGGCCCTGCTCCGCGACGCCTTCGCCAATGGTGTACGAATCGCCCAGCGCCAGGTAACGCAGCGCCATCGTCAGGCCACGCTGCGCGGCTTGAGCGGCACCACTTTGGTGTTGGCTTCGGCGCGTCGCGCCAGGGCGCGGTCGATGCGGGCGAAAACGTCGCGCATTACCCCGGCTTCCGGCAGCAGGGTCACCCGGAAGTGGTGACGGTAGGGCACGTTGAAGCTGGAGCCCGGGACGACCAGCACGCCTTCCTCGTTCATCAGTTCCAGCGCGAAGTCGTGGTCGTCGAAGGCCTTGGCCGCCGCACCCACCACCGCCGGGAACGCATACAGCGCGCCGGCCGGAGCCACCAGCGAAAGGTGTTCGCTGGCGTTGCAGGCTTCAATCACCGCGCGGCGGGTTTCATACAGGCGGCCACCCGGCGCACACAATTCGGAGATGGTGTCCGGACCGTTCACCGCGGCCTCGATGGCGTACTGGCCGGGCACGTTGGCGCACAGTCGCAGCGCGCTCAGCAGGTCCATCGCCGCGCGGAACTCACCCAGCTGCTCGGCCGCGCCGGACAGCATCGCCCAGCCCACGCGCCAGCCGCACGCGCGGTGCACCTTGCTCAGGCCGCTGAAGGTGATGCACGGATGGTCGCCGGCCAGCGGGGCCACCGGCTGGAACTGCGCGCCGTCGTACAGAATCTGGTCGTAGATCTCATCGACCATCAGCAGCAGGTTGTGCTTGCGCGCGATCTCCACGATGCGCTCCAGCAGTTCGCGCGGATAGCTCGCGCCGCTGGGGTTGTTCGGGTTGATCAGCACGATGGCGCGGGTGCGCGAGGACACCAGCGTCTCGATCTCGCTCGGATCCGGCTGGAAGCCGTTTTCCGGGGCGCAGCGGTAGTACACCGGGCGACCGTCGTTGAGGATGGTCGCCGCCGACCACAGCGGGTAGTCGGGCGAGGGCACCAGCACTTCATCGCCGGGGTTGAGCAGGGCACGCAGCGACAGGTCGATCAGCTCGCTGACGCCATTGCCGATGAACACCCGGTCCGGGTGCGCATCAGGCGCGCCACGCCGCGCATAGGCGGCGGCAATGGCCTCGCGGGCGACCGGCAGACCCTGCTGGTGGGTGTAGGGATCGGTGCGGCCCATGTCGTCGGCAATGGCGCGCTGCAGGTGTTCCGGCGCGCGGAAACCGAAGTTGCCCGGGTTGCCGATGTTCAGCTTGATCAGGGTGCGGCCCTGGGCTTCCAACTCACGCGCTCGTCGTGCCAGCTCGCCCCGGATCTCGTAGCGGACTTCGGACAGGCGCTCGCGGGTGGCGAGCGGCTTCAGCGGTGGCGTTGACATGGCTGGGCCAGGTTGGGCATGGAAATCGCATGGTAGCGGAAATGGTGCGACGCGGGGCAAGCCCTTCGGAGGGGAAATCCTGAGCGTTGGCGGGCAGTTGCCGGCCATGCCTCAAGGGTAGAATGCGCAGGATGACCGACCCGATCGATTACCGCGCCCTGCAGACCATTGGCTGGCCATGGCCAGGGGCCCCTGAACTGCCCGCTTGGCAGGCCTTGTTCGAGGCCCACCCACAGGCCCGCCCGGGCCGGGTGATCGAGCAGCACCGTACCGGTTACGTGGTGGCCGACGCGCCGGAAGCGTCGCTGAAGACGGAGTCCCCTGCCGAGTGGCAGCGGCCACGCTTCCCCAGCCATGAACGCGCGGCGGTGGGCGACTGGGTCCTGCTGGACGGCATCAAGATTGTCGCGCTGCTGCCCCGGCGCACCGCCATCAAGCGTGGCGCGGCCGGTGAGCACTACCACCAGCAGGTGATCGCGGCCAACATCGACACCGTGTTCATCGTCTGCGGGCTGGATGCCGACTTCAATCCACGCCGCATCGAGCGCTACCTGCTACTGGTGGGCGGGGGCGGCGCGCAGCCGGTGGTGGTGCTGACCAAGGCCGACCAGACCGAGTACAGCCAGGACGCGCTGGATGTGCTGGAGGAACTGGCCGCGCAGGACATTCCGCTGCTGGCGATCAACGGCAAGGATCCCGAAAGTGCTGGTGCGCTGCTGCCCTGGCTGGGCCCGGGTCAGACCGTGGTGCTGGTGGGGTCGTCCGGGGCCGGCAAGAGCACGCTGACCAACACCCTGCTCGGCGAGCAGCGGATGAAAACCGCCGACGTGCGCGGTAACGACTCCAAGGGCCGGCACACCACGACCCATCGCGCACTGATGCCGTTGCCGGCCGGGGCCTGCCTGATCGATACGCCGGGCATGCGCGAACTCAAGCCGACCGGTGAAGAGGCGCTGAGCGAAGGCGGCTTCGCCGATGTGGAAGCGCTGGCGGCGCAATGCCGCTTCCGCGATTGTGCGCACCAGAGCGAACCGGGATGTGCCGTGCGCGCGGCCATCGAGGCCGGGGAACTGGACGAAGAGCGCCTGCTGAACTACTTCAAGCTGAAAGACGAAGTGGCCGCCGCCGCCGCCAAGCTGGCCGTGCGCCAAGCCGAGACCGCGCAGGAGCGCGGCAAGGGCAGGGGCCAGCAGTTCCGCCCGGCGGGAAAGCCGCGCCGGCGGTGATCACCATTGTGCGGATGGCATCGGTCTTTCGGTAGCGCCGGCCGTTGGCCGGCCCAGGCGGTGTGTGGGCCGGCCAACGGC
>NZ_JASCOZ010000287.1 GCF_029960115.1 Stenotrophomonas sp. PS02289
GGGTACGGGACCGTAAAGGCACATGGATGTGCCGCCCGAGCCTAACTGGAGATTTAAGGCGTGTCCCGTACCCCCCACCCGCCGGCCCCAGACACGTAGACCGGCAGCAGAGGGTTGTTCGCCTGAATCCAACCGTTGGCGCGCATTCAACGATCGACACGCGATGCCGACGCATCCGCGATAAACTGCGTTTTTCTGCCTGCAGGACCCGCATCGGATGAGCCCACGTCACCCCCTTACCGTCGCCCTGATCCAGGAGCGCAACCATGGCGATGCCGAGGCCAATCTGGCTGTGATCGAAACGCGCGTGGCTGAAGCGGCCGCGCAGGGAGCCAAGCTGGTCCTGCTGCAGGAACTGCATAACGGCGCGTACTTCTGCCAGCATGAATCGGTCGATGAGTTCGACCTGGCCGAGCCGATTCCCGGCCCCAGCACCGAACGCCTGGGCGCGCTCGCAAAGAAGCATGGCGTGGTCATCGTCGGCTCGCTGTTCGAGCGCCGTGCCGCCGGCCTGTATCACAACACCGCCGTGGTGTTCGAGAAGGACGGCACCCTGCTCGGCAAATATCGCAAGATGCACATTCCGGATGATCCGGGCTTCTACGAGAAGTTCTACTTCACCCCCGGTGATATCGGCTTCAAGCCCATCGACACCTCGGTCGGTCGTCTTGGCGTGCTCGTCTGCTGGGACCAGTGGTACCCCGAAGCCGCCCGCCTGATGGCCCTGGCCGGGGCCGAACTGCTGCTCTACCCCACCGCCATCGGCTGGGATCCGGACGACCAGCAGGACGAACAGAACCGCCAGCGTGACGCCTGGGTGCTCAGCCACCGCGGCCATGCCGTCGCCAACGGCGTGCCCGTGCTCAGCTGCAACCGCGTCGGCCATGAGCCCTCGCCGCTCGGTGCCTCCGGCATCCAGTTCTGGGGCAACAGCCATGTGCTCGGCCCGCAGGGTGAGTTCATCGCCGAAGCCGGTGGCGATCCCACCGTGCTGGTCTGCGAGGTCGACCTGCAGCGCAGCGAGCACGTTCGCCGTATCTGGCCGTTCCTGCGCGACCGCCGCATCGACGCTTACGGCGATCTGCTCAAGCGCTACATCGACTGAACCTACAGGACCCCTGCCCCGTGACCGTGCACCTGCGCGACGCCTGCGACGAGGATATCGCCGCCATCACCGCCATCTATGCGGTGGAAGTCACCGACTTCGTCAACACCTATGAGTACGAAGTCCCCGACGCCACCGAGATGCAACGGCGCATGCACGACATCAAGGGGCGGGGCTTTCCCTACATCGTCGCCGTCGTCGACGGCCAGGTGGCCGGTTACGCCTATGCCAACACCTACCGCGCGCGCATTGCCTACCAGTGGACCGTGGAAAACTCGGTCTACGTCGATGCCGCTTTCCAGGGCCGTGGCGTCGGCACCGCGCTGATGCAGGGGTTGATCGACGCCTGCGTCGCGCGTGGCTACCGTCAGATGGTGGCGGTGATCGGGGAACCTTCCAACACTGCCTCGATCAAACTGCACGAACGCTTCGGCTTCCATCTGGTCGGCGTGTTCCGTGGCCTCGGCCGCAAGCATGGCCGCTGGCTGGACACCGTGCAGATGCAGCGCGCGCTCGGCGATGGAGCCGACAGCGCCCCCTCCAATGAATGACGCAATGACCGACATTACAACGCAAGACAGCGACGACACCCTGTTCGCCGGGCAACCGGTCAAGGTGGTCGAACGCGACGGCGTGCGCTACACCCTGCTGGGTACCGCGCACGTCTCCCAGGCCAGCGTGGAGGCCGTTGAGAAAGCCATCGGCAGCGGTCGCTTCGACGCCGTGGCAGTGGAACTGGATCCGCAGCGCCTGCAGGCGCTGACCAATCCCGATGCGCTGCACAAGCTGGACCTGATCGAGGTGATCCGCAAGGGTCGCGTCGCCCTGTTCGCCGCCAACCTTGCCCTGGCGGCCTATCAGCGCCGACTGGCCGAACAGCTGGGCATTGAACCCGGTGCCGAACTCAAGCGTGCGGTGGGCCTGGCCAACGAACGCAACCTGCCGGTGCATCTGATCGACCGCGAGGTCGGCCTGACCTTCAAGCGCGCCTCGCAGCGGCTGGGCTTCTTCGGCAAGATCAAGCTGGTGATGGGCCTGGGTGCCGGTCTGTTCGCGTCGGAAGACGTGGGCGAAGACGAGATCGAGAAGCTCAAGCAGGGCGACATGCTCGAAGCCAGCTTCGGCGAGTTCGCCAGCGAAAGCCCTGAGCTCTACGAAACCATCATCGGCGAGCGTGACCGCTACATGGCCACGCGCCTGCGCGAGACCCACGACCCCGCCCAGCGCGAAGTGCTGGCGGTGGTCGGTGCCGGCCACCTGGCCGGGCTCGCGAAGTACCTGGAAAGTGATACCGATGCCCCCGGTCCGTTGCGTGAGTCGCTGGAAGCCGTACCGCCCAAGCGCAACATTCCGTGGATCACGCTGGGCATTCTGGCCGTCGTGATCACCGGCATCGCCGTCGGCTTCTATCGCGGCGGTCTGGGCATGGGTGCCGAGCTGCTGGTGACCTGGGCCATGTATACCGGCGGCCTCGCCGGTCTGGGCTGCCTGCTGGCCGGCAGCCATCCGTTGAGCATCCTGACCGCCATCGTGGTCGCGCCTTTCAAACCGTTCCGGCTCAGCATTCCCACTGGCGCGTTTGCCGCACTGGTGGAAACGCGGCTGCGCAAGCCGGCGTATGAGGACTTCCTGAAGCTGCGTGATGATGCGCAGACGCTGAAGGGGTGGTACCGGAACCGGGTCACCCGCGTCGTGTTGACGTTCATGCTGACCAATCTGGGCAGTATGCTCGGGCTTTGGCTGACCGGATTCCAAGTGTGGAACAAGGTAGCGTGATGGTATCGGCGTGTCATCGATTCGCACGATGACACACCGCCTGGGCCGGCCAACGGCCGGCGCTACCGGCAT